>CBHWEO010000143.1:0-13925 GCA_966112955.1 uncultured Duganella sp. | reverse complement strand
TTTGCGACAGGCAGACCGCGAACACCACCAGCGACTTGACGACGAGGTTGACTTCAGGCGGCACGCCGAGGGAATAGACGGTATAGGTGAGCGTCTGGATGATCAGGGCGCCGATCACGCTGCCGGCCAGGTTGAACTTGCCGCCGGCCAGCGAAGTGCCGCCCAGCGTGACGGCCAGGATGGCGTCCAGTTCCAGCAGCAGGCCGGCGTTGTTGGCGTCGGCGCTCTTGATGTTCGAGCTGATGATCAGGCCCGCCAGGCCGGCGCACACGGCGCAGAAGGCGTAGCTGGCGAAAATCAGGGCGCTGGCGCGGATGCCGGCCAGGCGCGCGGCGACCGGGTTGACGCCGACCGCCTGGGTGAACAGGCCGAGGGCGGTCTTGCGCATGGCCAGCGCCACCGCGCCCACCACGGCCAGCGCGACGTACAGCGCGACCGGCAGGCCAAGCAGGTAGCCGCTGCCCAGCACGAAGAAATCGTCGCGGTAGACGGTGATGATCTGCCCGTCGGTGACCAGCTGCGCCAGGCCACGCCCAGCCACCATCAGCACCAGCGTGGCGACGATGGGCTGCAGGCCCAGGCCGGCCACCAGCAGGCCGTTCCAGACGCCGCACAGCAGGGCCGCGCCAAGGGCGGCGGCCATGGCTTGCCACAAGGGCTGGTCGGCGGCGGCCATGGTGCAGGCGACGGCTGCCGCCAGCGCCACCACGGCGCCGACCGAAATATCGATGCCGCGCATGGCGATCACCACCGTCATGCCGGTGGCGGCCAGCATCAGGGGCGCGGCGCGGTTCAGGATGTCGACCAGGGCGCCGTACAGGTGGCCGTCCTTCACCTCCAGGTGGAAGAAGCCTGGCACGGCGAACAGGTTGATCAGGAACAGGACCAGCAGCGCGCCAAGCGGACGCGCCAGCGGATGCGCTTTCAGGTGGGCGCCCAGGCCCACGGCGGCGACGGGCGCCGCGGCGGCTGCATTGGCAGCAGAGTTGGTGGCGGAATGCGTCATGCCGCCTCCCCTGCGATGGCATGCAGCACGGTGGTTTCATCGAGCTCGCCGCGCTGGTATTCGCCGCAGGCGGCGCGGTCGCGCATGACGACGATGCGGTCGCTGACGCGCAGCACTTCCGGTAGTTCGGACGAAATGAACAGCAGCGACATGCCGCGTTTGCACAAGGTGGTGACGTAATCCATGATTTCCTGCTTGGCGCGCACGTCGATGCCGCGCGTGGGTTCGTCCAGGATCATCAGGCGCGGACCGGTGCACAGCCAGCGCGCCAGCAAGACCTTCTGCTGGTTGCCGCCCGACAGCGTACCGATCGGCGTCTCGATGCTGGCAGTCTTGATGCCGAGCGCCTTGACGTATTCTTCCGCCAGTTCGCGCTGGCGTTGCATGGGGATGGCGCGCAGCATGCCTTGCCGCCCCTGCAGCGCCAGCACCAGGTTCTCGCGCACCGACAGCGACAGGATGGCGCCTTCCAGCTTGCGGTCTTCCGAGCAGAAGCCGATGCCGGCGGCGATGGCCTGGCGCGGATTGGTGAACACGCCGTGGGCCTTGTCGCCGATCAGGATATCGCCCTTGTCCGCGCGGTCGGCGCCGAACAGCAGGCGGGCCAGCTCGGTGCGGCCGGCGCCCAGCAGGCCGGCCAGGCCGAGTACCTCGCCCTCGCGCACCTGCATGTCGATCGGTTGCAGCACGCCCTTGCGTGCCAGGCCGCGCGTTTCCAGCACGGCGCTGCCGGTGGAAGCGCCAGGGTTCACGGCGGCGCCGGCGCCCTCAACGGCAACCGCAGCGTCGGCGGCCGGCTGCCCGGCATCCGCATCGGCCGGCTTGCCGATCATCTTGTTCACTAGGGCCAGGCGCGACAGGTCGGCCGCCGCATACTCCCCTTCCCGCTCGCCGTTGCGCATCACGGTGATGCGGTCGGAAATGGCGTATGTCTGGTCGAGGAAGTGGGTCACGAACAGGATCGCCATGCCCTGCTCGCGCAGGCGGCGCAGCACGCGGAACAGCAGCTGCACTTCCGCCTCGTCGAGGGAGGAAGTCGGCTCGTCCAGCACCAGCACGCGCGACGAAATATTCAGGGCCCGTGAAATGGCCACCATCTGCTGGATGGCCAGCGGATAGCGCGACAGCTGCGCCGTCACGTCGATGTCGATTTCCAGCTCGCGCAGCAGGGCTGCCGCGCGCGTACGCATGCTGGCCCAGTCCACCATGCCCCATTTGCGCGGATAGCGGCCGATGAAAATATTCTCGGCCACCGACAGGTTGGGACACAGGTTCACTTCCTGGTAGACGGTGGAAATGCCCAGCTCCTGGGCCTCCAGCGTGGAGCCGGGGCGGATCTCGCGGCCTTCCATCACGATGCGCCCGCGCTCCGGCGTGTAGACCCCGGTCAGGACTTTGATCAGGGTCGACTTGCCGGCCCCGTTCTGCCCCATCAGCGTGTGGACCTCGCCCGGATACAGGCGCAAGCCCGCCTCGCTGAGCGCCTTCACGCCAGGGAACTCCTTGTGGATGCCGGACAGCTCCAGCACCGGTACGGCCGCATTTGCCATCAGTATTTCCGGTTAGGGAGTTCTTTTGCCGCCACTTCCGCCGGGAACACACCTTCCTCGGTCACGATGCGCGGCGGGACGGGTTTGCCCGCGACCACATCCTGCGCCGCCTTCATCAGCTGCGGGCCGAGCAGCGGGCTGCATTCGACCGTCACGTTCAGCTTACCGGCGATCATGGCCTGGAAGGCGCCCTTCACGCCGTCGATTGATACGATGGCGATGTCCTTGCCCGGTTTCAGGCCCGCTTCCTCGATGGCCTGGATGGCGCCGATCGCCATGTCGTCATTGTGCGCGAACAGCACGTTGATGTCCTTGCCGTGCGCCTTGAGGAAGGCTTCCATGACTTCCTTGCCCTTGGCGCGGGTGAATTCGCCGGTCTGGGTGCGCAGCATCTTCAGCTTCGGGTTGCCCTTGATGACTTCCTCGAAGCCGGCCTTGCGGTCCAGCGCCGGCGCCGAACCAACGGTGCCCTGCAGTTCGACCACGTTCAGCACCGGCTTCTTGGACTTGGCGGCGTAATCCACCAGCCAGCGGCCGGCGCGGCGGCCTTCTTCCACGAAGTCGGAACCGATCAGGGTCACGTACAGGGATTTGTCCGCCACCTTGACGGCGCGATCGGTCAGGATGACCGGAATCTTCGCTGCCTTGGCTTCGCGCAGCACGGTTTCCCAGCCGGTTTCCACCACCGGCGAGAACGCGATCACGTCCACGCGCTGGGCGATGAAGGAGCGGATCGCCTTCACCTGGTTTTCCTGCTTCTGCTGCGCGTCCGCGAACTTGAGGGTGATACCGGCCTGTTTGGCGGCCTCCTTGATGGAGGCGGTGTTGGCGGTGCGCCATTCGCTTTCCGCGCCCACCTGGGAGAAGCCCATCACCAGCGGCTTGGCCGCGAATACGCTGCCCGAAGCAGCAAAAGCGAGGGCGAACGCGCCGCCGAGAATCGTCCTGCGGGTGACTGTCATGCCGGTCTCCAGAATTGTTGTAGATTAATCATAGATGTTTACGAGATGCCGATCTAATTCATTTTTTCACGAGATCTATACCGATTTGGTTATCGCAACAGGCGCAGGCCATACAGGCCGCCTGCGATCGAACCCGGATGGGCGGCGAATTTCACTTCCAGCTTGCCGTCGCGGGCCACGCCGGCCGGCAGCGGCAGGTCGAGGTCGTAGAACGCTTCGCCCTTGCGCTCGATGGTCACGGCCTGCAGCAATTGCCCGTTCAGGAGCACATCGAAACGGCGGCCGGCATCGCCCGAGGCAAACGTCAGGCGCAGCGTGCGCGCCGTGCCTTCCGGGTCTTTCAGCTCGTAGCTGAACCACTTGCTGGCGTGGCGCCAGTGGCGCATGCCTCTGAGGCCAGCGTCCGCCCCTTCGCCCTTGAAGAAATGGTCCGATTCCGGCTGCTGCTCGCCGGGCGCCACCTGGTCGATGGTGCGGGCGTCCAGCGCCAGGCGCTCCGCCTCCGCCGCCCTGGCCCGCTCCCGCATGCCGGCCAGGCCAGCCGGCGTGGTCTGCTGCCAGTAGATCATGTAGCGCGAATCGTGCAGGCGGAAGAAGGGAATGAAACGCACCGCGCCGCCGCCCTGCCCCTGGCCCGCCGCCTGCACCAGTCCCGGCGCGGTGAACGTCAGCGGCTGGCCCGGCACGGGCTTGAACCTGCCGAGGAAATCCTTGCTGTCGCTGACGAAGACCGGCGCCGCTTCCTGTGGGCAGACCTGGCCGCTGGCGATATGGCCCATGCGCGAATCGTCGGCCACGAAGTTCAGCCGCTCGCCGGGGAATGGCGAGGTTTTCGCCGCCAGCACGATGGGGCCGTGCAGCACGGCGTAATAATTCGACTTGTCCGGCATCTGCTCCAGCGCGGTGCGCATCGGCAGGCGCACGTCGACCGTATCGCCCTTGCGCCATTCGCGCGCCACTTCGATGTAGCTGCCCGGCGCGGAACGCACCGGCACGGCCTTGCCGTTGATGCGCAGCGCCAGCGCGCCGCGCGCCACCCAGCCCGGGTAACGCAGCTTGAGCGTGAACTTGCCACCGCTGTCGATGCTCAGGCGCGTGCTGGCCTGGTCGGGGAAGCGGTTGGACTGGGTCAGCACGATGCCCTTCTCGCGCCATGCCAGCCGCGAAGGGATGAACAGGTTGACCAGCAGCGCGTCGCCGTCGTGGGCGTAAATGAACTCGCCGTATTTGGCGTGGCTTTCGATGCCGGAGCCGACGCAGCACCACATGCCCTTGTCCACGTCGGAATAGACGCGGTAATGGTTGGGGCGCATCGGCGTGAAGTAGACGAAACCGCCGCTGCCCGGGTGCTGCGAGGCCAGGATATGGTTGTACAGGGCGCGCTCGTAATAGTCGCTGTAGGCGGCGCTGGGATCGCGCTGGAACAGCAGGCTGGTGAGCCTGAGCATATTGTAGGTGTTGCAGGTTTCCGGGCCTTCCACCTCGCTGCTCATCGAGGAGAAGTCCTTGTCATCGTGGAAGTGCTCCCTGACGCTGTTGCCGCCGATGGCGACGGTGCGGTGGTCGTGCACGGTCTTCCAGAAGAAGCTGGCGGCGGCGTGGTATGCCGCATCGCCCGTCAGGCCGGCAATGCGCTCGAAGCCGATCACTTTCGGGATCTGCGTGTTGGCGTGCAGGCCGGTCAGCTCGTCGCGGCCGGCGGCCAGCGGCTGCAGGATGGCCGGGTGCGAGAATCGCCGGTCCGCGGCGAGGTAGAGCTGGTGGCCGTTCAGGTGCTAGACGTCGGCCAATACCTCGATCATGCCGCCATGTTCGGCGCGCAGCATCTGTTGCATCTGCTCGTCGCTCAGGGCGTTGGTCATGCCGACCGTCCAGCCGGCGAAGGCGAGCAGCATTTGCCGGGCGTCTTCATTGCCGGCATAGCGCCAGGCGTCGCGCAGGCCGGCGGCGATCTTGTGCAGGTTGTACCACGGGACCCATTTGCCGTTGACCGAGAAGTTGTCGGCATGGAGCTTGCCTTGCGCGATGTCGTTCCATGCGGCGCGGCCGCCCGGCACGCCGCCCAGGTAGCCGTCGGGCGCCTGGGCCTTCTTCAATTCCTGCACGAAGTAGTCGAGGCGTTCCTTGACCGTGCCGTCGCCGGTGGCGGCCCACATCAGCGCCAGCGCGGACAGGTAATGGCCGCCCATGTGGCCATCGAGGCCGCTGGATTCCCAGTTGCCGTAGGATGGCTTGGGCAGCGGCAGGCCGGCTTCACGGCGGAAGGGGGCCAGGAGTTTGTCGGCGTCCAGCTCGAGCAGGTAGCGGCGGTCGGTTTCCTGGGCTTCCAGGAAGGGGCTCGGCAACAGGCGGACGTCCTTGAGCGGGAACAGCTCGGCCGCGCCGGCGGCGGCCGGCAGGATCCCGCCGCCGATGATACCGGCTGCCAGCATCAGCGCCGCCAAAGCGCGCGTCACGTCGGCCCTCATTGCTGCACGCTCCGGTAACGGTCGAGGTCCGCGGGATCGACCACCGGCCAGCCGGCGCCATCCCAGCGCATGTCCATCACTTTCAGCTTCTGCAAGTATTTGTCCTTCGTTTCATAGGCGTGCAGGACCATCACGTCCTTGCCGTCGAAAGTATAGGCGCTGTTGTGGCCGAGCGCCTTCCATGCCGCGTTGCCTTGCACGACGAGCGAACCGCCGCCGAGGGCCATGTCCTTGCCATCCTTGTCGAGGTAAGGCCCGGTGACCGAGCGCGAACGCCCCACCACCACGTGGTAGGTGCTCTTCTCCTGCTGGCAGCACAGCCCCCACGACACGAAAAGGTAGTACCAGCCATTCTTGCGGAAGATGAACGGCGCCTCGATCTCGGCCGGGCCGCCGTTGTCGTCGCGCACGAAGGCCGGGCGCTCGCGGGCGGCGATGGTGCTCCACGCTTGCGGTTCCGCCGGGCGCGTCCAGTCTTCGTTCAGCTTGACCAGCTTGATGCCGCCCCAGAACGAACCGAAAGCCATCCAGCCCGTTCCCTTCTCGTCTTCCACCACGCTGGAGTCGATCGCGTTCCAGATATCGCGTCCCGGCACCGACTGCACGACGATGCCCTGGTCTTCCCACTTGTAGCCGGGCGAGCGCGGATCGAGCGTACTGTTGACGGTCACGCCGATGGCCGACGTGTTCTTGCCGAACGCGGACACCGAGTAATACAGCAGGTATTTGCCGTTGTGGTACTGGATGTCCGGCGCCCATACATGGTCGTTGAAGCCTGGCGCCGCCTTGGCGGCTGCCGCCGGATGGCCGGCGAAGATGCGCCCTTCGGGGCGCCAGCTCACCATGTCCTTCGAACTGTAGAAGGTGATGCCCGGCCCGGTCGAGTACAGGTAATAGGTATCGCCCTGCTTCGCCATCACCGGATCGTGCACGCTGACCTGGGCGGCCGGCGCCACCGGCGCCAGCGCGCCCCACAGCAGGGCCAGTGCGCCAGCCTTCAATTTCCGTTTCATCTCAATTCCCTGTCCGTGCGCCCCACAGCGACACGC
The DNA here is from genome assembly GCA_966112955.1 of uncultured Duganella sp. GTDB lineage: Bacteria > Pseudomonadota > Gammaproteobacteria > Burkholderiales > Burkholderiaceae_D > Rugamonas. The sequence goes on along the minus strand of CBHWEO010000143.1, from coordinate 6,890 downwards.
CTGCCTTCGACTGCACCGTGAAGGTCACCGCGAACGCGCTGGCATTGGTATTCCACTGGCGCGACAGGACGCCATTGTAGGTCGATCCGTCGGCCAGAACGATGCTGACCTTGTTGCCTCCCTGGTGCGTCCAGGTGCCGGACATGGCGCCGCCGACGGTGCCGCCGGCGGCCAGCGTAACCACCTGCGAAGCCTTGACCGCCGCCGAAATGTCCTTGCCGTGGTTGACCACCTTGTACGTGCCAGCCGCATCGGCCGCCGTCACTTCCGCGCCCAGCGCCGTGGCATTCTTCGACAGCGGCACGTAACGGAATGGCGCCACCACCGGCCAGCCGTCGGCATTGATGAACATTTCGTGCACGCGCACTTCGTGAAGCTCGCCCATCCCCGGAAAGCGGGTGTGGAAGACCAGGAAGTACTTGCCCGTCGCCGCATCGTAGTAAGCGGAGTTATGGCCCGGCGATACGTAGCCCAGCGCGGTGCCGCTTTCGCCGGCGGCCAGCGCGAACTGGTGGCTGCCCATCAGCTTCTGGCCATACGGCGCGATGCTGGCGTCGTCGAACAGCGGCAGCGCCGGGTTGGCCTTGACGTTCGCCATATCGGTGCCGCCGGCATCCAGGTACGGGCCGTCGGCGTTGGGCGAACGGGCCACGCGGATGTTGTAGCCGCCATTGGCGTCCAGCCCACCGAAGGACGTGAACAGGTAGTAGTACTTGCTGTCAGGGCTGTACAGGATGTAGGCGCCCTCGATGCGCGCATGGTTGCCGCCCATCAGGCGCTTGCCGTAGCCCTGCCCCGGCTTCTGCAAGCCGGTCGCAGGATCCATCTCCATGATGAAGATGCCGCCCGAGTACGAACCGTACACCATCCACAGCTTGCCGCCCGCATCGCGGAACACTTGCGGGTCCACCACGTTCGGGTGCCTGGTGGCGTCGTAGATGGTGCCATCCGGGCTGGTTTCGCCCCACATGCCGGACTTCAGCAGCAACTGCCTGTTGACGTAAGGGCCTTCGACCTTGTCCGCCACGGCGACGCCCAGCGCCGAGCGCGGGGAATCGCCCTTGCAGGCACAGTAGTACATGTAGAACTTGCCGTCATCCAGCCTGGCCACGTCGGGCGCCCACAGGGTGTCCGTCTGTGCCCAGGCCAGCGCTTCCGACAGCGCCACCGTGACGTTGTTGAACAGCGGGTTGGCGGCGTTGACGCCATCGGCAACCTTGGTCCAGTTCATCCAGTCGGTGGTCCTGGCCGCCGCCAGGTGCGAACCGAACACGTAGTACGCGTCGCCGGACTTCACTACGGACGGATCGTGCACCGACACGTTGGCGAAAGTCACCGTGGTAGTGGGCGGCGTCACCGGCGGCGTCACCGGCGGGGTCACCGGCGGGGTCACCGCCGGCGTACTCGCCGTGGACGGCGAGCTGCCGCCGCCACCGCCCCCGCAACCGCCGATGGTGGCGAACACTGCACCGGCAGCCGTCGCACGCAGCAGCGCGCGGCGTTGCACGGAAATGTTTTGCATCTCAGCCTCCGACTGCCACCACCACAACGGACTTCGCAGGCATCTTCACGGTCAGCTTGCCGCCGGCGTTTTGCACCGCCATCGGCACCGGCTTCACGGCATCCGGCTTGGCGAAGGTATTGTGCGCATCCATCTCGTTTGCGGTCAGCAAGCGTGCGCTGGCCTTGCCTTCGCCCACGCCGTCGATGCTCACTTCTTCCGACTCGCTCGGATGGGTGTTCACCAGGGCCACATAGACCTTGCCGTCCTTGCCGCGTGCGGCGGATGCGCTCACCAGCGGAATGCTCTTGTCGCCGATGCTGTAATTGCGGGCGCCTTCCAGTTTCAGCGGCAGCGAGGTCGCACCCTGGAACGGCACGTACATTTCGTAGGCGTGGTAGGTCGGGGTCAGCAGCATCTTCTCGTTATCGGTCAGCACCATGGCCTGCAGCACGTTGACCATCTGGGCGATATTGGTCATGCGCACACGGTCGGCATGCTCGTGGAAGATGTTGAAGTTCAGCGCCGCCACCACGGCATCGCGCAGGGTGTTCTGCTGGAACAGGAAGCCGGCATTGGTGCCCTTCTCCACGTCGTACCAGGTACCCCATTCATCGACGTAGAAGCCCAGTTTCTTTTCGGGGTCGTTCTTGTCGAGGACAGCCACGTTCTTCTTGATATGGTCTTCCATGCGCATGGTGGCGTGCAGGGTCGAGAACCACTCGTTCGCAGGGAAGCCGGTCGCGGCGCCCTTCACGTCCCACTTGCCGGTCGGGATGGTGTAGTAGTGGAAGGTGATGCCGTCCGTCATATGCTTGGCCGACTTGCTCAGCTCTTCGGTCCAGGCGCTGTCGTTGTCGTTGCCGCCGCTGGCCACCATCTTCGGACGTCCGGCCGGCGGCGTTTTCAGGAAGCTGACCGTCTGGCGGTACAGGCTCGAATAATACTCGGGCTTCATATTGCCGCCGCAGCCCCAGGCTTCATTGCCGACGGCGAAATAGGCCACCTTGAACGGCTTGTCGCGGCCATTCTTGCGGCGCAGTTCAGCCAGCGAAGACTTGCTGTCGGAGGTCATGTACTCGATCCATTCCGACATTTCCTGCACCGAGCCGGAGCCGAGGTTGCCGTTCACGTAGGCGTCCGCGCCCAGCTGCTCGACCAGGTCGAAGAATTCATGGGTGCCGACGGCATTGCTCTCTTCCACGCCGCCCCAGTTGGTATTCACCTTCACCGGGCGCTTGTTGCGCGGGCCGATGCCTTCGCGCCAGTGGTATTCGTCGGCGAAGCAGCCGCCCGGCCAGCGTACCAGCGGCACGTGCAGCTTCTTCAGGGCGCCAATGACGTCATTGCGCCAGCCGCGCGTGTTCGGAATCTTCGAGTTCGGACCAACCCACATGCCGCCGTAAATGCCGCTGCCGAGGTGTTCGGCGAACTGGCCGTAGACGTCCTTGTTAATGACCGGGCCCGGTTTGGCGGTGTCGATCTTCACGGTGGTGGCAGCCTGGGACAGGCCGGCGGCCATCATGGCCAGGGACAGGGCGATCATCGTCTTTTTCATCTACATCTCCTTGGTTTATTGTTTGAATACTTCTACGAAGCGGCCGCGTGGCTGCTTTACACCCAGCCCGCGTCGACAATGAAGTCCTGCGCCGTGCACATGGCGCTGTCGTCCGCGCCCAGGAACAGGCACATGGCCGCGATATGGTCCGGCATCAGCTTGCCCGGCAGGCACTGGTTGCGGGCGATTTCCTCTTCCGCCGCCTGGTCGACCCACAGGTCCACCTGGCGCTGGGTCATGACCCAGCCGGGAGTGACCGTATTGATGCGCACATTATGCTTGCCCAGGTCGCGCGCCATGCCGCGCGTCAGGCCGTGCGATGCCGCCTTGGCCGTCGCGTACACGGGATAGCCGGCGCCCTTGGCGTGCCAGGAAATCGAGCTGACATTGATGATGGAGCCGCCGCCTTTCGTCTTCATGCCCGGCAGTACGGCCTGGCAGGTGAAGAACAGGGGGCGCTGGTTAATGGCGATGCGCTGGTCCCAGTATTCCGGGGTCACGTCTTCGATGTTGTGGCGCTGGTCGTTGGCGGCGTTGTTGACCAGTACCTCGAAGTCGCCCAGTTCGGCCGCCAGCGCTTTCATCGTGGCTTGCAGCGCAGGGATGTCGGTGATGTCGCAGGCGCGGAATTGCGGGCGCGGTGCGCCGCTCGCGGCGACCGCGTCGCACAGGGTTTGGCTCGCTTCCCTTGCGATGTCAACGAAGGCGACTTGCGCGCCTTGCTGCGCGAACGCCGCGACGATGCTGGCGCCGATGCCGGTGCCGCCGCCGGTCACAAATACCCGCTTACCTTTGAGGCTGGGGTAGTTGGCTGTTATTGTCATTGTGTCTCCGAAGTTTTTTTAAAACCGTTAGAACCGGACAACCGGGATCAGGCCCGCGGGGCCTGACCCCGGTTGTCCGGTTTAGCGGTTTTGCCGGTCTCAGTGCTGGCCGAGCACGCCGTCGCGGCGGCGCCAGGTCTTGCCTGGATTGTCGTCCTGCAGCACCGGCGGCAACAGCGTGGCCGGAATGTCCTGGTAGCACACGGCGCGCAGGAAGCGGTAGATCGCCGCCGTGCCGACCGACGTGCTGCGGCCATCCGAAGTCGATGGGAACGGACCGCCGTGCACCATGGCGCTGGTCACTTCCACGCCGGTCGGGTAGCCATTGGCCAGGATGCGGCCCGCCTTGCGCTCCAGCACCGGCAGCAGCTTGCGCGCCGCTTCCGCATCGCCATCGGCCATCTGCAAGGTGGCGGTCAACTGCCCTTCCAGGTGCTCGGCCACCGAAATCATCTCGTCCAGGTCGCGGCAGGCAATCACCAGCGAGGCCGGGCCGAACACTTCATCCGACAAGGCATGTTGCGCCAGGAAGTCCTGTGCGGTGGTGCGGAACAACGCCGGGCCGCCCTTGCAGCCCGTGTTCGGCGTTGCGACCACCGTTGCCACCGCCTCGTGGCTGGCCAGCGCCTGCACGCCGCGCTGGTAGGCGCCGGCAATGCCCGCGCTCAGCATGGTGGCCGGGGCGACGCCGCCCAGCGCCTGCGCCGCGCTGGCGCAGAAGCGCTCCAGGCCCGGGCCTTCAATGCCCAGCACCAGGCCGGGATTGGTGCAGAACTGGCCAACGCCCAGCGTCAGCGACGCGGCAAAACCGGCGGCGATGCTGTCCGGACGGCCGGCCAGCGCTTCCGGCAGCAGGAACACCGGGTTGATGCTGCTCATTTCCGCATACACGGGAATCGGCTGCTTGCGCGCGGCGGCGGTAGCCATCAGCGCGGTGCCGCCGCTGCGGGAACCGGTGAAGCCCACTGCCTGGATCGCGGGATGCGCCACCAGGGTCTGGCCGATGTGGCTGCCGCTGCCGGTCAGCAGCGCGAACACGCCGGCTGGCAGGCCGCATTGGGCGACGGCTGCCACCACGGCGCGCGCCACCAGCTCGGACGTGCCGGGGTGGGCGGAGTGTGCCTTCACCACCACCGGGCACCCTGCGGCCAGCGCGGAAGCGGTATCGCCGCCGGCCACCGAGAATGCCAGCGGGAAGTTGGAAGCGCCGAACACGGCGACCGGACCGACGCCGATCAGGCGGTAGCGCAGGTCGGCGCGCGGCGGGGTGCGGGTCGGCAGCGCGACGTCGATGCGCGGGTCGCACCAGGAGCCTTCGCGCAGCAGCGTGGCGAACAGTTTCAGCTGGTTGCAGGTGCGAGCGCGCTCGCCTTCCAGGCGGGCCTGCGGCAGGCCGGTTTCGGCCATGGCGCGATCGATCAGTTCCGCGCCCAGGTCGAGGATGTTGCGGGCAATGGCTTCCAGCAGTTCCGCGCGCGCGTTGTCGCTGGTGGCGCGGAAGGTGTCGAAGGCGGCGCCGGCCAGGCGGCAGGCTTCGTTCACCTGCTCGACGCTGACCGCATTGAATTCCTCGCCGAACTGCTGTTCGAGACTGGGGTTGAAAGCGCGTTGTGCGGCGCCTTCGCCGCGGACGGCTACGCCGCCGATGAGTGCTTCGCCGGTAATCATAGTGGGCTCACTTTCGCAAAACGGGATTCCTGAACGCGCAGCGGATTGCGCAATGCCGGGCCGAAGGCCGGGGCCTCGACTTCGAAGGTTTCGCCGGGCAGCACGGAAATGCCGTCGGCGAAGCTCAGCGTGGCGGTGCCGAAGAAGTGGATGTGCACGTCGCCCGGTCGGCAGAACAGCCCGTACTTGAAATGGTGGTATTCCAGGTTGTCGATGGTGTGCGACATGTTCTGCTCACCGCTGACGAAAGCCTTCTGCCAGCGCACGGCGCCATCCTTGCCGAGGATGCGCGACACGCCGTCGATGTGCTGCGGCAGCTCGCCCACGCGCAGCGCCGGGCCCAGGCCGCAGTTGCGCAGCTTGGAGTGCGCCAGGTAGAGATAGTTCTGGCGCTCGGTGACGTGGTCGGAGAATTCGTTGCCGATGGCGAAACCGAGGCGGTACGGCTGGCCATCCTTGCCGATCACGTACAGGCCGGCGATCTCCGGCTCTTCGCCGCCGTCCAGCGAAAATTCGGGCATGGTCAGCGCCTGCCCCGTGGCGGCCACAATCGAGCCGTCGCCCTTGTAGAACCATTCCGGCTGCACGCCGCGCTGGCCGGCGGCCGGCTTGCCGCCTTCCACGCCGAGGCGGAACATCTTCATGGAGTCGCTCAGGGTTTCCATGTCGCCGCCGATCTTGCGGTGCATGGCGTCGCGCGCATCGGCGCTGCCCAGGTGGGTGAGGCCGGTGCCGGTCACGTAGCAGTGCGCCGGGTCGGCGTGGTCCAGCGGCGGCAGGATGCGGCCGGCGGCGGCGACCGCTTCATAGCTCTCCGTGCCCTGGCCGATGGCGGCCCTGGCCATGTCGGCCAGGCCCTTGCATTCGATGATGGCGCGCTGCGCCAGTTCGTAGGTGGTGGACACGCCGTCCAGCACGCGCAGCACGTCCCCTTCCAGGGAAGCGACGCGGCGTTCGTTGGCGGCGGTGGTGAATTGTACGAGCAGCATGGGGTCTGGGTCTCCTTAGTGCGAATGGCGTGGCACGGCGGAACCGCGGCAGCCGACCAGGAAGTCGAAGTCGCAGCCTTCGTCGGCCTGCAACACGTGGTCGATATACAGTTGCTGGTAGCCGGACTTCGGCGGCTCCTGCTGCGCGGCGCGCACGGCGAGGCGTTCCTTCATCTCGTCGTCGCTGATTTCCAGCTGCAGCTTGTTGTTGGCGCAATCCAGCTCGATCCAGTCGCCGTCGCGCACGATGCCCAGCGGGCCGCCCGCCATCGCTTCCGGCGCCACGTGCAGCACCACGGTGCCGTAGGCGGTGCCGCTCATGCGCGCGTCGGAGATGCGCACCATGTCCT
>CBHWEO010000142.1:0-14040 GCA_966112955.1 uncultured Duganella sp. | reverse complement strand
ACAGCTGGCAGTCGCCGGTTTCGTCGTTCGGCAGGCGCAGGCCGCCGACCAGCTTGTGCTGCGACGCGGCCAGGCCCGGCTCGGCCTTCATCAGCTCGGCGCCCGTCAGCAGTTCGTAGGGCACGCCGGTTTCCTTGAGCACTTCGATATCCTTGGCGGCGCCATCGAGCTGGGCCTGGGTGCGGAACAGCTGGGTGGTGCCTTGCTGGCGGCCTTCGTATTCGATGCCGGTGGCGGCGCGCAGCACCTTGAAGCAGTCGCGGCTGTATTCGGCCAGGCGCACCATGCGTTCCTTGTTGATGGCATAGGATTCGGCATTGCAGTTGCGCAGCATCTGCCACATCCACTTCAGCTGGAACATGGTACCGTCGGGCGTGATGGACAGCGGCGCGTGGCGCTGCACCATCCATTTCATGGCTTTCAGCGGGATGCCGGGGGCGGCCCATGGCGAAGCGTAGCCGGGCGAAATCTGGCCGGCATTGGCGAAGCTGGTTTCCAGGGCAGGGCCGGGCTGGCGGTCGAGCACGGTGACTTCGTGGCCGGCCTGGGCCAGGTAATACGCACTGGTGACGCCGATGACGCCGCTGCCAAGGATAACTACGCGCATGGATTGCCTCCGGAATATTTGTTGCGGGTTATTTTGCTATGATATGTAAGTTTCCCTAGTAATTGTTACTATATCGAATCGATAAAACAGTAAAAAATCATGCGAATCCAGAAGGAATCCGTCCGCGGCCTGGACAAGATCGACCGCAAGATACTGCGCATCCTGCAGGACGATGCGCGCATCGCCATGAAGGACTTGAGCGAGCAGGTCGGGCTGTCGATCACGCCGACCATCGAGCGTGTCAAGCGCATGGAGCGCGATGGGGTGATTGCCGGCTACCATGCGCGGCTCAACCCGCGCGCACTGGGCGCCAGCCTGCTGGTGTTCGTGGAAATCACCTTGAACCAGAAATCGGCCAGCCATTTCGAGCAGTTCCGGCGCGAGGTGCTGCGCATTCCGGAAGTGCAGGAATGCCACCTGGTGTCGGGCGACTTCGACTACCTGATCAAGGCCCGCATCCACGAGATGGCGGAGTACCGCAAGCTGCTCGGGGACATGCTGTTGAACCTGCCGGGCGCGGCGCAATCGAAGTCTTATGTCGTGATGGAGGAAATCAAGGAAACCTTGATTTTGCCCACTGAGCCAGCACCGTAGCCGGGAGACAATGACATTTTTCGGCCAGCGAGCGTACGATGTCGTCGAACAAGCCTGATCCGGTAGTGCATATGTCCGAACTCAAGGAATTGAAGCAGGAATTGTTGCTCGAGATTGCAAGGGTCCGGGCGGAAATCCTGCGCTGGATGCTCGTGCAAACGCTGACCCTGGTGGGCGCCATGGCAGCGTTTAAATTGTTTGGTTGATGACAACACATGGTCTAGAATGCCATTCATATGGACTCGGCGTACGGAGTATTTGTGCATAGCACTTATGGAGCCGCCAGCGTCACCCCGCCAGCCGCCCCCGCGCCGGCTGCCCCCGAGCATGCCGTCTTCCTGCGCTGCCTCGACGAACATCTTTCCAACGACCAGGGTTTCACCTCCAACCTGGCGCGCACCGTGGGTGCGATCGCCAGCACCGATGGCGTCCTGAGCCTGGCCCAGTTTGCCGCCGTGACCGACCTGGCGGGCGACGGCCGCGCCTCCGCCGTGTTTACCGCCATCATGCTCAACGCCATCGAATGCGACGTGACGGTCGACTCGGCCCTGCATGCGCTGGCCCGCTCCAGCCCCACCGTCGCCGAATCCGCGCGGCACAGCGCCTTCAACCTGATGAAACCGCTGCTCGTGCTGCAGGGCACGGCGGCACGCCCGCTGGCGCACAAGATTGCCAAGGCCATGCATATCCGCCTGACGCCGGAGCAGCTGTACGGCCTGCCGCCCGAAGAAGAGCGGCGCCTGCTCAGTAACCTGGGCAGCCAGGCCCGCAAGCTGGTCAAGGGCAGGGGACTGGCTGACGCGGTGGCGGATTTCGGCCGCACCACGGGCCATGCGGAATTGCTCAACCATGCGCGCGGCTACCATGCCGGCCTCATGAGCCAGGAAGAATTGCAGGCCGCGGTGGAGCGCGCCGTCAACGCCATCTGCCACGGCATCGAGGCCTACCGCGAACACGAAGACGCCATGCTGGCCTGCGAGGCCGGCGCCGCCAGCCTGCTGGCTACCGCCCAGCAATTGCGCCACCAGGTGCAGCAGCGCCTGGCCCTGGTCGATGCCCGCATCGCCCACGAACGCCGCACGCTGACGCAGGATATCGAAGACGCCGTGCACGATTCCGGCAACGCCATCGAACTCGCCCTGGCGGCGCACCCGGACGCCAACGAGCACGCCAGCGGCGAACAGTTTGGCCGGGAAATGGAGTCGCGCCTGGACCGCGTGGTGCGGCGCAAGGAGGAAGTGCTGGACTTGCTGCAGCACGACCTGTCGCTGTTCCAATCGGACATCCGCCTGAGCCAGAGTACCGTGTTCGAGCGCCAGCACCACGCCACGCTGGCGCGCCTGATGCCGCGCATGCGTGTCGGCACCCGCCTGGCGCAGACGGTGGATACCGCCGCCAACATCACCCTGATGGGCAGTGCGGTGGCGGCGGCCGGCACCGGCACCGCCGCCTACCTGTTCGGGGTGGCCGTGGTGCTGCCGGTGGTGGCGCCCGCCGCGCCCTTTGTCGGCGGGGCGGTGCTGCTGGCCGGCGCCTTCAAGTGGTTTGCCGATGCCGGCCGCCGCAAGCGCTCGGAAATCCAGGACCGCCGCCGCGCCTTCGAGGAAGAATTGCGCAAGCGCCTGCAGGACGTGCAGGCTGCCTTCGGCCGCCAGCTTGACCGCATTGCCGCCAGCTTCCATGAATCGGCCACCCAGCTGCTGACGCCCCTGATGCTGGAGGCGGAGGCGGCCGGGCGGGTGCAGGCGGTGCGCAAGCGCATTGCCGATAAGGTCATCGCCCAGGCCCAGCACGCCATTGCCCAGTTGCGCGCCGCCATGGCCGCGCACGCCTGAAGGTCCCAATTGTTGCTTTTCGCCAAGCAATGTGCGCCAGCGCACGTATTGCTGAGTCTTGCCTTGGTACAATAACTACCCGGCAACGTACTTTTTCAACTACCTTTATAATCCCGATCATGAAGACCAAGCTTATCGCCGCAGCCGCCTTGGTGGCACTCAGCACCTCCGCTTTCGCCACCGATGTGGGCGTTTCCGTTTCCGTCGGCCAGCCAGGCTTCTATGGCCGCATCGACATCGGCAACATGGCGCCGCCGCCCGTGTTGTACCCGCAACCCGTGATTATCCAGCGCCCGGCGCGCGTCATCGCCGAGCCGCTGTACCTGCGTGTGCCGCCAGGCCATGCCAAGGACTGGGCCAAGCATTGCGGCAAATACAATGCATGCGGCCGTAACGTCTATTTCGTGCGCGACGACTGGTACACCAACGAATATGCGCCGCGCTACCGTGAGGAGCAGCATGGCGGTCGTGACCGCGACGACCGCGACGACCGTGGCGGCGACCACCCGGGCAAGGGCCACGGCAAGGGCCACGGCCACGGCAAGCACAAGGACTAACCCGGCGGCATGGCCGGGCCGGCAGCCCGCCCCCGCCAATACGAGGAGAACTGTTTGCAGAGCAAATATGTGATCGTAGGTGGTGGGGCGGGCGGCCTGGAGCTGGCTTGCAAACTGGGCCGCAAGCTGGGCCCGCAACACGTGATGCTGGTGGACAGCCGGCTCTACCACATCTGGAAGCCGTCGCTGCATGAAGTGGCGGCCGGCACCCTGGACATCCACCAGGAAGGCCTCTCCTATCAAATGCTGGCGCACGACAATGGCTTCACCTATGTCTACGGCGCACTGGCGGCGCTGGACCGGGAAGGCCGCCAGATCACGGTGGGCGCCATCACCAGCGAAGGCGGCGAAACCGTGCTGCCGGAACGGCGCATCGGCTACCAGGCGCTGGTGCTGGCAGTGGGCAGCACCTCCAACTATTTCGGCGTGCCCGGCGCGGCCGAGCACACGATTTCCCTCAATGCCACCGAAGATGCGGAGCGCTTCCGCCTGACCCTGCTCAAGCTGCTGACCCGCGCGGCGCTGCAGAAGGACGCGCCGCAGGGCGGGGACGCTGCCGGCGTCGACGTGGTCATCATCGGCGGCGGCGCCACCGGCGTCGAGCTGGCCGCCGAACTGCGCGAAGCGAGCGGCGTCTACTCCGCGTATGGCTTCGGCCACCTGGACCCGCTGCGCGACGTGCGCATCACCCTGCTGGAAGGCGCGCCGCGCATCCTGGCGCCGCTGCCCGAGCGGGTGTCGGAGGCGGCCCTGAAGCTGTTGCATGAACGCGGCATCAAGGTGGTCACCGATTGCCGCGTGACGGCGATTGCCGACGACCATGTCAGCGTTGGCGAACAGCGCTACCCGTCGGACATCGTGGTCTGGGCCGCCGGCATCAAGGCGCCGCCGTTCCTCGCCACGCTGGGCCTGCCGACCGCCAAGGGCGGCCAGGTCGAGGTGACCGGGGAGTTGCAAGTCAAGGACGTGCCCGGCATCTATGCGCTGGGCGATTGCGCGCACTGCATCGGCGCCGACGGCAAGCCGGTGCCGCCGCGCGCCCAGGCCGCCCACCAGCAAGCCGATTACCTGCTCGAGACTTTCCTGCGCCAGGCGCGCGGCAGACCGCCGCAGGGCAAGCCCTACGCCTACCGCGACTATGGCTCGCTGGTGTCGTTCGGCCAGTCGACCTCGGTGGGTAGCCTGATGGGATCGCTGCGCGGCATCAACTGGTTCGTGGAAGGCTTCTTCGCGCGCATGATGTACGTCAGCCTGCACCTGCTGCACCACCAGGCCGTGCTGGGCACCATCCGCACCGGCGTGCTGGCGCTGGCGCGCTTCCTGGTCAAGCGCGCCCCGCCGCTGGTCAAGCTGCATTGAGGGCCTGGCGCAACGGACTTGCCATGGCTGCCATGGCCACCCTGGCGGCCGCGCTGGGCGGCTGCTACAACCGTGCCACCGAACTGGAAGCGCTGGTGCATTCGCATGCGACGGCGACCGGCCAGATCGTCGTGCTCGATTGCCGCCACGACGGGCGCTGGTGGTATGCCTTTGAAGCGGGCGGCAGGCAGCGCCGCGGCAGCGCCGACGATGCGGCCGGCTGTGCGCAGCGCAAGCTGGGCGACAGTGTGACCGTGTATTACAACCCGGCGCAGCCGGCGGTGCACCGCGTCATCCCGCCCGCCCAGGCTTACGAAGCCGAGCGCGGTTTCCATGTGCCGCTATGGCTGTGGTTCGCGATTGCCGCGCTGGCGCTGCCGCTGTCGGCCTGGATGGCGCTCAAGCGCGGCGCGCGCCGCTAGGCGGCCGGCGGCGCCTCAGGCCTGCGGCGGCTTGGGCAGCGACACCGTCAGCTCGGCACCCCGGCCTGCATTGGGCGCCAGCGACAGCGAGCCGCCCAGGAACAGGGCGCGTTCGCGGATCACGCGCAAGCCGTGGTGGCCGTGCCAGTCGCCGCCGGCGGCGCCGTTCAGGCCGATCCCGTCGTCCTTCACCTTGAGCACGATGCTGTCGTCCATGTCGTCGACGATCACGTCGACATGGCTGGCCTGGGCATGGGCCGCGACGTTGCGCAAGCCTTCCTCGGCCGCGCGCAGCAGCACCACGCGGTGCGAGCGCGGGCAGGCCGGTTCGTCGTCCGGCAGGCTGCAGCGCGCGGCGAGGTGGTGTTCGGCGCCGAACTGCGCCACCAGCTCGCCCAGCGCCACGCGCAAGCCGAGGAATTCCAGCTTGTCGTTCCACAGTTTGTGCTGCATGCCGCGGTTGGTTTCGATGATGGTGTGCAGCAGGTTTTTCATTTGCGCGGCACGGTCGAGCAGGGCCGGTTCCTGTGGCAGCTTGGAGGTCAGCAGGCCCAGGTGCATGGTCAGCGCCGTCAGCGACGAGCCGAGGCTGTCGTGCATCTGGCGTGACAGGGCGCGGCGCTCGTCGTCCCAACAATTGTTGACGTAACCCAGCAGCTCCCTCAGTTCAGCGGCGTCCGTGGTGGCAGACATATGTTTGGCAGTCCATGTTTATTGCCTTGATCATACATGAGGATGGTCGTGGGGTGGCGCACATACAGCCAGCAGTGCGCCTGTCAAGCTGGCGTCTCACCAGAGGAGAGGAAAAATGAAAGACGCCATTGCTTTGCTCAAGCAGGACCATGCCAACGTGAAAGCCATGTTCAAGGAATTCGAAGGCCTGGGCGACCGCGCGTTCGCCAGCAAGAAAAAGCTGGCCGACAAGATCTGCCTGGAGCTGACCCGGCACGCGACGGCAGAGGAGGAGATCTTCTACCCGGCCATCCGCGCCGCCAGCAAGGAGGCCGAAGACCTGGTCGACGAGGCAACGGTCGAACATGCCAGCGCCAAGGACCTGATCGCCCAGCTGGGCGAAATGGATCCGCACGACGACCTGTTCGACGCCAAGGTGAAAGTGTTGGGGGAATACATCGAACACCACGTCCGGGAAGAAGAAGGTGAAATCTTCCCGCTGGCGAAGAAAGCCGGGCTGGACTTGCAATCCATGGCCGGCGAGATCGAAGCCCGCAAGGACGAGGTCGAATTCGTGCCGCCGCGCTTGCCGCAGGCGAGCCCCAGCCAGGCCGGCCGCGGCCGCGCACGCGCCTGAGGCGGGAACTCAGGAGCGCTCGGTGGCCGGACTGCGCGCCAGGCACTGGTCGATGGCGCGCAGCAGCTGCTCGACGTCGACCGGTTTGACCAGGTGCATGTCGAAGCCGGCATCCATCACGCGCCGCTGGTCGTCCGCCAGGCCATAGCCAGTCAGGGCGATCAGCTTGATGTGGTGGGTGTCCGGGTTGGCGCGCATGCGGCGCGCTACTTCATAGCCGTCGATGCCCGGCAGGCCGATGTCCACCAGCGCAATGTCGGGCTTGCTGGCCGCGGCCGTGGCCAGGCCCTGGAAGCCATCGGCCGCGTGCTGCACCGGGTAGCCGTAGCAGCCCAGCATCATGGCCATCATTTCGCGGCCATCGTCGTTATCCTCCACCAGCAGCACGGCTGGCTTCGGTTGTTCGCTTGTTTCCATGGGAGGTGCCTTTGTTTCAGTCACGTGCTCGATGCAGGGCAAGTGCAGGGTGAAGGTACTGCCTTCGCCCGGCCCCGCGCTTTCCGCGTAAACATTACCGCCGTGCAGTTCCACCAGGCGCCGCACCAGCGACAGGCCGATGCCCAGGCCGCCCTGTGCCCGGTCCAGCGTGCTCGCGCCCTGCACGAACACGTCGAACACCTGCGGCAGCAGGTCGGCTGAAATGCCGACCCCGCTGTCGTGCACGCTGACCGTTACTTCGCCCTCGTCGACGTCGCTGACCAGCTCGATGCGGCCGCCCGGTGGCGTGTACTTGAGGGCATTGTCCAGCAGGTTGCTGAACACTTGTTCGAGCCGTGTGGCGTCGCCATTGACCCAGCACGGCGCCAGTTCCGCCACCACGTGGTAATCGTCCAGGCGGCCGGTGGCGCGGAAGGTTTCCAGCGTGGTCTTGAGCAGCGCCGCCAGGTCGAGCGGCGCGCGGTTGAGCAAGATCTTGCCGGACATGGCGCGGCTCAGGTCCAGCAGGTCGTCCACGATGCGGCCCAGGTGGCGGCTCTGGCGCTGGATGATCTTCCTGGCGCGCGCCACGCTGTCGGCATTGACGCCCGGCAGGCCCAGCAGCGAAGCGGCGCTGCTGATGGCCGACAGCGGGTTGCGCAATTCATGGCCCAGCATGGCCAGGAATTCATCCTTGGCGTGGCTGGCCCGTTCGGCACTCTTGCGTTCTTCGATTTCGCGCAACAGGCGCTGGTTGCTGGCGATCAGGTCGGTGGTGCGCTGGCTCAGCTGGCGCGCCTGGCGCCGCAATTCCTCGTTCTTGGTGGCCAGCGAGACGAACACGCTGATCTTGGCATACAGCATTTGCGGGATTACCGGCGTGAACAGGAAATCCACCGCGCCGCGCTGGTAAGCCTTCAGGCGGTCCAGTTCATCGGCCACGAACGCCGTGATGAAGATGATCGGGATGTCGGCCGAGCGCGGCCGCTGGTGGATGGCTTCCGCCGTCTCGAAGCCATCCATGCCCGGCATGTTCACGTCCAGCAGGATCACCGCGAAATCATGCGTGAGCACTTCGCGCAAGGCTTCCTCGCCAGAGCGCGCGGCGACCACCTGGTAATTTTCCTGCGCGGCCCACTGTTCGAGCAGATTGGTCAGCGCAAACAGTGAGTTGGCATCGTCGTTGACGACGAGGATCTTGGGCTTGTCCACCGGTCTGATCATAGCGTTGCGGGTTAACCGTGTCAAAGGAACACACATCCATCCTGTGTACGCAGGCGCACAGTCAGGCGCCGCGCATGCTGCCATAGTGAAAACTCGTCCAACCGAGGAGCAACCATGAATATCGACACCATCGTTGACAAGGAGTATGTCGACAAAAGTTTCCGCGAACTGGCCGATGCCCCTCTCAGCGCACTGCGCGGCCTGAGCCCCAAGGATGCCAAGGCGCTGCAGTCAGCCTTCGGCATCAGCACGGTCCGCGAACTGGCCCACCTGAACTTCGTGCGCTGGGCCAGCGCCATTGCCGTGCTGGCCGATGAAGAACAGATGGCCCCGGCCGAAAAAGCCAAGGAAGAATTGCTGGATGACGCCGTCGAAATGACCTTCCCCGCCAGCGATCCGATCTCGGTCGATGCCGGCATCACGCGCATTGAAGTGGCCCCGGACAAGGTTGATGCGCAACAGGACCACCAGCATGCCGCCAAGGTGGAAGAGTCGACCGAAATCGGCCGCGAAGCCGAAACCACGCACTGACCCGCCGCCGCACGGCCGGGCGCATCAGGCCACCGTGGCCTGCACTTGCGGCGCCGGGGCCTGCGGCACATTGCCGGCGGCGCAGTAGCGGTTCTTGCCGGTGCGCTTGGCTTCATACAGCGCCGCGTCGGCCACATGCATCAGGTTGTCGACCGTGGTGGCATCGTCCGGATAGAGCGCGATGCCGAGGCTGGTCGACAGCTGCAGGGTCAGGCCGTTCACCTGGTAGGGCTGGGCCACTACCTCGATCAGCTTGCTTGCCGGCTCCTGGGCATCGGCCAGGGTGCCGATCTCGCCCAGCACGATCACGAACTCGTCGCCGCCGATGCGCGCCACCGTGTCTTCCTTGCGGGCCGAATTGACCAGGCGCTGCGCCACCTGCTTGAGGATTTCGTCGCCGTACGCGTGGCCGTGGGTATCGTTGATGGCTTTGAAGCCGTCCAGGTCCAGGTACATCACGGCGGCGCGGCGCTGCTGGCGCGCGGCGTGCTGCAGGGCGGTGGCAATGCGGTCCTCGAGCAGGCGCCGGTTGGGCAGGCCGGTCAGCGGATCGTGCAGCGCCAGTTCCTGCTGCTGCTTGCTGTAGGAAGCCAGTTCCTTGTACAGCAGGCGCACTTCCAGCATGTTGTGGATGCGCTTGTGTACTTCCAGCAGGTCGAAGGGCTTGCTGATGAAGTCGCGCGCGCCCGCTTCCAGCGCGGCGATCTTGAAGCTGGGCTGGGCGGTCAGGGCCAGCACGGGCAGGTAACCTTCCTGCTCGATTTCCTTCAAGCCCTTCATCACCTGGAAACCATTCAGTTCCGGCATCTGCAGGTCCAGCAGGATGAGGTCGTAGCAATGCTGGCGGTGCAGGGGGCACACCTGCTCCGGCAACATGGTGGCCGTCACATTGGTGTAGCCGGCATCGCGCAGGATTTCCAACATCAGGTCGATATTGTCGGCGCAATCGTCAACGACCAGGATCTTGGCGTTCAGGATCTCATCGGGGCTTGGCATGGCGGTCTCGGGAACTGGATTCCTAGTGTAGCTTGCGACAGTTTGCCGTGGCGCACGTGTCACTGACCAGTCTAGCAAAATTTTCGTGCGTTTCTTGTAGGACATTTTCCCGTCTGCGGGTAGTCCTCAGCCACTCTGGCTGGCGTGGCACACCCGGTCGATTGTCGCTATCAATTCGGAAGGTTCGATGGGCTTGGGCACGTGGTCCAGGAAGCCCGATTCCAGCGCCCGCAGCCGGTCTTCGGAGCGGGCGAAGGCGGTCAGGGCGACGGCCGGCAGCGCCCCGCCGCGGGCCGGGCCCAGGGCGCGCACGCGCGACAATAATTCAAAGCCGTCAATGTCGGGCATGCCGATATCGCTGACCAGCAAGTCGTAGCGGCCAGCCCGCGCCAGCGCCAGCGCCTCGGCGGCGCTGGCGGCGGCTTGCACTTCGCAATTGCAGTCGCGCAGGATGCGGCTGACCAGCTCGCGGGCATCCGGTTCGTCGTCCACCAACAACACTTTCAGGCCGCCCAGGTCGCGCAAGCCCATCTCGGGCAGGGGCGCGCGCGCACTGCGCGGCGGGCTGTGCATGCGCTGCGCCCGGATTTCGCCGGTGGCCTGCGGCAGCCGCACCGTAAAGCTGGAACCCATGCCTTCGCCGGCGCTGGTGGCTTGCACCGTGCCGCCATGCTGTTCCACCAGGTGCTTGACGATGGACAGTCCCAGGCCCAGCCCGCCATGCCGGCGCGTGGTGGAGGCATCGGCCTGGCGGAAGCGTTCGAACACATGGGGCAGGAATTCCTGGCGGATGCCCAGCCCGTTATCGCTGACGGTGATGTCGACGTGGCCATTGTACGCGGCCAGCGTGGCGCGCACGGTGCCGCCGCGCGGCGTGAACTTGAGGGCATTGGTGAGCAGGTTCCACACCACCTGCTGCAGGCGGTTGGCATCGCCCGCCACGTGGCCGGTCGGCGCGAATGCGCGTTCCAGGCGGATGCCCTTGGCTTCGGCGGCCGGGCGCACGGCATCCAGCGCGGCGTCCACCACCACCGAAGGCATCAGCAGCTTCATGTCGAGCATGACCTTGCCGGACGTGATGCGGCCCATGTCCAGCAAGTCCTCGATCAGCTGGGCCTGGGCGCGGGCATTGCGCTCGATGGTTTCCAGGCCGCGCACCTGTTCCTCGGGGCTGCGGTTGCCGCGCCGCAGCACCTGGGCCCAGCCCAGGATGGCGGTCAGCGGGGTGCGCAGTTCGTGCGACAGCGTAGCCAGGAATTCATCCTTCATCTGGCTGCTGCGCTCGGCTTCCGCGCGGGCGCTGCGTTCGCGGTCCAGCAGTACCTTGCGCTCTTCGGCGGCGCGCTGGGCGGCTTCCACCATGCGCGCGTTGTCGATCGCGATGCCGGCCTGCGCCGCCACGCCGCTGACGATGCGCTCGGTGCGCTCGTTGAACATATGCGGCTCGGGATGGCCGAAGAACAGGGTGCCCACCACTTCGCCGGCGCGCGCCAGTACCGGCACCGCCAGGCCGCTGCGCACTTGCGGGTGCGGCAAGCCGTGGAAGTCGGGCGGTGGCGAGCCCGACAGCGTATGCATGGCCTGGCGCCCGCCCTCGGCGCCGTGATAGAAGAAGGCGCCGAAGCGGGCCCCGGAAATGCGGGTGGCGGCATCGGTCACTTCCTGCAGCAACGAGTGCAGTTCGCGGTTCTGCACCAGGGCGGTGCCGGTGCGGTTCAGCAGTTCCAGCACATTGGTCTCGTCGCGCAACTGCTCCTGCACGCGCTTGACCTGGTCGACGTCGGTGGCGGTGCCGAACCAGCGCAGCAGCTGGCCGCGCGCATCGCGCATCGGGTTGGCGCGCGTCAGGAACCAGCGGTATTGGCCGTCGCGGGCACGGATCGGGTATTCCATCTCGAACGGCCGTCCGCTCCGGACCGATTCACGCCAGTGGGCTTCGATCTGGGGCAGGGTATCGGGCGGCACCAGTTCCAGCGAGCGCCCGCCCAGCAAGTCTTGGTTGCTCATTCCCGTATATTCCAGCCAGCGGTTGTTGAACCACATGGCGGTGCCGTCAGCTTGGGCGATCCAGGCCAGCTGGGGAATGCTGTTGGCCAGGGCGCGCAGCTCTTCCTCGCTGTTGCGCAGGGCGTCTTCGGTGGCCTTGCGCGGGGTGATGTCCTGCACCATGCCGATCACGCCGCGCAGTTCGCCGTTGTCGGCAAAGTCGCCGTGGCCGATCACCGACAGCCAGCAGGTGCCGCCGCCGCGGCGCAGGATGCGGCACTCGACGTTGAAATCGCGCCGCGATTGCACGGCATCGGCAAACGCATCTTCGACCAGCTTGAAGTCTTCCGGCGCGATGCGGTCGCGCAGCACGGACCAGGTGATGGGGATTTCCGCCGGCAGCTCGAAAATCTCGCCGGCGCGGCGGCCCAGGCGCACCTGGTTGGTGGCGGCATTCCACTCCCAGTCGCCAAGGCGGCCCGCCGCTAGCGCTACCTGCAGCCGGTTGGTGCTTTCGCGCAAGCCGCGCTCGTGCAGCTTGCGCTGGTGGATGTCGAGCAGCAGGCAAGTCATGCCGAGCGGCGACGGCCAGGCGCGCACTTCCAGCCAGCGCTGGCTGGGCTGGTAGAACACTTCGCAGGTGGCGGGCTGGCCTTGCTCCAGGGTGCGCCGCAGCGGCGCCTCCAGCGCGCCGCCGGCCAGGGCCGGAAAGGCTTGCCACAGGTTGCGGCCGCACGCGTCATGCACGGCCGGGACGGGCGGCAGCAGCATCTCGGCGCCGCGCTGGTTCAGGTAATGGACAGTCCAGTCCCTGGCGATGACGGCGAAGCCGTCACCCATACTATCGAGTACGTTGTGCATGCGGGGATCGGGACTCATAACGGTCGATTGTAGCGTTGACAAGCACCTTGCCGACGCACTATTGACTATCGCAAGCCCTGCAAAACCTGCTGCAGCTGCTCGATGTCGTACGGCTTTTGCATTGACATGGCAGGATAGTCGAGGTTGCTCGTCAAATCCTGGCTGAAGCCGGAAGCGAATACGATGCGCAGGCGCGGCTGGCGCTGCAGGGCAAGCCGGCCCAGTTCGACCCCGCTCATGCCGGGCAGGCTGACGTCGCTGAACAGCACGTCAAAGTCGGCGCGCGCCAGCTGTTCCAGCGCCGCTTCGCCGTTGGCCACGGCGTCCACCTCATGGCCGAAGGTGCGCAGCATTTCACACACCAGGTACTGGGCGTCCTGGTTGTCTTCCACCACCAGGATGCGCATGGTGCCGCCGGCGTCCGGCGCGGCGGGCAGGGCGGCCGCGCTGGCCGGCGCCAGCGTGCACAAGATGCCGTCGATGCGCGCTTGCTCGGCGCGCAGCGGAGTGTAGTGCAAGTCGAAACAGGCTTCCTGCGCGCGGCCGTCGCGCCACAGCTTGAGCGGCTGGCGTGGAAACACCAGGCTGTGGCCGGCCCAGGCCAGCTCGATCGCCTGCGGGTTCCAGCTCCAGGCTGAAGGCGGTACAGCCGGCACGCGGCCGCCGGGCGCGACCGCAGCAGCACTGCCGACCTGGGCGGCGTAGGCCTGGTTGTAGAGCATGACTTGCTGGCGGCCCCACATCAGCAGCATGGGCAAGGGCGTGTTGAGCATGATGTCGAGCGCCAGCCGCAGCGTGGGTGGCCAGGCGTCGCTCGGACCCAGTTCGCTGTGCGACCAGTCCTGTGTTGCCACGCTTTCGCCTTCGGTTTGCGCCATGTTTGCCAATGCCTGGATGTCAATATCGGCAATGCTACACCAAGGGCGGCAAAAAAAAAGCCCGCAGTGTTTGCGGGCTGAGGTCTATTTTCTTGGAGGAGAATAGAGGAGACAGGTGAATGATGCTGCATCGCCGCATAAAGATCCAATTTCGATTCATGATGAGAGAAATACGTTTCATGAATGAAGTAATAGTGTCTGAAAGGCAATAAAAGAATTGTTGCGTAAGTCTGGACATCCGGGAAACACCAACATATAATGCTGCCTCCTTGCACAGGATACTGCGCAGGAAAGAGCGGGAAACGCTGGTTTCGCCCCGGAAAGTTGAGTAGAAGGTAAGCTTTCCAAAACGAAATTCATGCGCTATAATCCTGCTTCTTAAGCGGCTGTAGCTCAGCTGGATAGAGTACTTGGCTACGAACCAAGGGGTCGTGGGTTCGATTCCTGCCAGCCGCGCCAGATTT
>CBHWEO010000141.1:0-14048 GCA_966112955.1 uncultured Duganella sp. | reverse complement strand
TCCCTGGTATCGCCCATGCGCGCGATGCCGACCATCAGGGTCGAGAACACCAGCGGCGCAATGATCATCTTGATCAGGCGCAGGAACAGGGTGGTGATGAGGGACATGTAGTCCGCAAAGCTGGTCGCTTGTGGCGCCGCGAGCGAGACGTTGATGAAGTAACCGGTGAGGATACCCAGCGCCAGGCCGACGAGGATATAAGTGGTCAGGCGGTTTTTGTTAGCCATAAGCAAGATTCCTGAAGTGGGGTGGATTTGCCGTTAGAATGTTTAGCTACTTGATGAGCTATTAAGCAAGTGCCGAAGTATCCTTGCGGTTCCGGGGCACTGTCAAGCAAGAATAATCCAGCTGGAACCTCATAAAGATGATCGCAATTAAAGACGTAAGTAAATGGTATGGCAACTTCCAGGTGCTGGCGGATTGCAGTACCGAGGTGGCCAAAGGCGACGTCATGGTCATTTGCGGGCCGTCCGGATCGGGCAAGTCCACCCTGATCAAGACGGTCAACGGGCTGGAACCCTTCCAGAAAGGGGAAATCATTGTCGACGGCACCTCGGTCGGCGCCAATGGCACCAACCTGTCGGCCTTGCGCGCGCGCATCGGCATGGTATTCCAGAATTTCGAGCTGTTTCCCCACCTGTCGGTGCGCGAAAACCTGACGCTGGCGCAGGTCAAGGTGCTGCGGCGCTCGCAGGAGGAAGCCAATGAGAAGGGCTTGAAGTACCTGGACCGTGTGGGCCTGCTGGCGCACCAGGACAAGTACCCGAACCAGCTCTCGGGCGGCCAGCAGCAGCGCGTGGCCATCGCGCGTGCCCTGGCCATGGACCCGATCGCCATGCTGTTCGACGAGCCCACCTCCGCGCTGGACCCGGAAATGATCAACGAAGTGCTGGACGTGATGGTCGGCCTGGCGCAGGAAGGCATGACCATGATGGTGGTGACCCATGAGATGGGCTTTGCGCGCAAGGTGGCCAACCGCGTGGTGTTCATGGACAAGGGCCGCATCCTGGAAGACTGCGGCAAGGAAGAATTCTTCGGCGCGCCCCGTTCCGAGCGCGCACGGGACTTTTTAGCGCGTATCATCCACTAACAGGGCGGGTCATCGTCCCCGCCAGCGGAGGACACCATGACCTTTCTGCGCCTGCTTCCCCTTCTTGTGCTGGCCACCGCCGCCAGCGCCCAGGAACCGACCGGCACCCTCTCCAGGATCAAACGCAGCGGCCAGGTCGTGCTGGGCGTGCGCGATGGCTCGATTCCCTTCTCTTATCTCGACGACAAGCAGCAGTACCAGGGCTATTCGGTGGACCTGTGCCTGAAAGTCGTCGAGCACCTGAAAACAGTGCTGGCCATGCCGGGCCTGAAAGTGGCCTACAACCCGGTCACGTCGGCCAACCGCATCCCGCTGATGGCCAACGGCACCATCGACCTCGAATGCGGCTCCACCACCAATAATGCGGAACGCCAGCAGCAGGTGGCATTCGCGCCGACCATGTTCGTCATCTCCAGCAAACTGCTGGCCAAGAAGTCCGCCAACATCCACACGCTGGCCGACATGAAGGGCAGGGTGCTGGTGGCTACCGCCGGCACCACGACGCTGAAGCAGATGACTGCGCTGAACAACGAGCGCAAGCTGGGCATGAAGATCCTGGTCGGAAAGGATCACCCGGAATCGTTCCTGATGCTGGAGACCGGGCGCGCCGAGGCGGAAGCCAATGACGACATCCTGCTGGCCGCCCAGGTGGCCACTTCCAAGGCGCCGGTCGATTTCGCCGTCAGCAGCGAGGCCATGTCGGTGGAACCGTACGGCATCATGCTGCGCAAGGGCGACGCGCCGTTCAAGAAGGAAGTCGACCAAGCGCTGCGCAAGGTCTACCAGTCCGACGAGATCCAGCGCATCTACAACAAGTGGTTCATGAGCCCCATCCCGCCGCGCGGCGTGAACCTGAACTTCCCCATGCCGACCGCCCTGAAAGCCGTGCTGGCCAAGCCGACCGATTCGCCGGACCCCGCTGCCTACAAATAGCATGCAATACCACTGGAACTGGCACATCTTCTGGGAGCTGTCCCCGGACGGTGTGCACAGTTATTGGGAAACCCTGCTGTCCGGCCTGGGGTGGACGCTGGCCACCTCGCTGGCCGGCTGGGCGATTGCGTTGGCGTTGGGCATCGCGGTGGGCACGCTGCGCACGGCGCCCAACCGCTGGCTGCGCCGCTTCGCTATCGGCTGGGTGGAAGTGTTCCGCAACATCCCGCTGCTGGTACAGATGTTCCTGTGGTACTTCGTGCTGCCGGAACTGCTGCCGCGCGCCGCCGGCGACTGGCTCAAGGGATTGCCCAACGCGCCCTTTGTGACGGCCGTGCTGTGCCTGGGCTTCTTCACGTCCGCGCGCGTGGCGGTGCAGGTCGCGGCGGGCATCAATGCGCTGGCCGGCGGGCAGCGGCTGGCTGCGCTCGCCCTCGGGCTGTCGCGCACGCAGGCATACCGCCACGTGCTGCTGCCGCTTGGCTTGCGCATCGTGCTGCCGCCGCTGGCCAGTGAATTCCTCAACATCATCAAGAACAGTTCCGTCGCCCTCACCATCGGCCTGATGGAGCTGACCGCCAGCGCCCGTTCGATGCAGGAATTCTCCTTCCAGTTCTTCGAGGCGTTTGCGGCCGCCACCGCGATTTACGTCATCGTCAACATCATCGTGGTGGCAGGCATGACGATGCTCGAACGGCGCCTCGCGCTGCCCGGCACGCTGGGCGGCGGCGCAAGGAGGGCCGCCTGATGTTTGCCAACTTCGACTTCAGCGTGATCGCCAACTCCTGGGTCTACCTGTTCAAGGTCGGCATGGTGTTCACGCTCAAGCTCACCGTGCTGGCCATGCTGGGCGGCGTAACGCTGGGCACCGTGCTGGCGATGGCCCGCCTGTCCTCGCTGCGCGCGCTGTCGCTGGCCGCGGCAGGCTACGTGAACCTGGTGCGCGCGGTGCCGCTGGTGCTGGTGATCTTCTGGTTCTACTTCCTGGTGCCCTACATTGCCGCCTGGGCGATCGGCGCGGCGGAGCCGGTCAAGGTCGGCACCTTCGTGTCGGCGCTGGTCACCTTCACCTCGTTCCAGGCGGCTTACTACTGCGAGATCATGCGCGGCGGCATCCAGGCCATCCCGAAAGGCCAGGTGGAGGCCGCGCAGGCGCTGGGCATGGGCTATTGGCCCACCATGTCGCAGATCGTGCTGCCGCAAGCCTTCCGCAACATGCTGCCGGTGCTGCTGACGCAAACCATCGTGCTGTTCCAGGACGTATCGCTGGTGTACGTGCTGTCGGTGCCCGACTTCGTCGGCGCCGCCAGCAAGATCGCCCAGCGCGACGGGCGGCTGGTGGAAATGTACCTGTTCGTCGCGCTGGTCTACTTCATCCTGTGCACGCTCATGTCGTGGACGGTGCGCCGGCTGCAGCGCAGGCTGTCCTTCGAAAGATGATGCGCTGCCGGTCTTTCGTATGTTTCATGTTGTATCGCCTTATGGTGCAGGGTGCGCGCCATGTGTACCATCTGGTTCATGAAGATCACTGAACTGACGGTTGGCGCCTTGCTGGTGCTGGGGGCGTTCGGCAGCGCGCAGGCTGCCGGGCGTGTGGTGGCGGACGTGGCGCTGACGCAGGCGGCGATTGTCGACGTGGCGTCCGGCCGGCTGGTCACAGGCAAGGCGGTGCTGCTGAAGGGCGGCGACATCATCGCCGTTGTCGATAGCGCAAAGTTGAAAGATTACGCTCCCCGCCGCACCGTCAGGCTGCCCGGCAAATACCTGATGCCCGGCCTGTGGGACACCCATGTGCACTTCGGCGGCGGCCCGGCCCTCGTCGAAGAGAACAAACAGCTGCTGGGCCTCTACCTGGCGCACGGTATCACCACGGTGCGCGACTGCGCGGGCGACCTGTCCGACACCGTGCTCGATTGGCGCGACCTGATCAACCAGGGCAAGCTGGTGGGCCCCACGATCTTCGCTTCCGGCCCCAAGCTGGAAGGCTACAAACCGCTATGGAAAGGCACCATCGAAGTCGGCACGCCGGAAGAAGTCAGCAAGGCGCTCGATTACCTGCAGTCGCGCAGCGTGGACTTCGTGAAGATCACCGAGAATACAATGAAGCCGGAGATCTTCCTGGAAGCGGTGCGCCAGGCCAGGGCGCGCGGCATGCCGACCTCCGGCCACCTGCCGGTGCAGCTGACGCTGGACCAGGTGATGCAGGCCGGTTTGGGCAGCATCGAGCACCAGTCCTACGCGCTGCGCGGCGCCACGCCGCGCGAGGCGGAGCTGACGGCGCAAGTCGCGGCAGGCCAAATCACCAGCCGCGACGCCATGCGTACCAGCCTGGAGAGCTTCGACGAAGCGACCGCGCGCGCAACCTTCCGCCGCATGGCTGCCGCCGGCATGTCGATCACGCCAACCCTGGTGGGTTCGCAAGTGACCGCCTACCTCGACCAGGACGACCATGCCAGCGACCCCTACCTGCAATACATCGGCAAGGGTTTGCGCAAGACTTACGAATGGCGCGTGCAGCGTGCCGCCAAGGATGACGCGGCGGCCATCGCCTACCGCCACGCCGCCTACGAGAAGGCCGCTTCGCTGCTGCCGCTGCTGCAGCAGGAAGGCGTCAACATCATCGCCGGCACCGACGCGGGCTTCCTGAATTCCTTCGACTACCCGGGCAAGGGCTTGCACGACGAGCTGGGCATCTTCGTCAAGTACGGCCTGACCCCGCAACAGGCGTTGCAGGCATCCGTGATCAACGGCCCGCGCTTCCTCGGCAAGGTGGAACGCTATGGCGCGGTCGCCAAGGGCAAGGCGGCCGACCTGCTGGTGCTGGATGCCAACCCGCTGCAGGACATCGGCAACACCCGCAAGGTGCGCATGGTGGTCAGCCACGGCAAGGTCTACGACCGCAGCAAACTGGACGCCATGCTGGAATCCGCACGCCGCTACGCACAGGAGCATCCGGCGCCGACAGAGTAAAATGGCGGGATTCGTTTTATAGGAAAGCCTTGCGCCATGAGTGACTTCGAGATCCCGCACAGCATCACCATTACCCGTCCAGACGATTGGCACCTTCACCTGCGTGACGGCGCCACCATGGCCAGTGTCCTGCCCGACACCGCGCGCCAGTTTGGCCGCGCGATCGTGATGCCAAATTTGAAACCTCCTGTCACCACCGTGGCGCAAGCCGCCGCCTACCGCGAGCGCATCCTGGCCGCCCTGCCGGCAGGCATGGATTTCGAACCCCTGATGACGCTCTACTTGACCGACAACACCTCGCCGGACGAAATCATCCGCGCCGCCGACAGCGGCTTCGTGCACGCGGTCAAGCTGTACCCGGCCGGCGCCACCACCAACTCGGATGCCGGCGTGACCGACCTGGCCAAGTGCTACAAGGTACTGGAAACCATGCAGGAAGTGGGCATGCCTTTCCTGGTGCACGGTGAAGTGACCGACCAGGACATCGACCTGTTCGACCGCGAAGCCGTGTTCATCGAGCGCGTGATGCGCCCGCTGCGCAAGGACTTGCCGGCCCTGAACATCGTGTTCGAGCACATCACCACCAAGGACGCCGCGCAATACGTGGCGGAAGCGGAAGGCCCGATCGCGGCCACCATCACCGCCCACCACCTGCTGTACAACCGCAACGAGATCTTCAAG
Source organism: uncultured Duganella sp. (assembly GCA_966112955.1). Classification (GTDB taxonomy): domain Bacteria; phylum Pseudomonadota; class Gammaproteobacteria; order Burkholderiales; family Burkholderiaceae_D; genus Rugamonas. Next base: position 8,374 of record CBHWEO010000141.1, on the reverse strand, counting down.
GGCGGCATCCGCCCGCACTACTACTGCCTGCCGGTGCTCAAGCGTGAAGAACACCGCCTGGCGCTGGTGACCGCAGCCACCAGCGGCGACGAGCGCTTCTTCCTCGGCACCGACTCCGCCCCGCACGCGCAGGGCGCCAAGGAAGCAGCTTGCGGCTGCGCCGGCTGCTACACCGCGCTGCATGCGATGGAGCTGTACACGGAAGCCTTCGCCCGCGCCGGCGCGCTGGACAAGCTGGAAGCCTTCGCCTCCCTCAACGGCCCGGCCTTCTACGGCCTGGAACCGAACAAGGGCAAGATCACCCTGAGGCGCGAGCAGTGGACGCTGCCGGCCGACCTGCCGTTCGGCGATTCGAAACTGATCCCGCTGAACGCCGGCGAAACGATCAACTGGAAAATGGCTTAAGTGTTTGCGGAGATCGACTGGTCCCGCCCGTGGTACGCCTCGGTGCGGGATGCTGCATCCCGGATCGACCTGTCCCTGCCCAGCTTCGTCGGACCGTTCTGCGAACAGGCGGCGGCGCTGGGGCTGGCCAACCATGCGGGCCAGCCGCTGCGCTTCGTGCCCCAGTCCTCGCTGCCGGAAGGCACTGCCTACGAAGAATTCATCGGCGCCACCGGCCAGGTGCCCACGCGCGACAACCTGCACGATTTCTTCAATGCCCTGGTGTGGCTGACCTTCCCCGCCATCAAACGCCAGCTCAATGCCCTGCAGGCCGCACAGATTGCGCAGGACGGCGTGGGCAAGTCGCGCGGCCCCGCGCGCGATGCTGCTACCATTTATGACGAGAATTCCGCGTTGCTGGTGGTGCGCGACGACCCCGAAGGCGCCGCGCTGGTGGACGCCCTGCGCAACCACCGCTGGCAGGAAGCCTTCGTGCAGCGCGCCGCGCAGTTCGGGCGCGATGCGCAAGTCTGGCTGTTCGGCCATGCGCTGATGGAAAAGCTGGTGGCGCCGTACAAGGCCATCACGGCCCACACGCGCGTGGTGCTGGCCGACGACGGCTATTGGACGCAGGACGAGGCGGGCCGCCGCGCATGGCTCGATCGCGCCGAAGCGCAGCGCCTGGCGGCCGAAGGCCTTGCCAAGGGCAGCTTCACGCCGCTGCCCGTGCTGGGCATTCCCGGCTGGTGGCCGCAGCAGGATGACGCTTTTTACGAAGACGGCACGGTATTCCGGCCCAAGCGGAAACCCGCCTAACCAGGAGCTTTGAATGGACAAGATTATTCGCTGGGGCATCCTCGGCACCGGCAAGATCGCCAAGGCCTTCGCCACTGCGCTGCGCGAGGTACCCGACGTCGAACTGGCGGCCGTCGCGTCGCGCAGCCTGGATAGCGCTAACGAATTCGCCACGGCGTATGGCGCCCAACGCGCCCACGGCAGCTACCAGGCGCTGGCCGACGATCCCGGCGTGGACGCAATCTACATCGCCACACCGCACGCCATGCACCACGAGAATGCCATCATGTGCCTGAACGGCGGCAAGGCATTATTGGTCGAGAAAGCCTTTACGCTGAACCGCCGCCAGGCGCAGGACATCGCCGGCCTGGCGCGCGAGCGCAAGCTGTTCGTGATGGAAGCAATGTGGACGCGCTTCCAGCCCGCCATGCTGGAAGCCAAGCGCCTGATCGACATGGGCGAAATCGGCAATGTGCGCAACCTGCAGGCCGACTTCGGCTTCCCGGCCGACGCCGGCCCGGAACACCGCCTGTTCAACCCCGCGCTGGGCGGCGGCTCGCTGCTGGACCTGGGCATTTACCCATTGTCGATGGCGGCCTTCTTCCTTGGTCCCGTGAAGGGCGTGCGCGGTTATGGCGAGCTGACGCCGGCCGGCGTCGACGTGCAGGCCAGCTTCGTGTTGCAGCATGAGGGCGGCGCGCTGTCGGCCTGCAGCTGCAGCCTGAATGCGCGCACCCCGACCACCATGACCATTTGCGGCGACAAGGGCTTCCTGCGCCTGCACGGGCGCTTCCACCACACGGAGCGCTTCACCATTGGCCTGAACGATGGCAGCGAACGCGAATTCCACTTTCCGCGCATTGGCAACGGCTATGCCCACGAAGCGATGGAAGTGGGCCGCTGCCTGCGCGAAGGGCTGCTGGAAAGCCCCGATATGCCGCTTGGCGAAACCGTTGAGCTGATGGGTGTCCTGGATGAGCTGCGGGCGCAGATCGGCGTGCGCTATAGCGTGGACTGAGCGCGCGAAGCGGTCGCCAGCAGGATTTTGCGGCATCCAGTACACTGGCCTTCTTTGCCAGCCGGGGTGCCAGCCATGCCTAACAACGACCGCCAATTGCATCTCAAGACGATACTGATTGCGACGGGAGTCGTGCTGACCTTATCGATGGGCGTGCGCCACGGCTTCGGCTTCTGGATGCAGCCCATTTCCCAGGCCAACGGCTGGAGCCGCGAAACGTATTCGCTGGCGCTGGCCCTGCAAAACCTGCTGTGGGGCGCCTTCGGCCCGCTGGCCGGCATGGTGGCCGACCGCTACGGCACCCAGCGGGTGGTGATCGCCGGCGCCATCTCGTACATGGCGGGCCTGCTGTGGATGGCCATGGTGACCCAGCCGTCGCTGTTCATCATCGGCTCCGGCGTGTTCATTGGCCTGGGCCTGGCCTGTACCGCCTTCGGCGCGGTGAGCGGCATCATTGGCCGCGCGGCGCCGCCGGAAAAGCGCTCCTGGGCGTTCGGCGTCTCCGGCGCCGCCAGCTCCTTCGGCCAGTTCCTGATGATGCCCGTCGAGCAGCAACTGATTTCCGGCATCGGCTGGCAGCATGCCTTCTACGCGCTGGCCGGCGTGGTATTCCTGCTGATGATCCCCATGACCACGTTCATGCGCGAGCCAAAACATGAGGTGGCTGCGGGCGGCGCGCACCAGAGTGTCGGCGATGCCATGCGCGAAGCTGCGGGAAACCGTTCCTTCCTGCTGCTGGTGGCGGGTTACTTCGTATGCGGCTTCCAGCTGGTGTTCGTCGGCGCGCACTTGCCGGCCTACCTGAAAGACAAGGGCATCGCGACGCCGGGCGTGGCGGTGATGGCGCTGGCGCTGATTGGCCTGTTCAATATCTTCGGCTCCTTCGCCGCCGGGCAACTGGGCGGCCGGCTGCCCAAGCGCTACCTGCTGTCCGGGATCTATTTCGCGCGCTCCGTGGTGATCGGCCTGTTCCTGCTGGCGCCCTTGTCGCAATGGTCGGTCTACCTGTTCGCCGCAGCCATCGGCTTCCTGTGGCTGGCCACCGTGCCGCTCACTAACGGCATCATCGCCGGCGTGTTCGGCTTGAAGCACATGTCGATGCTGGCAGGCGTGGTGTTCCTGTCGCACCAGGTGGGAAGTTTCCTCGGCGTCTGGCTAGGCGGCTACCTGTTCGACACGCTTGGCAGCTACGACGTCGTGTGGGGCATCACCCTCGGCCTCGGCGTGTTCGCCGGCCTGGCCAACCTGCCCATCGACGAACGCCCGCTGGCGCGCAGCGCGCCGGGGCTGAAGGCGGCTTGACATGAAACGGCGGCTGCTCCGCATCGGCCTGTGGGGCCTCGGCGCCGCCGTGCTGGCGCTGGCCTTCCTGGCCTACCTGCAGCCAGCCTTCATGCTCGACCTGGCCAACCGTATCTACCTCTGCCTGTAACAGGCGTCGCTCAGCCGTGCTTGCGCGGCTTGCCGGATTTCTGGGCGAGCTGGGTTTTCTTCCTGGACGGCTTGTTGCTGGCGCTGGCGACATGGGCGGTGGCCTTGCCTTTCTTGCCGCCTTTCGCTTTCGTGTGGGCGGCTGGCGGGACTTCTTCCACGCCGGTGCGCTTGGCATGCATGGCCGAGGGCAGGGCGTCGTCTTCCAGGTTGGCCAGCATGAAGCGGTTCGGGTCGATGCGTGTGCCGTCCTGGTAGGCTTCCAGGTGCAGGTGCGGGCCGGTAGCGTGGCCGGTGGCGCCAGACAGGCCGATCATTTCGCCTGCGGTCACCGTGTCGCCCACATTCACATTGCGCTTGTTCAGGTGCGCATACAGCGAACGCAGGCCGCCTTCATGCTCGATCACCACCACGTTGCCGTATTTGCGGTCACCCTTGTAACCCATGCTCGACGCGACGACCGTGCCGTCATTGGTCGCCATCACCGGCGTATTGCTCGGCACGGAAAAGTCGATGCCGCCGTGCGCGCGGCGGCCGCGCGAAGCGCCGAAGAAGCTGCTGACGCGTCCCGCGTCGAGCGGCAGGCGCCATTGCTGCGCGGACGGCTGCTGCGGCGGCGGGTCCAATGGTTCGGGCATCGCGGCGGCAGGCTGCGCGGCATTGAAAGCGGCCAGTACGGCCAGTAACAGAATGTTGGTGATCTTATGCATAAGCGGGCGAGTTTCGCACAACGGATTTAATCTGGCAAATTCGTAACTAACTGATAACGCTGACGTTCAGTTCAGGGACTGCTTGTAGTTCAGCCGCAGCGTGGCGCCGCCGCGCGCGCGGATGCTGGTCTCGCGCCAGCTTTCGCCTTCATAGCGGTCGGTGCTGGTGCGGTCGGGATGCAGCACGTCGGACACCGTGGCACGCAACTCCTGGCGCGGCGACAGCTTCCAGGTGGCGCGCAGGTCCAGCTTGCGCTGGTAGGGCGCGGTCGAGATGTAAGTGGCCGAATCGCGGCTTGGGCCGCCGGCTTCGAAGCTGTATTCGGCGTCCAGCGTCAGCGCGCCGTGCTGGTAGCTGAGGGCTGCCGTGCCGCTCAGTGGCGTTTGCGCGGCGAGCCGGTTGTCGGGGCCGGGCACGCTGTCGAAGCGCGAATGGTTGAAGGTGGCGTTGGCGCGCGCGGACCATGCTGGCGTGAGCGGCATACGCGCCTCCAGGGTCAGGCCATGCACGCGCGCGCCGCCGTGGTTGGCTGGCATGGTGACCCAGCGGCTTCCGTCGCGGTACAGCGTGGGCAGGATCACGTTGTCGATGTCGCGCAGGTAGACGCTGGCGCTGAGCAGGCTGTCCTTGGCGAAGTAGTAGTCGAGGCCCGCGTCCAGCCCCCATGACAGTTCCGGGCGCAGGGCCGGGTTGCCCTGGGTGTCCGGATTGGTCGGGCTGTTGTTGTTGTCGGCAGTGAAGCGGCGCGGGATGAGGTCCAGCATGTTCGGCGCCTTGTAGCTGCGGCTGGCGCCGAGCCGCAGCTGGGTGTCGCCGGGCAGCTTGCGCATCCATTCCAGCACGGGGCTGAGCACCGTGCTGCGCTGGCGCACCGAGGGCGTCACGCGGTCGTGCGCTTCGGTGCGCATGGTTTCCCAGCGCACGCCGGCGGACCAGGAGTCGCCGCCCTGTTTCCATTCGTCCTGGGCAAAGGCGGCGAGGCGCTCGATGCGGCCGTCGTAGCGGTCGTCCTTTACGAAGTTCAGCGCGCCGGTGTCCGCGTATTCATGCTCGATGCGGGTCTGCATGCGCTGGATGGCGGAGCCGTCCCAGCCTGCCACCAGCGCATGCCCGTTGCCGAGCGGATGGGAATACTTGCCGCCATAGTTGAAGCCGTGTTCGCGGACGTCGCCATCGACATGGCGCAGCGTCGGGCCGGCGGCGGCCAGCGGCAAGCCGGCGAAATCGAAATCCGTGTCGCGGGGCGCCTTGTTGCCGCCCAGCTTGAGCTCCCACTGTGCGCCGTTGGCCAGCGTGCGTTGCCAGGCCAGCTCGCTGCGCAGGAAATAGCCGTGCAGGCGGAAGCGGCTGCGCACGTCGGCGAAATCGCCCGGCGCGCCGCGCTGCACGGTTTCGTGCGAGCGGTAGTTGATGTCGCGGCGGTTGATGGTGGCGATGGTTTGCAGCGACAAGCTGTCGCCGGCCGCGGTGTTCCAGTTCAGGCGCGGGCTGAGGTTGAGCGATTCACCGATGTTGTCTTCATGGGAGCGCGTGGTGCGCAGCGTGCCGGGTGCACTGTCGGTGATGGTGCGGTCGGCGGGCGTGCCGCTGCGCGACAGTACGGCGCTGACGTTGTGCGACCAGCCGTCCGCCTTGCCGGACGACTGTGCGGCCAGGCGCGGCGACCATGCGCCGTGCAGGCTGTCCATGCCGGCCTGGATTTCCTGCGTGTTGCGGCTGGCGGTCTTGCGCAGCACGATGTTGATGGTGCCGGCAATGCCTTGCGTGCCGAGTACGGCGGAGGCGGTGCGCAGCACTTCCACGCGCTCGATGACTTCGGGCGGCAGGCTTTCCAGCGAGAAGCCGTTGGGTGCTGGCTGGCCGTTCAACAGCACTTGCGTGTAGCCCTTGCCCAGGCCGCGCATGCGGATGCCGGCGCTGTCGCTGATGGTGATGCCGGGCAGGCGGCGCAGGGCATCGGCCAGGGTGCGGTCGCCGTTGGCCGCCAGCTCCTGCCGCGTCAGCACGACGGTGCTGGCGGTATCGTCCTTGCGCTGGTCAATGCGGGCGGACTTGATCTCGACGACGGGCTGCGCGTGCGCGGCCTGGCCGGCCAGTGCGGCGGCCAACATGATTGCGGTGTGCTTCATTGCGTTTCCTAGGGGCGAGCGCCGCCACTGCCGGGCGGTGCGCGGCATCGGTGGGCGGCGACGTGGGTTAGCTTGCGCGGCTGGCCTGGAGGCGTCTCAGCGCGGTTCGGGTGGCGTTGCTTTCGAGGTTGCCGAGCAAGGCTTGCGGGTCGATGTTTTCGCCGTAGCGGCTGACTTCCATGTGCAGGTGCGGGCCGGTGGCCTTGCCGCTGGCGCCGGAGGTGCCGATCTGCTGTCCGGCCGCCACGCGATCGCCTTCCTTCACCAGGCGCTTGTCCAGGTGGGCGTACAGGGACCGCAGGCCGTTGGCGTGTTCGATGATGACCAGCTCACCCCACTTGTCCTCGCCCGCGTAGCGGTTGGTCGAGGCGATGACCACGCCTTCGGCGGGGGCGGCGACGCGGGTACCGGTGGGGACCGCGAAGTCCATGCCTCGGTGCAGCCGGCCGGTCGGCGCGTGCAGGATGCCGAAGAAGGCGCTGACACGCATGCGTTCCATGGGGGCTTGCCATTGCGGCAGGCCGGCAAGTGGCGCGGCGGGGATGGCCGGCTGGCTTGCCGGGGCGTCGTCGAGGCGCCATGCCAGTGCCGGCTGGAGCAGTACGCTGGCTGCCAGCACTGCAGGCAGCGCTGCCCAGGCCAGGGCGCCGGTGACGGCGCGCGGCATGGCGGGGACGCCGTCGCGGATCATGCCGATGCGGGCGGCGACAGCGTCGACTGCGCGGCCGCCGAATGCCAGGGCGGTGCCATGGTCGGGCAAGGCTTGCGTGCGCATTTGCGCCACCAGCGCGGCGGCATACGCCCGGCGCTGCGCCGTGGGACGGCCCTTCAGCACGCTGCGGTCGCAGCCCAGCTCCTGCGCCCAGGCCAACTTCCTGCCGATGCTGGCCGCCATCGGATTGAACCACAGGACTGCTTGCAGCAGGCAGCTGGCGTGCATCCATTGCGGGTCGCGGCGGGCGAGGTGGGTCAGCTCGTGTTCGATCACCAGGCGTTGCTGTGCTGGTTCGAAGTCGCGCAGGTGGCGCGGCAGCAGCAGGAGGGGGCGGGTCAGGCCAGCCAGCATGGGGGCGATGGGCGCGTCGATTTCACGCACTTCGGGCAGTGGACGGCGCAGGCCGGCGAAGCCTGCGTGGCTAGCCAGGCCCGCACAGTCCAGGCGTTGCGAGACCGCCAGCAGCGTGTTGAGGCGGCGCTTCGCACGCAGCCAATTTGCCGCGGCAGCGGCCAGCCCTGCGGCGTAGAGGGCCAGCCAGGCGTAGCCCAGCCAGAGCAGGGCGGGCAGCGGCTCGAACGATGCGGCAGCGTGGTCGCCAAAGCCGTCGTCGCTGCCGGCAGGGACATGGTCGGCGGCGACTTCGGCTGGGGCGGCGCGGCTGGCGTGCGTGCCACCGTGCGTACGGCTGGAGAGGGCGGAAGCGGGCACGCCGCGCAGCTCGATGGCGGGAACGACACTCAGGCGGGCGCTCGCGGGCAGCAGGCCAAGCGCCAGGGTGGCGGCGATGGCGGCCATCGCCAGCATCCACGGCGTGCGCCGCGCTTCAAGGCCGGGCCAGAGGTGCGCGGCGGCACGCAGCAACAGCCATGCGCTGGCGCCGGCCAGCAGGCTGGCGACGCTCGCCTGCAGGAAAACCAGGGCAAACATGGCTTATTCCTTCTCTTCCGGCCAGTCGCTGAGCAGCTGCTCGAGTTCTTTCAGCTCGTTCTGGTTCACCAGCTTGGAGCCCGTGAACATGTTCACCGGCAGTGGGGCATTCATTTCCATCACGCGATGGCTGAAATCGTGGGCAAATGCGGCCAGCGTTTCAACCTTTTCGAGTACTGGCGCGTATACGTTCATACCATGGGCGGAATGCAGGCTGATCATGCCTTTCTCCAGCATGCGCTCCAGGGTCTTGCGCGTGGA
>CBHWEO010000140.1:0-14158 GCA_966112955.1 uncultured Duganella sp. | reverse complement strand
GCTGATTGGCGAACATACCAATATTGACAAGGAATACCTGGTGCGCGTGGAGTACACCAAACCGGGCCGCCTGCCGGACAGCGAGCTGCAAAAGCTGAACCATGGCCTGTGGATGGACGGCAAACCGCTGCTGCCGGCCAAAGTGCGCTGGCAGAACGACGACCAGCTCAGCTTTACGCTGCGCGAAGGCAAGAAGCGCCAGATCCGCCGCATGTGCGAAATGGTCGGCCTGCGCGTGGTAGGCTTGAAGCGTGTACGCATTGGCCGTGTCAAGCTTGGCAACTTGCCGGAAGGACAATGGCGCTACCTGGGCCCCGACGAGCGCTTCTGAGTCGGCATCGACGCAACAAAAAAGCAGCGTTCATTGCCGTTTAGCAAGCGAATCCCGCCAGAACACGGTAAAGTAGCCGGGTCTTCTCCCAAAAAACGAGAACCTTCGCTGTGAACGATCCAATGCCTTCCGACCTCCGCAAAGGACCACCCCGTCCACAAGACGCCGTGGAACCGATCGCTGCGGGTACACATCCCCATGACATCGTCGACCCCGACGAAATTGGCGATGCGCTGACCGCGCTGGCCGATGCGGGCGATCCAATTTCGATCTACCACCGCGACAGTACCGAAGTGGTGCTGGCGCGCCTGCTGTCGGTCGATCCCGAACTGCCGCACTTCGTCATCCAGCTGAACGAAGGCGCGACCTTGCCGCCGGGCGAGTGCACTTTCGTGGCCTGGCTGCGTGGCGCCAAATTCCAGTTCAAGCTGTCCGACCCGCATTGGAATGCCTTGCCGGAGCAGCCCACGCTGGTGCCGGCGCAATTCCCCGAGCGCTGCCAGGTGCTCAACCGGCGCGCGGCGCCGCGCCTGGAAACGCCGCTCGGCACTTACCACACCGCCTCCTTTGTCCTGAACGGCAAGCCCTATGAAATGCAGCTGTACGATTTCGCCGTCGGCGGCGTCGGCATGCGCTGCCCGCCGCGCGACGCGGTCGGCCTGCACGTGGGCCGCAAGCTGCAGCGCGTGCGGCTGGACATGGGCCCCGGCTCGGTCCTGATCTGCGACCTGGAAATCCGCCTGGCGCGCCATTTCCGCTCCTTCCTGCTCGGCGAGCAGGTGCAGATCGGCTGCCAGTTCCAGAACCTGTCGCCAATGATGCAGGATGAACTGCATCGCATCCTGGAAAAGCTCAGCGCCAGCCGCGGCCAGCGCTAAGCTTCCCGCACCGGTCAGAACGTCGTGCGCAGCGACAGCGTGTAGGCGGCGCCAGGCTTGTACTCGTCGAAGATCGCGTTGCTGAACTGCGTGTAGGTCCGGCTGATCGCCTTGTTGGCGTTCCACACGCTGAAGGTCAGGTCGGTGTTGTACCGGAAGCCGAACATCTGCTTCAGGTTCATGCCGACCGATGCATCGACCTGGGTACGCTCCGTGGTGTAGGCGTAGGCACCGCCCGGGACGTTCAGGCCGGTGCTGGTGTTGACCACGTGGGCGGCGGTGTACTGGCGCGCCACGCGCACATTCAGGCCGCCACGTTCATAGTACAGCGTCAGGTTGTTGGTGCGCGGCGGCACGCCGGCCACCGGCGGCGCGTTGGGCGCATCGTCGGTCTGCTTGGCGTAGGTGAAGTTGGCGGTGAAGCCGAAGCCTTTCACCGGCAGCATGTCCAGCGGCTGCTGCCAGGTCGCTTCCACGCCGCGCACTTTCAGCTTGGTGTCGATGTTGTACGGCTCGGTGATCTCCACCAGGTGCTTGTCGCGGCCACCGCTGGCGTTCACGGACTGCTGCTGCGCCTCGGTCAGGCCGACGGTGCCGAACATCGCATCCAGTTGCGCCAGCGAATAGGTGGTGATGCGCTGGCCCGGGCGGCTGGTGATGTCCTTGGCGAAGGCGCTCAGCGAGACGTACGCTTCCTTGCTCATGTAGTACTCGACCGCGACATCCAGGTTGTTCGCTTCGAACGGCTTCAGCTTGGGATTGGTGACGCTGCCCTGGCGCGCCCCCTGGTCGCCCAGGGTGAGCTGGGTCTGGCGCAGGTCGGCCGGGTTGGCGCGGGTCAGCGACTTGGAGCCCGATGCGCGCAGGATGGTATTCGGCGTCAGGTTGTAGGCCAGCGTGGCGGAAGGCAGCGTGTTGCCGTACTTGGTGGTTTCGTACCGCCAGACGCTGAGGTTGTCGTACAGGCCGCCGTTCGCCAGGCTCGCGTTGCGTGGGTCGGCGCCGATGGTCAGTGCGCCGATGGTCTGCTCGGTCTCGGCGTAACGCACGCCGGCGTTATAGCGCAACAAGCCGCCGAAAATCTCGGCGCGGCCGTTGGTCTCCACATAGGCCGCGCTCACCTTTTCGCGGATGTAGCCGCCACTGCCATTGCTGAAACCCTTGTAGATGTTGTCGCGGAAGTACTGGTAATCGGTGTCTTTCGCGAACCGGTTCCAGTCGACGGTGATGAAACCGTTATTGCCCGGCTTGACGTAATTGGGGATGGCGGAATTCGGGATCACGGAGCCAAGGTAAGCCAGCGGTGCGGCGCCGGCCGTGGACCCGGTGCCGAAGCCCGGATAGGCGGTGGCGGCATCGGTCATCGGGCCCGGCGCGCTGCGGCCGTCGCAGCCCGGGGTGCGGATCTGCGTGTTCGGCGCAAAGAAGCGGTAGTTCATGTTGTTGCCGCAGGTGACGTTCATCCAGGCGTCGGCCACGGAATAGCTGCGGTAGCGGCGCTCGATGTCGTCGAACGCGCCGCCCACATTGATGCTGAAGTCCGCATCGCCCCAGTTGACGTTCAGGCGCGTGCCCTTGGTCTTGTTGGTGCGCTCGTACAGGTCCATGCGCAGGCCCGACAGGCCCTGGCCCGCCTGGTACCAGCCGAAATTATTCGGGTCGTTGTAATCCAGGTTGCCCGAGTACACGGGCGACTCGCCAGGGTGCGAGTTGTCGTAGTAGATGACGGAATTGGGCGACTTGGTGGCGACCAGCACGGTCGGCATGTCGCGGTAGAAGGTACTCCTGGTGGCGTTGAAATGGCCGTCGATGGTCCATTTGTCGGACGGGCGGAACTCGAAGCCCGGGTTGATGCTGCGGAAATTCGTCTTCTCCTTCATCGGGCGGTATTCCAGCGACCAGAAGGTGTTGGCGAAAGTTGCCTTGGTGATGGTGCAGCCGATGGTGCAGTCGGTACGGTCAAATTCCATGCCGATCGGGATCGGGGTATTGGCGCGCGTGCCGGCATTCATCGCCTCATAGGTCATGCGGTTCTTCTTCTGCGCGAACAGGGTGTCGAGATACAGGTCCAGCATGTCGTTCGGCTGCCACTGCAGGCTGATGACTTCACCGGCGCGATTGCGCTTGCCCTCGTACACGAAGTGGCGGCCCAGGCGGCCCATCAGGCCATTGTCGATCTGCTGCAGGCTGGCGCCGGGGTTCAGCGCCAGCAGCATGGCGCGGTCGATCTGCGCGCCCGGCACCAGGATCGAACGCGCATACTCCGGCAAGGCGCCCAGCGCCAAGCCGGAAGGCACGGTGTCCGGCGTGGATTGCGAACCGCCGCCGGTGCTATTCAGCTTGTCCGACGCATTGCCCTGGAACGACTTCAGCTGGAAGTTGCGCATGTCGACGGTCTGGAAACCGTCGGTCTTGTAGCCGGTATTACCCCATGCCACACCGGCCAGCGCGCCGAACTTGCCCCACTCGGCGCTGGTCCAGGTGTTGCTGACCAGGGCGGAGCCGGTATTGCCGGTCTTGCTGTTCTGCTCGCGGTAATTCCCGCTCAGCGTGAAGGCCGAACGGAAGCCCGACTTGTCGAAGGGACGCACGCTGCGCATATTGACCGTGCCGGCGATGCCGCCTTCAATCAGGCTGGCCTGCTGGCTCTTGTACACGCTGGCGCTGCGGAACAATTCCGACGGCAGGAAGTCCATGTCCACTTCGCGGTTGGCGGAAATGGATCCGCCCCAGCTGCCGGCCGATGCCGACGCCATCGGCGCGCCATTCAGCAGCACGCGTGTGAAGGCGGCGCCCATGCCGCGGATCGAAATGTTCAAGCCTTCGCCATCGATCTCGGCGCGCTTCACCGTGACGCCCGGCACGCGGGCCAGCGCATCGGCGATGTTCGGGTCGGGGAACTTGCCGATGTCTTCGGAGAATACGGTGTCGCTCAAGCCGATGTTCTCGCGCTTTTCCATGGCCGACAGGCCGAGCGAGCTGCGGTAGCCGCTCACGGTGATGACGGGCAGGACCTTGTCCTTCGATTCCGCCGGCGGTGGCGGTGCGTCCGCCTGCGCGTAGGCGGTGGAAATCATCCCCGCCAGGATGGTCATGACTAATACCTCGCCGCGCGTGCCGAAACGGCGCACACGGTAACCCAGTTGCTTGTTCATGCTGTCTCCTTTATATGCGGTCTCTTGGACCTTGGTTTGGGTAGCGCTATCAAAACGCTTGCAACGTGACGTTTGCTCCTTACGATGGCGAGCCAGCGGCCGTCGAAAGCCGGGCGGTCGGTGAATGGGAACTGTGCCTGCGGCGCGCAGGGTAAAGGCGGCCGAGCGCCTTCCAATGAGGGAATATTTTCATGTCTCCGGTAGTCTTGTTTTTATCGTCGTTGCGCGGACAACCAACTACTAACACGAAAACGATAGCGCAACCATTTCAGTCTATCTTTGTCCGGATTGACTTGTCAACAACTTGAATGAGTCGATATCGAGATAGCCTGGGCCGGGCTTCGGGTTGTAGCAAAAAAGTGCAAACTGCTGTCCCTGGAAGGTGCCGGTGCGCCAGTCGTAGCCGAGCGGGAAGCTGCCGCCCAGCGCCTGCCATGCCTTGCCATCCAGGCTGTAGGCGACTTCCGCCCGGTTCGCCACAAAATCCATGTCGGTACGCAGGTGCAGCATGCGTGGGCTGCCTGCGCCGGCATGCGCCATCTTGAGCGGCAGCGAAGGGATACGCGTATCGGCACGGCGTCCCTCCGGCGTGTCCTCCACGACTTCCATGCGCAGCGCCAGCTGGCCGGCCGCGCCGCCCACCACGGCGATGCTGCCATTGAATTTGCCCAGCGTGCCAAAGCCGCACACGTCGCCCTGCGCCAGGTGCGACACGTCCAGCACCACTTCGCCGCGGCTCCATGGCCCCTGCCCTTTCTGCGTCAGGGTATTGCGCGCCAACCAGAATTCCGGGGCCTCGGTCGGCTTCAAGCGCAGGAAGCCTGGCCGCTCCGCCAGCGACCAGCGGGCGTTGACCGGATTATGGTTCCACTGCCATTGCAGGCCCAACGAGGGTGAAGTGAATTCGTCCGACGCCGCCAGCGCGAAAGCCGGCCCGCCGGGGATCGGCTTGCGCGCGACGGCCGGCACGCGGCCCGGCGCCTCCCGGCTGCCCCACACTGGCCAATCGTCTTCCCAGAACACGGGGCTGATATTCGTCATGCGCCCGATCGGCCCGGCATCCACCATCACGAAGCCATACCAGCTGCCATCGGCCAGGTCGACCAGCGCGCCCTGGTGTCCGCCGCTGCGGTCATCGATCTGCGTGCGCGTTTCCCACGGCCCGTACAAGCTTTTCGCGCGCGACACAACCAGCGCCAGTTTCGACGGCAGCGCGTTGAACAGGTAGTAGTACTCGCCGCGCTTCACCAGCTTCGAACCCTCCGCGCCCTTGTAGTAGTGGACCTTGCGCGCGCTGGTCACGGTCTTGAGATCGCTGCTCAACTCAAGCAGGGTGACCGTCCCGTCCCAGCCGCCGGAGGTGGCGATGTACGCGCGGCCGTCGGGCTCGATGAACAATGCCGGGTCGAAGGCCTCCCGGTCCAGCGTGTGGTATGCCCACGGGCCCTTGACGTCCTTGCTGGTGTAGATGCGGGTGTTCTGGCCGACCGGGGTCACGGCGACATAGAACGTGCCCTGGTGATAGCGCAGGCTGGCGGCGAACATGCCATGGCGGTAGGCGCCGCCCTGCTTCAGGTCGAAACGCTCGTCGCCGTCGAGGCGCGACACCACGTGCGAGGCGTACTCCCAATTCACCAGGTCCTTCGAATGCAGAAGCGTCAGGCCCGGGCTGTTGGCGAAAGTGGTCGTGATGAAGTAGAAGTCTTCGCCGACACGGATGATGTCCGGGTCGGGAAAGTCCGCGTATATCGGAGGATTGGTGTACGTACCGTCGCCATTGTCGCCGGCAAAGGCTGCCGGCGGCACGCACAACGACAACGCCGCCAGCCAGGCGGCAGCGGCTCCCTGCACGAATCGAATCATCATGTCTCCTGTTGACGTCGCGCGCCGCATGGGGCACGATGCGCAATTGTTAGCGCTATTCATTATGGAATCGATGATGGTAGATATCAAGCAAAACCTCACGCGTGCGGCTGCCGTCCTGTTCGCGGCGGTCTCCCTCACCGCGCAGGCGGCGGAAGCGCGCTTCGAGCGCTTCACCTACGAGGGCCGCGCGCAGGAGAACGCGGCGCCGTCGGCGACCGAATTCCGCAACCCCATCCTGCCAGGCTACTATCCCGATCCCTCGGTCACCCGTGTCGGCGAAGATTACTACCTGGTGAATTCCTCATTCACCCACTACCCCGGCCTGCCGGTCTTCCATTCGCGCGACCTGGTGAGCTGGCGGCAGGTTGGCAATGCGATCGACCGGCCCGGCCAGTTCAGTTTCCAGGGCCTGCGCTCGTCACGCGGCATTTTTGCGCCCGATATCTCGTACAAGGATGGGGTCTACTACATCGTCACCACCTGCGTCGACTGTGGCGGCAACATCGTGATGACGGCCGCCAACCCCGCGGGGCCGTGGTCGGACCCGGCGCCGCTCAAGTTCAACGGGATCGACCCATCGATTTTCTGGGATGCGGACGGCAAGGCCTACATCGTCAACAATGATGCGCCTATCGGCACGCCGCTTTACGACGGCCACCGCGCCATCTGGGTGCAGGAGTTCGATCCGAAAACCTTGTCCATGGTGGGCGAACGCACGCTGATCGTGAACGGCGGCGTCGACATCAACGCCAAGCCAAGCTGGATCGAAGGCCCGCACCTGCTCAAGCGGGGCGAGTACTACTACCTGATCGCGGCCGAAGGCGGCACCGGCGACCAGCATTCGGAAGTGGTGTTCCGCTCCACCAGCGTGCGCGGCCCGTTCACGCCTTACGGACACAACCCCATCCTGAGCCAGCGCACGCTTGACCCGGCGCGCGCCAACCCGGTCACCTCCGCCGGCCACGCCAAGTTCGTGCAGACACCGGATGGCGCATGGTGGACGACCTTCCTCGCTACCCGCCCCTACGGCCCCGACCTGTACAACATCGGCCGCGAAACCTTCCTGCTGCCGGTGACCTGGCAGGCAGACGGCTGGCCGATGGTACTGGAGCCTGGCAAACGCATTCCCTTCACCGCGCCACGGCCGGCGCTGCCCGGGCAGCCGGGCGGCGGCGAGTTCAATGCGTCGCACATGGCCTACGTCGACGAATTCACGGGCAGCGCGCTCGCGCCGCAATGGATTGGGGTGCGCGTGCCCGCAACGCCTTTCTACCGGCTGGAGTCCGGCAAGCTGGTGCTGCGCCCCGCTGGCCGACTGGGCGACCTGAACGCCACGCCCGCCTTCATCGCACGCCGGCAACAGCACCATATCGCCAACATCGCCACCACGCTCAGTTTTGTCCCCGAGCGCGACGGCGACCGCGCGGGCCTGGTTGCCTACCAGAGCGACGAATCGCACCTGTTCTTTGGGATTACCCGCATCGGCGGCAAACGCGTGGTGGCACTGATTACGCGTACCAAGGCGCAGGAGGACACGCTGGTCGCCAGCGCACCGCTCCGCTCGGCCGCCCCTGTCAAGCTGGTGATCAAAGCCGATGGCGGCAGCATGTCCTTCAGTTACGCCACTGCGAGCGGCAAGCCCGTCCCGCTGGCTGCCAAGGTCGATACCACCTTTCTCTCCACGCGCAAGGCCGGCGGCTTCGTCGGGACCATCATCGGCCCTTACGTGTGGCAGGACGGGACGGCGCCCTAACGCAACTTGCCCGGCCTATAGCACGTCAAGTGGCGTGGCGCGCTTCGGCGGCGCGAAAGTTTTGTCCAGCATCGCCAGGTCTTCCTGCTCGAGCCGCAGCGCCATTGCGGCCGCATTGGCCCGTACGTGGGCCTCGCTGGTGGCTTTCGGGATCGGCATCACGCCATCCTGGCGCAGCAGCCAGGCCAGCGCGATCTGCGCAGCCGTGGCCTGGTGGCGGGCCGCGACGGCTTTCAGGGCGGGTTCGGCCAGCAGGCGTTCCTGCTCCTTGCGGCTGGATTCCAGCGGCGAATATGCCATCAGCAGCACGCCACGCTCCTGGCACCATGGCAGCAAGTCCCATTCGACGCCGCGGCGCCGCAGGTTGTACAGCACCTGGTTGGCCTCGATGGCGTCACCGCCAGGCAGCGCAACCGCTTTCTTCATGTCGGCCAGGTCGAAGTTGCTCACGCCGTATTCATGGATCTTGCCGGCCTGCTTCAGCGCCATGAAGCCTTCCAGGGTCTCGGCGAGCGGCACACTCGCCGGCCAGTGCAGCAGGTACAGGTCAATATGGTCGACCTTCATGCGCTTCAGGCTTTGCTCGCACGCCGCCACCACGCCCTTGCGCGAGGCATTCTGCGGCAGCACCTTGCTGACCAGGTAAGCCTCGCTGCGGCGTCCGGCAATCGCTTCGCCAACCACCTTCTCGGCGCCGCCGTCGGCATACATCTCGGCGGTGTCGATCACCGTCATGCCCAGGTCCAGTCCCAACTGCAGGGCGCGCACCTCGGCCGCCTTGTCCGCGGCACGTTCACCCATATTCCAGGTACCCTGCCCAATCCTCGATAACGTCATGGTCACACTCCGAAAGCGCGCACGGAAAGCGCATAAGTGAAAGCAAACAGGAACAGCAGGAAGCCCACCACCAGCGGCGGCGCCAGCACTGGCATCAGCTTACGCGGCAGCAGCGGCACCAGCGCCTCGAATCCCAGCGCCAGCACCAGCAAGGCCGCCAGCGCAGGCCAGTACAGCAGGCCGGCGATCAAGCCCTGCTCGAGGGCATTGCCGCCAATATAGCCTTTCAGCACCATGGCCGGCGCCACGAAAGTGAACGGCAGCCCGGCCGCGGTCATGATGACCTTGAAGACGAGGAAATGGCGTGCCTGCGGCGCCTTCTGCTTCAGCACATTGCCGAAGAAGAAGCGCAAGCCATCGGCACGGCCGGCAGCAGCAAAGTAGCCCAGCCCCAGGAAGAACGGCAGCAAAGCGCAGCCGCACAGCACCAGCATGGAAGACAGTGGCAGGAAAACGAAGTCGGCCAGGATGCGCAGCGACGGCGTTTCGCCCAGCGCGGCGACGCGCAGCATCGCCAGGATTTGCGGCGCCAGCAAGGCCGCCGCGCAGAATTTGAGCAGGAAGCCGACGCGCGGGACCAGCATGAGCCCTTCGGCAAGGAGGAAGAAAACCAGCACGGCCGCCAGCAGGGGCCAGGGTGCGGCGCCAACCAGGCGCACTGCCTGGCCGGCGGCTTGCAGGATTTCTCCCAGGCCCATCAGGCCTCGATAGCACGCGCCGAGTTAGCGGACCAGCGGTACAGGCCCACGACCACGGCGGCCGCCACCGCCAGCGCAATCGTCATGGTGGTGGCTTCGGACATGCTGTTGGCGATCGCCAGCGGTTCACCCTTGTTGGTCAACACGATCAGGCCGGCCAGCGCCACATTGAACAGGCTTTCGCCAACGATGAAGCCGGACATCACCAGCACGCCGAGGCGCGAAGCCGCTTCGCCATGCTTCTTGCCGCGCACCGCCCGTTCGAAGAAATAGCCGGCAATGGCGCCCGCCACGACCGGCGAGGTGACCGCTGACGGCAGGTAGATGGCCAGCCCCGCGCCCAGCGGCGCGCAGCTGTACTTGTTGTTGCTGGATCGCTTCAGGAAGAAGTTCAGCGCCACCAGGGCCAGGCCGATCAGGGCGCCATAGCCGATCAGGTCCCATTTCAGGTCGCCGCCGATCACGCCCTTCGCCAGCGTCGAAATCAGTGTCGCCTGCGGTGCGGCCAGCGGCTGGTCGGAAATCGCGTTCACGTTTGGCGCGCCGGCAAAGCCGTTCGCATGGTTCAGCAGTTCCAGTACTGGCGGCACCACGCAGGAACCGGCGAAGACGCCGATGATCAGGCCGACCTGCTGCTTCCACGGGGTGGCGCCGACCAGTTGGCCGGTCTTCAGGTCCTGCAGGTTGTCGTTGCCGATCACGGCGACCGCCAGCACGACGGTGGTGACGAACAGCGCGAAGGCGATCAGCGCCTTGGCGGTGTCCGGCCCCATGATTTCACGGCCCACCCAGCCCACCGAAGTGGCGGCGCCGAGAATGGACAGGATTGCCAGGCCGGACACCGGCGAGTTGGAGGATCCGATCAGGCCTGCCATATAGCCGCAGACGGCGGCTGCCAGCATGCCGGCAATCAGGATGTAGCCGATGCCCACCAGCACCAGCGGCGTCGAGATCGAGGACAGCGGGCCGCCCGACAGGAAGGACGACAGCAGCCAGCCGGCGGGCGCCATCGACAGCAACGTCACCAGGCCGACGATAAAGATCGGCAGGTCGCGGTCTTCACGCGGCACGTCGGCGCCGCCGGCCTTGACGCGGCGCGCGGTTTCCATGGCGGACTTCAGGCCGCCGATGACAGGCTTGGCCAGCGTGGCCAGGGTCACAATCGCGGCGGCGCCGATGGTGCCGGCGCCCATCATGCGCACCTGGGTGCTCCAGATGCCGAGTGCATGGTCGGCCAGCGACACGCCCGGCGCAGCCGGATTGGCGATGGTCAGCAGCGGCACCAGGATGCCCCATGCGATCACCAGGCCCACCAGCATCGCCATGCCAACGGCAATGCCCATCAGGTGGCCGGCGCCGACCAGCGCCAGGGAGCTCGAGGCGCCCAGGCCCGTGGCGCCGTTGCCCACCTTGACGAAATGCGCCACTTCAGCGGCGATCAACTTGGCCGCAGCGAGGAAGGCGAAGAAGGCGGAGGCCACCGAGCCCCAGATCACGGCCCACAGGCCGGCCTTGCCCTCCTGGGCGCCGGCGCGCGACTGGGTGCCCACTTTCAGCACTTCCGCGGCGGCGACGCCTTCCGGATATGGCAGGTCCGATTGCGACACCAGGGCACGGCGCAGCGGCATGGTGTACATCACGCCCAGCACGCCGCCAATGGCGCAAGCGCCGAAGGTTGGCCAGAACGGGATTTCCGCCCACCAGCCGATCATCAGCAGGCCAGGCAGCACGAAGATCACCGACGCCAGCGTCCCTGCGGCGGAGGCGATGGTTTGCACGATATTGTTTTCCTGGATCGTCGCATCCTTGAATGCGCTGAGCAGGGCCATGGAAATCACGGCGGCGGGAATGGAGGTGGCGAAGGTCAGGCCCACTTTCAGGCCAAGGTATACCTGCGCCGCGGTAAAGACCAGCGTGATCAGGATGCCGAGGGCGATGCCGCGGACACTGAATTCGAGCGGGTTGTTATGCGACTGGTTGCTCATCTGGGTAGTCCGATGTGTTGATAAGGTTGCAAATTGGCCGCGATATTACGCCAGATTCCCGGGCACCGCCAACAATTCAATCGTCGTCGCCCGGACCGAGGTCGGGGAACAACACTGAGGTAAAACCGAACTTGGAGAAGTCGCGAATCCGTGCTGGATACAGGATGCCCAGCAAATGGTCCACTTCGTGCTGCACCACGCGGGCGTGGAAGCCTTCGGCGTCACGCACGATGCGTTCGCCGAACTGGTCGTAGCCTTCGTAATGCAGGCGCGTGTAGCGCGGCACGCTGCCGCGCAGGCCGGGCACCGACAGGCAGCCCTCGAAAGCCTCTTCCATCTCGTCGCCGATCGGCGTCAGCACGGGATTGATCAGCACCGTCTCCGGCACTTGCGGGGCATCCGGATAGCGTGGGTTGGATTTGAAGCCGTAAATCACCAGCTGCAGGTTGACCCCGATTTGCGGCGCGGCCAGGCCGGCGCCATTGGCCGCGTGCATGGTGTCGAACATGTCGACGATCAGGGCATGCAGCTCCTTCGTATTGAACTCGCGCACCGGCTCCGCCACGCGCAGCAAGCGCGGATCGCCCATCTTCAGGATTTCCCGTACCGTCATTGGCCCCCTCCGATCTGCTGCAGGAAGGCGCGCAAGCCCTCCCCGGTCTCACTGTGGCGCAAGCCCATGGCCACCGTCGCCTTCAGGTAGCCCAGCTTGGAGCCGCAGTCGTAGCGCTCGCCCTCGTAGCGGTAGGCCATCACGCGTTCCTCCTTGAGCAGGGCCGCGATGGCGTCGGTCAGCTGGATCTCGCCGCCGGTGCCGAAGCCCAGGTGCTCCAGGTGGTCGAAGATGCGGTTGGTCAGCACATAGCGGCCGACCACCGCCAGCGTGCTGGGCGCGTCCTGAGGAAGCGGCTTTTCCACGATGCCGGACACCAGCTCCAGCTTGTCCACGAACGGCTGGGCGCTGACGATGCCGTACTGGCGCGTATGCTCGCGCGGCACGTCCTGCACCGCCAGCAAGCTGACGCGTTCGCGCTCGAAGCACTGGGTCATTTGCGCCATCACCGGCTGGCCGTCATGGGCGTCCATGAAATCGTCGGCCAGCAGCACGGCAAACGGTTCGTCGCCCACGATCGGCCGTGCGCACAGCACCGCATGGCCCAGCCCCAAAGGCACCGCCTGGCGCGTGTAAATGCATTTCACATGGCGCGGCAGCACGCTGCGCACGGCCTCCAGCAGCATGGTCTTGCCGTTCGCTTCCAGTTCCGCTTCCAGCTCGTAAGCCTTGTCGAAATGGTCTTCGATGGCGCGCTTGTTGCGGCCGGTGACGAACACCAGCTCCGTCACGCCGGCCGCCACCGCCTCTTCCACCGCATACTGGATCAGCGGCTTGTCGACGATCGGCAGCATCTCTTTCGGCTGCGCCTTGGTCGCCGGCAGGAAGCGGCTGCCCAGTCCCGCGACCGGGAACACCGCCTTGCGGATACGGCGCCCCGTCATTTGCCCAACAGGGCCAGCAGGCCCGCCTCGTCAAGAATGGTCACGCCCAGTTCCTCCGCCTTGGCCAGCTTGCTGCCGGCTTCCGCGCCGGCGACAACGTAAGATGTTTTCTTCGACACGGAGCCGGACACCTTGCCGCCCGCCTCTTCGATCAGGGCTTGCGCCTGGTCGCGGCTCATGGTCGGCAGCGTGCCAGTCAGGACAAAGGTCTTGCCGGCCATGGCGCCTTCCGCCTCCGCCACCACCGGCAGTTGCGCCAGCAAGTCTTCCCGCAATTCGTGCAGGGCCACCAGGGCATCACGGTTGGCCTGCTCACGCATCCATGATTCCAGCGCTTCGGCCACGGCGGCCGGCAAGCCGAATACGTTGAACACCGGCAGGTGCGCCAATGCCAGCAGCGTCGCCCCCGGCTTCACCTGCTCCACCTGTTCGGCCAGTTGCCGCGCACGCGGTTCGGTGAGCTTGGGAATGCCCATCGCAGCCAGCAGCGTGCTTGGCTCGAGCTTCTCGCGCAGTGCGGCTTTCGGCGCATGCTCGCCCTTCGGCGCCACGCCGGCCGCCAGCAGCGCGTCCAGCGCTTCCTGGTTCCGTTCTTCGGCAAAGAAATCGGCGATCGATTCGGCCACGATGCCGCCAATGTCCGGCAGCACGCGCAGCAGGGCCACCGGCGCGCGGCGGATCAGGTCCAGCCTGCCCAGCCAGTCGGCCAGCGTCTTGGCCGTCGACTCGCCCACATGGCGGATGCCGAGCGCGAACAGCAGCCGTTCCAGCGGCGGATGCTTGCTGGCGGCAATGGCGTGCAGCAGGTTGTCCGCCCATTTGGTCGCCACCTTGCCTTGCGCGACCGTTTCCGGCGTGGTGCCGTCACGCTCGTCGGCCAGGCGCTTCATTTTCAGCAGGTCGTCCAGCGTCAGGCGATACAGGTCCGCCACCCCATGCACCAGGTTGCATTCGACCAGGTTGTCGATATAGCGGTCGCCCAGGCCTTCAATGTCCATCATGCGTCGGCCGCAGAAGTGGCGGATCGCCTCCTTGCGCTGGGCAGAGCAGAACAGGCCGCCGGAGCAGCGCGCCACAGCTTCATCGGCTTCGCGCACCACGTGCGAGCCGCATACCGGACACTGGGTGGGCAGCGCCCACATCAGCGGCTCCGGCGCC
>CBHWEO010000139.1:0-14189 GCA_966112955.1 uncultured Duganella sp. | reverse complement strand
CTGCTGTTGACCACCGAAGCCAGCGTGCTGGTATCGCAGATGGGACAGGTGGTCATGGTGGTCGAGGCCGAGACCACTACCCAGGCTGCCGTACGCGCCGCCCTGGCGCGCATTGAGCATTGCCGGCACGTCAACCTGGTTTACAACAAGTCGCGCGCCTTCCCCGGCACAAAATATTACGGGTATTACGATTGATGCAGACCGCCGCCCTCAGCCTGCTGCTGGTGCTTTGCGCCTACATCCTGCACAAGGTCAGGCATATGCACCTGCTGGTGCACACCATCAAGGACGACGCCCACGTCGAGCATGCGGCGCTGTTCCGCCAGCTGGAAGCGCTGCACGGCTTGTACGTCAGCCTCGGCTTGCGCCGCGCGCTGCCCCTGACGCGTGGCTGGGCCGCTTCGCCCGACTTCCTGCAGGAATTGGCCGCCCACGCCCTGGACGAGCAACCGGACTGCGTGGTCGAATGCAGCAGCGGAACGTCGACCCTGGTACTGGCGCGCTGCATGCAGATCAATGGGGCAGGCAAGGTTTTCAGCCTGGAACACGATCCCGCTTACGCCCGCCGCACGCGGCGCCAGTTGCAGCTGCACGGCCTGGCCGACTGGGCGACCGTGATCGATGCTCCACTCCTGGCCCAGGCCATTGGTGGGCGGGTGCAGCCGTGGTACGACTGCAGCGGCTTGCCGCGCGACCTGGCCATCGATATGGTGGTCATCGATGGCCCGCCGCAATCGATTGCCGGCGATGCGCGCTATCCGGCTGGTCCCGTCCTGTTCCCACGCCTGGCGCCGGGCGCGGCGGTCTTCCTGGACGATGCGGCACGGCCCGCGGAACGCGCTGCCTTGCAGCGCTGGGCCGGGGAATTTCCCGAAATGGAAGTCCGGTCGCTGCCTTGCGAGAAAGGCGCAGCCGTCTTGCTTTACCGCCCGAGGGCCTGATCCAGCGCAATACGATGTGCCATGCCTGCCTCGTACGGGTGGTCGGACAGGTAGCTGGCGCGGGTGGCGCGCAGCTGCGCCAACCGCGCATCGATCGTTTCCGGCAGCAGTTCGGCGCCAAAGCCGTCGGCGCCGGCAGGCCCTCCGCCCAGGCGGGCCAGGATGGCCGCGCCGACAGTCTCGCGGTAATGCGAGGTCTCCCAATAGTTCCGCATGTCGGAGCGGTCGCCGCTGCGCGGTACCGCTTCACTCGTGATGTCGTTAAAGCCTGAAAAATCGTACAAACGCACATCGCAGCCGGCGGCCCGCACCCTGCGGCCCATGGACGCCAGACGCGCCAGCCAATCCTCGTACTCGGCGCCCCTGCCCGACCAGTACAGCGCGTCGATGGTCATCGCATGTGTCGGATTGACATACAGCCTCCACTGCACGTCGCAGGCGCGGCGCAGGGTGCGCTCCAAGGCTTCCATGGCGCCTTCGGACGGTCCTTCGCCGCGCAGGAATTCGCGGGTTCGCTGCCCGACCACGGCGGCGGTGCCGCCCCAGCCGGCAATCCTGTAACGCAGGCAGGCGCCGTCACGCTGGCCGAACCGGGCCAGGCTGGTCCGGCATACGGCAGGCGCCATGCCGCCCACCAGGGAAAACGCATCGCGCGTCATGTCGACACTGACGGCACGCTGCAGGTCGACCAGGAAACGGCGGGCCAGGTAGCCGCCGCCTTTCGCCAGGACGCCCTCTTCCAGTTCCGAATTGCCGGGCGATAGCGTGAACGAAGGGGCATCGATGCCCCACACCACGGTCTCGACCCTGGCCACCTGGCGCGCATGCCCGAACATGCGCAAGGCATCGCCCACCGTGCCGCCAGAAAGGGCCGCATTGAATGCGCGCCTGGCCGCTTGCGGCGGCACCGCCAGCCCAAGTTCGGTACGCGAGTTGCCGAGATAAAGCACTTGCGGGCGGTACACCGCCACCGCGTAAGTCTTTCCCCATGCGCTGAGTTTCTCCACCGGTTGGCGCAGGCGCTGCACTTGCGGGGTATCCCACTGGTGGATCAGGTAGGGGTCGAGCACATAATTGCTGCCGGCAACGCCGCCCAGCAGCAGCAGCGGCAGGCCGGCGGCAACGGTCAGGTAAGTTTTCATCTCAGAATTGGAAGTAGAGGAATTCGGTGGGCCGGTTCAAGCTGAAGATGCAGGCCACCAGCAAGGCTGCGACAGCGCCTGCATTGCCCAGCGTGCCACCCCAGTAGCGTGCCAGTAGTTGCCGCGTATTCGGTGCAAACCAGGCGGCGAGGCAGGCGGCAAACAGTACCGGCAGGCCCGCGCCGCCGACGCCGATCCATTGCAGGCCGGGGCCGCCCAGCGCGTGCGGTAAGCCGAGTCCGTGCCATCCCGCCATGGCGAGCCAGACGTCCAGGGCCCGTTCCAGGGTGGGAGCGCGGAATGGCACCCAGGCCAGCAGGACAGCTGTGAACGTCAGCGGGCGCCCCCACCAGCGCGCCGCACCGCCGCCAAATTGCTGGTGGATCACGAGGAACAGGCCATGCAGGAAGCCCCAGGCCATGAAATTCCATCCTGCCCCATGCCAGGCGCCGCCAAGCACCATGGTCAGCAACAGGTTGCGGCGCCGCTGCCAGGGACCGTGGCGGTTGCCGCCCAGCGGAATGTACAAGTAGTCGCGCAAGAACCGCGACAGGGTCATGTGCCAGCGCCGCCAGAATTCCGCAATATTGGCCGCCTGGTAGGGCGAGTTGAAGTTCTCCGGCAAACGCACGCCGAACAGCAGGGACAGGCCGATCGCCATGTCCGAATAGCCCGAAAAGTCGAAGTACAGCTGCATGCTGTAGGCCAGCGTGCCGATCCAGGCATCCGCCATCTGCGGCGTGGCGGTGGACGCGAACAGGGGATTGGCTAGGCCGGCCAGGTTGTCCGCCACCAGCACCTTCTTTCCCAGCCCGAGGACGAAGATCGTCAATCCCTTGGCCAGGTCTTCGGCCAACAGCGGGCGGTTGTCGCGGAACTGGGGCATCATTTCCGCATGGTGCAGCACGGGCCCCGCCACCAGGTGGGGAAAATAGCTGACGAACAGGACGTAAGGCGCGAAGCGCGGCTCGCGGGCGATGCCGCGGCGGCAGTCGGCCAGGAAGGCAACCTGGGTGAAGGTAAAGAAGGAAATCCCGACCGGCAGCGGCAAGCCGGGCTCGATGCCGAACAAGAAGGCCGCGTATTTGAACCAGCCCAGCAAAGCCAGGTCCACCAGCACTGCACCGGCGAACAGAGCGTCGCGCACACGGCCTGCGGCATTGCAGATGGCGCGTCCCGCCGCGAAGTTGAAGCATATCGAAAGGACCAGCAGCGGCAGGAAGCGCCAGTCCCACCAAGCGTAGAACAGGAGTGAGCAGGCGGCCAGCCACGCCACGCCATGCCGGCGCAGCAGCTGGTAGCCCGCCAGTGCCAGCGGCAGGAACAGGAAGAGGAAGGCGAAGGAGTTAAACAGCATTGGTCGGCACCAATTCGCGGTAGCAGGCAGCAACCTGGGTCGCCACGCGCTGCCAGGTGAACTGTTCCACCAATGCCTGGACGCTCGCGCGCGCTGGTGGCTGGGAAGCGAGGCTGACGATGGACTCCCGCTGCGCCGCGCGGTCGTTCCAGGCCACCCTGCGCAGCATCGTCCCGCAACCGTCGAATTGCAGGGCACTGTCTTGCGTCATCACCACCGGCGTGCCGGCGGCCAGCGCTTCCAGCACCGACAGGGGGAAGACCTCCCCCTGGCTGGGCAAGGCGACCACGGATGCGGCGGCATACGCGCTGGCCAGCAAAGGGTCTTCATGGTCGAGCGAGCCAAGCCAGCGGGCCCACGGGGACTTCAGCACGCTTTGCAGGTAATCGTGGTTGTCGCGTGTCACCGGCCCGATCATGACCAGCGGCAGCTCGCATCCTTCCAGCGCCTGCGCCAGTCCAAGCTGGTTCTTGTATTCCGACACCGCGCCCACGGTCAGGACGAAAGGACCGACAATGCCCGTCCGTTGCCGGAACAGCTCGGGCCGCGCGGTAAAGAACTGGCGGCTGATCCCGTTCGGGAACACCCTGATCTTGGAGCGCTCGGTGAGGAAACCGGTGACGATCGCATCCCGTTCCGCTTCGCCAAGGGCGATCACCAGGTCGGCCAGCTGCAATGCGCGCTTGGTCTGAGCGTAGCTGGTTTGCAGGTTGTAGGCCGAGATGCGGCCCGCCAGACGGTCGGCCACTCTTGCGCGCAAACCCGCGTTGCGGTTCCAGGTCGGCGAGACCAGCGGCGACAGCACCACCGGCACGCCCAGTTCCACGGCCGATTCAACCACGCGGAAGTTGCCGTTGATTGCGGAGAACACGTGGATCAAGTCGAATTCATCCAGCTTCTGCCGCGTCGGGTCGACCAGTTCGGCGGACATGGCGGCATCGATCTGGTTGAGCGCCGATACGGTTTCCCGCACCTGCACCTGCAAGCCGCCCTCGCGTTGGAACAGCATGGGATAGGACAGGATTCCGACGCGCATAGCCACCTCCTTATTGCTGCCATCGCAAAATGCCGGCCAGCGGATGCCGCTGCAGCCAGATCGCGGCCCCCCACCCCAGCGCGCCGGCCACTGCTCCGGCCAGCATTTCCGCCGTGCCGGGGCCCCCTGCATGCGAGCCCGCTGCCACCACCAAAGGCGCGGCGGCAGCGCAACTGGCGAGCGCACTCTTGCGCAATTGCCGGCACAGGGCGGCCAACCGCAGTTCGTAAAGCTGCCGCAGGCAGTGGAGCACGACCAGGCAGCGGAACACGAGGCTGACCGCCACCGCCGCCGCCAGCCACCGCAACCCGCCCAATGCAGCTGGGGCCAGCAAGGCCAGGCGCCCAGCGACTGCAATGGCATCGATGCGCGCCTGCCAGGCGATGTGGCCGGTCGCCACCAGCAGGTGGCGCGCCATACTGAATATGCTATACAGCGCAGCGGCGCCACACATGATGCGGATCAAAGGTACGCTGCCTTGCCATTGACGGCCATACAGCAACGTCACCAGCGGCTCGGCAAACAGGCCGGCGAACAGGAAAAAAGGCCAGGCCAGCGCAGTCATGCACGAAGCTGCCGCCAGGTAGGCTTGCAGCGGATCGCCTCCTTCACGGGCGCGCCGGGCAAACAAGGGAAGGATGACCGGCGTGACGGCACTGGTGACTGCCTGGTTGAAGAGCGACAGCACCGCTTGCGCCTTGCCCAGCAAGGCCACTTCTTCCGCACCGAGCAGTTTTCCGGCAATCAGGTCCGGCGCCACCACGCCGGCTTCGTCGATCACATTGCCCGCTACGGCCAAGGTACCGGGACGCAGCAGCTCGCGCACACCCTGCCAACCCGGCTGCCAGCTCATGCCGGCCGGCTGCAACAGTAGGGCTGCGGCGAGGCCGGTGGCGGTGGCGGCAAAGCTGCCCCAGGCCAGCGCGCAAGGCCCAAGGCCGCACGCGGCCAGCACCAGGGTGGCAACGAACTGGGCGCCGTTGTAACTGGCGCTGATACGCAACAGCGCGCCGGCGCGCATCTCGCGCCGCAGCAACGCGGTCACCAGCGAGGAAAACGGCACCAGCAGGAAATTCAGCGACAGGATGCGCAGGACTTCGGCCAGGACCGGCTGGCGATAGAATGCAGACAGCGGCTGCGCAAGTGCCGCGACCAGCAATGCCAGCGACCAGCCCATCGCCAGCGCAATCGTCAGCATGGCTCGCTGCTCGTGCAGCGGCAAATCGCGGCGTGCCACCAGCAACTGGCTGGTCCCCAGGTCGCGAAACACCTGCGCCAGGCCAGTGAGGACGGCGGCGATCGAATACACGCCGATTTCGGCGGGCGACAGGATGCGCGCGAGGATGACCGAGGACGCCAGCGCCAGGCCAGCCTGCAGGTATTTTTCCGCGAAGCCGAAGGCCAGGTTGCGCGCGATGCCGCGCATGTCAGGCCAGCCCGTCGTAGAAGGCTTCCACTTGCGCGCTCACGACCGGCACGGCATAGCGCGCCTCGACTTCCGCCCTGCCCTGGCGCGCCATCTCCGCGCGCCGGCCGGCGTCGTCCAGCAGTGCCCCGATCGTGGTGACGGCATTCTCGATGTCCCCTGGCTCAAGCAGCATGCCGCCGGCACAGCCGTCAAGGACGTCTTCGCTACCCGGCACACGGGTCGCAAGGGCCGGTACGCCGCACGCCATGGCTTCGATGGTCGCGACGCCGAAGCCTTCGCGGCGGCTCACCAGCAGGTGCAGGTCCATTGCGGGAATGATGGTCTCCACCTGTGCCTGGAATCCGGTGAAGATGACGCGCCGCGAAAGCCGTTGCCGGCGCACCGCGTCGCGCAGCGAGGACTCGAGCGGCCCCGTGCCCACCAACAGCAATTTCAGGCGCGGGCGCGACTTGGCCAGATGGGCGAAGATTGCCAGCAACTCCTCCGGGCGCTTTTGCGCGGAAAGCCTGCCCACGCTGCCGATCACTTCGTCGTCGTCGGCAATGCCCCACTGCCGCCTGGCCGCCGCGCGGCGCCGGACCGACGGCTGGAAACGCTGCACGTCGACGCAATTCGGGATCACGGCCAAGCGCACGCTGGCCGGCAGCCATTGCCGGTACAGGGCGAGGAAATGCGTCATCGCGGAAGCGGAGACAGCGTAGACGCCCTTGACTCCCGCCATGGCACGCTGCAGCAACTCGCGCTGCCAGCCATTGAATTCGGTGAGCGGAAAAGCGTTGTGGATGCTGATCACCGAAGGAATGCCGCAGTGCTGCGCGAGCCACAAGGCGCTGGCGCCGTAGTTCGTCCAGCAAAACGCCACGTGCACCAGGTCCGGCCGCATGCGCCGCAATGCCGGCGCGGCGAACGCCATCGCGCGCAGCCGGTTCAGCCGCCGCCAGGACCATTCCTCCAGCAGCGGCGGCACGTGCAGGTCGCGCACCTCGAGGCATTCGTCCTGCGCTGACTGGCGCCAGCGCTCATCGCCCTGGAAGCGCGACGGCGCCAGCACGCAGTCGTAACCGACGCCCTTCAGGAAGCGCGCTTCATCCAGCATGCGCAATTCCATGCCTCCCAGTTCCCCCGAGAAGCTGGTGATCAGGATGCGCGGACTGCCTGGCCGCTTCGCGGCAGCCACCGCTTCGGCGATGTAGCCGCCCAGGTAGGCCAGCTCCCAACGGCGCTGGAACATGCGTTCTGGCTGCCGCAACAGCAGGGCCGAAGCAAGGCCGCACAGTTCTTCCGCATATTTGCGCAGCATCCAGCGCGGCGCGCCAAACGCTTCCGGAAACTGGCCCGGTTTGGCCAGCCGGCAAGCGCCCCTTCCGTAGCGGCGCGCACGCCCGATCACCCACTCGGCCGTCAGCTGGGAGGGCCTGATGTGGTGGGCCACACGCGCCTCGGGACAGAACCAGGACCGGTAACCCGCCCCCTCCAGCAAGCGCGTGAAACTGACTTCGCCACCCATCGCGTAATCGCCTGCGGCCGGGCCGATCGACTCGTCGAAGCGGTAGCCATGGCGGAACACTTCGGCACGCACCGCCATGTTCGCGCCCCAAACCAGGCCGGGATACACCGGGCCTTCAGGCAGCTGCGGATCGGTCAAGCCGTAGGTCAGGCCGCAAGGCACCAGCCGCAACAGCCAGTCCGGCGGCGTTTCGCTCCAGTCGGGCACAATGCTGCCGCCGAAAATGGCAAACGCTGGCCGCTCGCTCGCCGCAGCCGCGAAGCGCAGCAGCCAATCCGGTTCCGGCGTCGCGTCGTCGTCGGTGAAGACGAACAGGCGCGTTTCTGGGCCTTGCATGGCAAGGTCCAGGCCGTGGTTCAGCGCGGCGTTCTTGCCACGGCGCGGTTCGAAGGTGTAATGCAGCGGCAAACGGCCGGCGTACGACATCAACAACTCACGCGTGCCGTCGTCGCTGCCATTGTCCACCACCAGCAGCCGCCATCCCTCGTCCGGGCTTTGCAGGCGGGTGTAGGCGTCGAGCACCTTCGGCAAAGTCGGCACTCCGTTGTACGTGGCCATCAGCACAGTGAGCATGACGAATCCTCCTTGGAGGTCCCAGTCTATGCAAGGCACAAGCGCACCCGCTTGCGTTAGCTCAAAGGGCAAGCGCGGGGCTTTGATGTAATGGCTGCATGTTCCCCCGCCTCATGCAAACCGTTGCCGAACTGGGCGCCGCCAATGCCGCCAGGTACCTCCTCGCGCGCTGCCTGCGGCTGCTGGGCTGCCGCGTGTGGCGCTACCAGTTCGTGGCGCAGCGCGTGGCGGCGTCGGCCATGCGGCGCGCGCCTGGCAAGATCGTGGTCCGGCCCGTGGAAAGACTCGACGAGGTCCCCGTCGCTTACCCGCGGCCGCGCGACGTCGTCGCCGCCCGCTTCCGCCAAGGCGGTCACAGTATTGCGGCATGGATGGGCGATGAATTGGCAGGCATCCTCTGGTACCAGTACGGGGCCTACCAGGAAGATGAGGCGCGCGTGCGCTACTGCCTGCCCTCGCCGCACTCCTGCTGGGACTACGATGTATTCGTCCAGCCGCAACTGCGCCTGGGCACCGTGTTCTGCCGCTTGTGGGACGAAGCGCACGGCCGCCTGCATGCGCGCGGTATCCAGTGGAGCTGCAGCCGGATTTCCGCCTTCAACGCCGCTTCCTTGCGCGCCCACCGCCGCGTCGGCATCGTCCACCTGGGTGCAGCGACCTTTTTCGCGCTCGGCCGTTGGCAGCTGATGCTGGCCAACCTTCCTCCCTACCTGCACATTTCCGGCAGCGCGGCCTCTTTCCCCCAGTTGGTTTTCGACACCCGTCCACTTGAACAAGGAAGCAAGCCATGCCCGCCTACCTGATCCTGCTTGCCGCTCTGGCAGCCGACTGCCCGCCGTACGTCAAGGGCAGCACTGGCGGCGACTACTACAATGCCGAAGACGCCAGGGGCCTGGCGGTGGTCGAGCAGTTCCACTTCGGGCCACAGGTCGAAGCACTGCAGCGGGGCCAGTCCGACGCGTTGGGGGGCGACATTGGCTACACCCTCGAACACTTCCCTAACCACCCGCGGGCGCTGGCGGCGATGGCGCGCCTTGGCTTGCGCCTGCGGAAGCCACAGGCGCCCGGCGCCCACTATGCCGTCGAATGCTATTTCCAGCGCGCGCTGGCCTTTGTCCCATCGGATGGTGCGACACGCGCACTGTTCGGCGCCTACCTGCTTGCCCTGAAGCGAGAGGGCGACGCGGTCGAGCAACTGCAGGCTGCCGTCGAAAGCCAGCCGGGCAATGCGGCGGCGTGGTACAACCTGGGCCTGGCGCACGTCCGTCTCAAGGCCTGGGAGCCGGCGCTGCAAGCGGCGCACAAAGCTTACGGCCAGGGCTTTCCGCTGCCCGGGCTGCGCCAGCAGTTGAAGGCTGCAGGCCGATGGCACGAGCCCGAATCACTTGATCCCGTGGTGGCTCATTAGGTCGTACAAGGTCGGCCTGCTCACGCCGAGCAGCTCCGCGGCGCGGGCAATGTTGCCGCCCGTACGTGCCAGCGCCTTGACCATGACGCGGTATTCTGCGGCGCTACGGGCTTCGCGCAGGTCGATGTTCTCGGCCTGCGGCGCCCCCGGCGGCAAGCCAAGGTCTTCCAGAGTGATGTGTGGCCCCTCGCACATGATCACAGCGCGCCGGACGCAGTTTTCCATTTCGCGCACATTGCCTGGCCAGCCATAGGACTCGATGCCGGCCAGTGCATCAGGGTGAAACGGCAAGGATGGCCGGCCCTCCGCCTGCAGGAAGCGGTGCCGGAAGTGCTGTGCCAGCAGGACTGCGTCGCCGACGCGCTCGCGCAGCGGCGGCACCACCAGCACGATTTCACTGAGGCGGTAGAACAAGTCTTCACGGAAGCGGCCCTCGTCCACCATCGCCTTCAGGTTGCGGTGCGTAGCGCACACGATGCGCACGTCGACCGCTATTTCGGTGCGCCCGCCGAGGCGCTCGATCACCCGCTCCTGCAGGAAGCGCAGCATCTTGGCCTGCAGGGGCAAGGGCATGTCGCCAATCTCGTCGAGGAAGAAGGTGCCGCCCCCGGCCAGTTCGATCTTGCCCAGGGTCTGGCGTTCGGCGCCGGTGAAGGCGCCTTTTTCGTAGCCAAACAGCTCGCTTTCCAGCAGGTTGTCGGGGATCGCCGCGCAATTGATGGCGACCATCCGGCGATCGCGGCGCATGCTCAACTCGTGCAGGCCACGCGCCAACAGCTCCTTGCCGCAGCCCGATGCGCCCATCAGCATGACGGTGGCCGAACTGGGCGCCACCTTTTCGATGCTGCGGCACACGCGCAGCATGCCCGGATCGCGCGTGACCAGGCCCGCCAGCGGGGAATCGGATTCGGTCTGCAGCAAGCGCTTATTGTCCTGCTGCACGCCGTGCAGGAAGAAGGCGCGCTCCACCATCATGCGCAGCAAGTCGCCATCGAGCGGCTTCTGGTGGAAATCATAGGCGCCGAGGGCCATGGCTTTCAGCACGTTCTCGCGGTCCTGGTTCCCGGACAGCACGATCACTTTGGTGTCCGCAGCAATCGCCAGCATCTGCTGCAGCAACAGCAAGCCCTCGCTCGCGCTGTCCGGTTCGGGCGGCAACCCCAGGTCCATGGTCACGACCGCGGGCTGGTGGCGGCGCAACTGCCCCAGGGCGGCATCGCGGTTGCCCGCGAAGACCACCTCGTACGCGTCCAGGGCCCAGCGCAGTTGCTTCTGCAGGCCCAGGTCGTCCTCCACCACAAGCAGCTTTTTCCTGGTCATGGCCCATGATGCAGCATGCCGCCAGTGGGGCTTTTGAGGCAGCGCAACGGCAAATAGTTTATATTGTTGCCTATTACGCGAAAAATTCAGCCCGAAACACCATGAAATTCGATGTTGTGATTGTCGGCAGTGGCTTGGCCGGCCTTTCAGTAGCACTTCACCTGGCGGAAAGCCGCAAGGTCGCCATCATTTCCAAACGTGCCTTGCTCGATGGCGCCAGCAACTGGGCCCAGGGCGGCATTGCGGCCGTACTCGACTCCGGCGACAGCCATGAACAGCACATTGCCGACACCCTGGTGGCGGGCGGCGGACTGTGTGACGAAGGCGCTACCCGCTTCATCGTTGAACATGGGCGCGAAGCCATTGAGTGGCTGATTGGGCTTGGCGTGCCTTTCACCCGCGACGAAAACGCTGAGCTGGGCTTCCACCTGACGCGCGAAGGCGGCCATAGCCAGCGCCGTATCATCCATGCGGCGGACGCTACCGGCCACGCGGTACAAGTGACGCTCGAAGAAAAAGTGCGCGCGCACCCGAATATCAGCCTGTTCGAACAGCATTGCGCGATCGACCTGATCACCACCGACAAGCTCGGCCCGCGCCCGGCGCATGCGCAGCCGCGCTGCCACGGCCTGTACGTGCAGGATGTGACCACCGGCCAGGTCATCACCGTCGCCGCCGAACACACGGTAATGGCGACCGGCGGCGCCGGCAAGGTCTACCTGTACACCACCAATCCCGACACGGCCAGCGGCGACGGCATCGCCATGGCCTGGCGCGCCGGTTGCCGCGTGTCGAACATGGAGTTCATCCAGTTCCACCCGACCTGCCTGTACCACCCTTACGCCAAATCCTTCCTGATCACGGAAGCGATCCGCGGCGAAGGTGGTTTGCTCAAGCTGCCGCCGGAAGCCGGCGCCGCCGCCGGCCAGCGCTTCATGCTGGCCCACGACGAACGCGCCGAGCTGGCGCCGCGCGACGTGGTGGCCCGCGCCATCGACTTCGAGATCAAGAAGCGCGGCCTCGATTACGTCCACCTGGACATCAGCCACAAGCCGGCCGACTTCCTGATCTCGCACTTCCCGACCATCTACGCCCGCTGCCTGGAACTGGGCATCGACATTACCAAGCAGCCGATCCCGATCGTGCCGGCCGCCCACTACACCTGCGGCGGCGTGGTGACCGACCTGTTCGGCCGCACCGACCTGCCAGGCCTGTATGCCGTGGGGGAAACCGCCTGCACCGGCCTGCACGGCGCCAACCGCCTGGCCAGCAATTCACTGCTCGAATGCGTGGTGATCGGCCGCGCCTGCGCCCAGGACATCCTGGCCAAGGACAAGGAAGACACGCCCTACCTACCGGACTGGGACGAAAGCCGGGTCACCGACGCCGACGAGGAAGTGGTCATCTCCCACAACTGGGACGAGCTGCGCCGCTTCATGTGGAACTACGTGGGTATCGTACGCACCAGCAAGCGTCTTGAACGCGCCCAGCACCGCATCTCCCTGTTGAAGGAAGAAATTGACGAATACTACCGCCACTTCCGCATCACCAGCGATTTGCTGGAATTGCGCAACCTGGTCGAAGTGGCTTCGCTGATCGTCAGCAGCGCGCTGCAGCGGCGCGAGAGCCGCGGCCTCCACTTCAGCCGCGACTATCCGGCGACCCTGCCGAAAGCCCTGCCAACGGTCCTGACACCGGAGCGCAAGGCCCGCTAAGCGGCCGCCACGATCCCACTACGGCACGTTCACTTCGTGCCGCTGTCCCAGGCGCTTCAACTCGCCGCTGTCGACCATGCGCTGGAATTCGGCATCGAATTCCTTGCGCAGGGCGTCGGCCGCCGGGCGTTTCGGGAAGCCGAAATAGCCATCCTGGACCTCGATCACGCGCGGCAGCATCGCCACCTGGCCGGCCATGCCCAGCCGGCCCAGCACGGGTTCCGTATTGCGGCGGTTACTGGCAAACATGGTGACGTGCTGCGCCGCCAGCATTTTCAAGCCGCTATCCACGCTGTTGACGACGTCCAGCCGCAGTTGCGGACGCGCCTTGTCGAACGCCGGGCCATAAGCCCAGCCGTTGACGATGGCGATGCGCTGGTCCGCCAGCGTGGCATAGTCGCCGCTCCAATCCAGCAGCGTCCCTTTGCGGACATAGAACACCATCTGGTCCTGGTAGAAAGGCAGTTTGGAAAAAGCCATCAACTGCTGCCGCTCGAAGGTTTTGTAAGGACCGACCAGGATGTCGGCCTTCCCCTGAGCGACCAGTGCCTGGGCGCGGGCCCAGGGATAGAGCTCGAAAATGGCACGATGGCCAAGCCGCTCGGCCACCAGGCGGACGATTTCGGGGCCAAGCCCGACGATTTCCCCCTCCTGGCCACGTTCATAGACGCGTTCGAAGTGGGTGCCGATCACCAGCAGGTCGCGGGCGGCGGCGGGCAAGCAGCAAAGCAAGGTGAAGACAGCTGCAGCGACGTAGCGCATGATTCCTCCCTGTGTGCCACCCTATGATAGCATTTCCAAATGCCAAATCCAGCCACCTTACGGCCCGCTACGGCCGCCGACATTCCCGCCATGGACGCCCTGATCCGGCGCTCCGGCATCCAGCTTAGCAAAGGCTTTTATACCGACGAGCAGGCGGAGGCCATCACGCGCCATGTGTTCGGCGTGGATACCCAACTGGTAGAAGACGGAACCTATTTCGTGATCGAGCGCGATGGCGGCATGCTGGCCTGCGGCGGCTGGAGCAAGCGCGCCACCCTGTTCGGCGGCGACCAGCACAAGTCCGGGCCCGACCCCTTGCTGGACCCGGCCACGCAGCCGGCCCGCATCCGGGCCTTTTTCGTCGATCCGTCCGCGCCGCGCCACGGCCTGGGGCGGATGCTGATGGAGCATTGCGAACGCGAGGCGGCGGCAGCCGGTTTCCGGCTGATGGAATTGGCCGCGACCATGCCCGGCGTACCGCTTTACAGGGCGTGCGGCTTTGAAGGAATCGAAGACATCACGCTTGCGCTGCCAAACAACGTCTCGGTGCCATTGTCCCGCATGCGCAAGCGTATCGCCTGATCAGCTGTTGAAGCCCTTGCCTTCGGCAGCCAGTTTCACCAGCAGCGGCGCCGGCTTCCAGGCGTCGCCATGGCGACCCTTGGCGAATCGTTCGATCGCGCCCAGTACATTGACCAGGCCCACCGTATCGGCATAGAACATCGGGCCGCCGCGGTAGACAGGGAAACCGTAGCCGGTCAGGTACACCATGTCGATATCGGAGGCGCGCAGGGCAATGCCCTCCTCCAGGATAAGCGCCCCTTCGTTCACCAGGGCATACACCAGGCGCTCGACGATTTCCTCGTCGCTGATCGTGCGCCGCTCGACGCCGATATCCGCAGAGTGTTTGACGATCATGTCATTGACTACCGCGCTCGGATAGGCTTTGCGGTCGCCATCCTTGTAGTCGTACCAGCCGGCGCTGGTCTTCTGGCCGAA
>CBHWEO010000138.1:0-14225 GCA_966112955.1 uncultured Duganella sp. | reverse complement strand
TTCCCGCAGTACTATATGGCGCTGGGCCGCGCAGCGTGCCCGAATCGAATGCCAAGAAGGCGGATGAAAAACTGCTGCTGGAAGACTTGCGCAGGGCGACCAAGATCGTGGCCCTGACCTTGCTGGACTTCCTCGCGGCCGAATGAAGGAGTAGCGATGTTTGAGCGCAAGATGATGGCCGGGTGGGGCGATATGGACTTCAACAGCCATATGGCGAATACGGCCTACCTGAACAAGGCGGGCGACATCCGCATGCTGTTCCTGGCTGAGAACGGGTTCCCGATGGCGGAATTCAAGCGCTTGAACATTGGGCCGGTGGTGATGAAGGACGATATCGCCTACTTCAAGGAAGTGCTGCTGCTGGACCAGATCACCGTGACGCTGGCGCTGGCGGGCATGTCGCAGGACGGCAGCCGCTGGATGCTGCGCAGCGACGTCTATCGCGGCGACGGCAAGCTGGCTGCCCGCATCAACAGCTCGGGCGGCTGGCTGGACCTGACGGCGCGCAAGCTGGTCACGCCGCCGCCGGCGCTGCTGGCGGCCTGGCATTCGTTGTACCAGACGGATGATTTTCAGGCGCTGCCGAGCAGCGTGGTTAAAACCTAGGGAACCGGAAAACCGGGGTCTGACCCCGAGGGTCGGACCCCGGTTGTCGGTTTTCAAGGTTTAAGGGTGCGCTCGAACAGCTGCAGGATGCGCCGGTACTGGTCGTACCAGCTCTCCGGCTGCACATAGGCGTGGCGTTCCAGCGGATACGCCGCCAGTTCCCAGTTGTCCTTTTTCAGCTCGATGAAGCGCTGCGCCATGCGCACCGAATCCTGGAAGAACACATTGTCGTCCACCATGCCGTGCGCGATCAGCAGGTGGCCTTTCAGCTTGTCCGCGTACTCGATCGGCGAGGACTTGCGGTAAGCCTCCGGATCGATGTCCGGCGTGTTCAGGATGTTGGCCGTGTAGCCGTGGTTGTAGGAAGTCCAGTCGGTTACCGGCCGCAGGGCGGCGCCGGCCTTGAACAGGTCCGGCTCGCGCAGCATTGCCATGAAGGTCATGAAACCGCCGTAGCTGCCGCCATAGATGCCCACCTTGTCGATATCGCCCTGCTGGTTGGCCACCAGCCATTTCACGCCGTCGACGTAGTCTTCCAGCTCCGGGTGGCCCATCTGGCGGTAGATCGCCGTGCGCCAGTCGCGTCCATAGCCTTTGGAGGCCCGGTAATCCATGTCCAGCACGATGTAGCCTTTTTCAACCAGCAGGTTGTGGAACATCTGCTCGCGGAAGTAGTTCGGGTAGCGGTGGTGGGTGTTCTGCAGGTAGCCCGCGCCATGCACGAACATCACGATCGGATACTTCCTGCCCGGCTCCAGCGTGGCCGGCCGGTACAGCTTGGACCAGATCGGCTGGCCGGCGCCATGCGTCGACGGCACGGCCACCATTTGCGGCTGGATCCACTCGCGGGCCTTGAATTCGGCACTGCGGGTGTCTGTCAGTTTCGTCGCCGCACCGCCGGCTGCAGGCACGGTGGCCAGCTGCGCCGGCAGGTAGGCCGACGAGTAGTGCACCAGCAGCTTGCGCTGGTCCGGCGACAGGTCGAATTGTTCGACGCCGCCATCGAGCTGCGTCACTTCGCGCACGCTCGCCTCCTTGGCGGAGGCTGCGCACACTTCGTATTCGCCGGGCGTGCGGCGGTTGCACAGCATGTACGCCAGGGTGCCGTCGGCATTCCACTTGACGTTCGAGGCTTCCCATTTGCCGCTGGTCAGGGCACGCTGCTTGCCGTCCGCGCCCAGGGTGTACAGGTGGGCGTAGCCGGTTTCTTCGGACATGAACCACAGCGTGCTGTTGTCCGGCAGCCAGCCGAAGTCGTTGTAGCTGTAATTGATCCAGGCCTTGTCGGTCAGGCGGTGCACGGACTTCAGGCTGGCGGCTTCCAGGTCGATCATGGCCAGCCAGCGGTCCTTGTTGTCGACCGTGCGCAGCATGACGGCGGCCTTGCTGCCGTTGCCGGCCCAGGCGATGCCGTCGCCTTCATCGGTTTCCAGGCGGGTGGCGCGGTTACCCTTCAAGGCCGGCTGCTTGGCCGCTTCGCGCAGGCTGGCCAGTGGGTCGGTGGCGATGCCCGGCAGCGAGTCGAGGGGCAGGTCCCTGATGGTGCCGGTACGCAGGTCCACCAGTTTCAGCGACTGCGCCAGTGGCAGGTTGCGGCCAACGCGCGTGCGCTGGTCGTCGAACTCCTCGTAGCCCGACTCGGTCACATAGCGCGGCAGCTTGCCCACGCGGCCGTTCTCGCTGCCTTTCGGCGAGGTGGCGACCACCAGCCAGCGGCCATCGGGCGACAGGGAGGAAGCATCGATCGACACCTTGTCGCCGAAATACAGCGGCGCCGGGGCGCGCGTTGGGTCGGCGGCGCGTTCGGCCTTGGCGCGGGCGCGCGTCTCGTCGCGTTCATCTTTCTGGCGCTTGAGCGTGGCGATCAGGCGCAGTTGCATGTCGCGCAGGTAGTCTTCGTCCGGCGCGGCGGCGGGATCCTTGGCGGCGCGCGGCAGGGCGACCGGCGACACCAGGTGGTCGGCGCGGTTCCAGCTGAACCAGTCATTGCCGACCTTGAACTGCACGCTGCGGCCATCGGCGGAATACTGCGGCGCGGAGGCGTTGGCCGTGCCGCGGGTAATCTGCACCAGGGCGCCGGACTTCAGGTCGCGCTCGAACAGGTCGCCATTGCGTAGCAGGATGGCGCGCGTGCGATCGCGGTTGAACACCATCTCCGGGCTGTCCTGGTTGGCCAGTTCGGAATCGGCGACCAGGCGTGGCTTGTCGCCGGCCTGGTAGGTGTCGCGCAGCGAGGAGCCGATGCGCTTCTGTTTATAGAAGACCTGTTTGCTGTCCCAGCTCCACCACGCGGCTTCGACCGGGGTGCCGATCCAGTCCGGGTTGGCCATGGCCTGGTCGAGGGTGATGGGGGTAGTGGCAAAAGCAGGTATGGCCAGCAGGGCTGCCAGCGCGGGGAATGCAAGTCGGCGCATAGTGTCGAAAGGGGAAATGAAAATTTTCGAGCATGCATTCTAGCAGCGGGCACCCATGCGGAAAGTATCAGGCTTGTAACAGGCTGGCGCGCTTGTCGGCGGGCCTCTAGAATGTCGCACATTCAGCTTATTCGGGAGACAAGATGGTAAAGAGCCATGTAGCGGCGCTGGTCCTGGCCCTGGCGGCCGGCAGCGCAATGGCGCAGCAGTGGGAGACGGCAGCCCTGGCAGGACCGTTCAGGGAAAGCATCAGCGAGGATGAAAAGATCGCCGGCCTGTCCAAATTGTGGTCGGAAGTGAAATATAACTTCTTCGACACTGCCCGGCTGGACCAGCTGGACTGGGACAAGACTTACCTGGAAACCCTGCCGCGCGTGCGCGCCACCCGCAGCACCGAGGATTACTACCGCGTGCTGATGGAGCTGGTGGCAAAGCTGAAAGATGGCCATACCAACGTCTACCCGCCGCAGGAGCTGACGGAGCGCATGCGCGGCACGACCATGCTGAAGACGCTCCCGATCGAAGGCCGGGTCATCGTGACCGAAGTGCTGGATCCGGGCCTGCGCGCCAAGGGCATCATGCCGGGACTGGAAGTGGTGGCCGTGGACGGTGCCGAAGTGAAGACTTACGCCGCGCGCGAGGTGGCGCCGTATGTGAGCGCCTCCACGCCCCAGGATGAAGCGCTGCGCACCTTCGGCTACCAGTTTCTCGCCGGCGCCGTCGGCTCCGCCCCGCGCGTGACCTTCCGCGACGCGGCCGGCAAGCAGTTCGAACAGCAGGTGCCACGCGTGAGCTGGGAAGCGCGCAAGGCTGCCATGGCCAACTCGGCGTCGTTCGAGTTCAGCATGCTGCCGGGCGACGTGGCCTACGTTTCGCTGAACAGCTTTGAAGACAATAGCGCCGCCGACGCCTGGATGGCCGCGTTCGACGAAATTGCCAAGTCGTCCGCCCTGGTCATCGACGTGCGCCGCAACGGCGGCGGAGACTCGGACGTCGGCTACAAGATCCTGTCCACGCTGGACGACAAAGCCTTCCTGACCAATCGCTGGTCCACCCGGGATTACAAGCCGACCTGGCGCGCCTGGGACAGACCGCAGCCGATGTATGAGCAGGCGCCCACCGCCATCCAGCCCGACCCGCAACGCCAGTACCGGAAGCCGGTGCTGGTGCTGACCAGCGCTGCCACCTTCTCCGCCGCGGAAGACTTCGCGGTGGCCTTCGACAGCATGCAGCGCGGCACCCTGGTGGGCGAACCGACCGGCGGCAGCACGGGACAGCCGCTATTCATCAAGCTGCCGGGGGGCGGCACGGCACGCATCTGCACCAAGCAGGATGCCTATCCGGACGGCCGCGCCTTCGTCGGCGTGGGCGTGCAGCCGCAGCACATCGTCAAGCCCACCGTCGATGGCCTGCGTGCTGGCCGTGACGAAGTGCTGGAAGCGGCGCTGGCCACGTTGCAGGCCAAATAACTGTATTTTTATCCAGTATAATGCGGGCATGCCTGGTTTTATCCTTACCCGCGCCTGGCGCGATGCCCCCGCCGGCACGGAAATCGAGTTCTGGCTGGCCACCGACGAAGGTCCGCGCAAAGTCCTGCTGACGGAGCAGGCTTCGGTGGCGTTCGCCGAAGCCTCGCTGCGCGACACCATCGCCACCCTGGTGGCCGGCATGCCCGGCATCGACGTGCGCGAGGTGGCGCTCAAGACTTTCCAGCGCGAGCCCGTGGTGGGCATCTACGCCAGCCATTACAAGCAGTTGCTGGCGCTGGAGCGCAAACTGGGCGAGCGCGGCATCCGCCTGTACGAGGCGGACATCAAGCCACCCGAACGCTACCTGATGGAGCGCTTCATCACCGCCGGCGTCGAAATCGAAGGCGGCAAGCTGCGTCCCGCGCCGGAATACCGCCCGCGGCTGCGCATGGTGTCGCTCGACATCGAAACCAGCGCTTTTGGCGACCTGTATTCGATTGCCCTGGAAGGCTGCGGCCAGCGCCAGGTGTACATGCTGGGCGAGGCGCCGGCAGTGGCGCCTGCCGTCGACTTCGACCTCGAATACTGCCCAACCCCGCGGCGCGTGATCGAAAAGCTCAACGAATGGTTGCGGGTACACGACCCGGACGCCATCATCGGCTGGAGCGTGGTGCAGTTCGACCTGCAGACCTTGCAGCGCAATGCGGAAAAGCACAAGGTGCCGCTGCTGCTGGGGCGCGAAGGCCGCCCCGTCGAATGGCGCACCCACCAGGCGCGCGAAGGCTATGTGTTCGCCACCATCCCCGGCCGCATCGCCGTCGACGGCATCGAGGCGCTGCGCGCCGCGTCCTGGAGTTTCCCGTCCTTCAGCCTGGAGAGCGTGTCGCAGGCGCTGCTGGGGGAGGGCAAGGACATCGGCAGCGACTACGACAAGATGGCCGAGATCGAGCGCCGCTTCCGCGAGGACAAGGCGGCGCTGGCGACCTACAACCTGAAGGACTGCGAGCTGGTGACGCGCATCTTCGAGAAGACGCGCGTGATGGACTTCATCCTCGAGCGCTCGCATGTGACCGGGCTAGTGCCCGACCACATGGGCGGCTCGATCGCAGCCTTCAACCACCAGTACCTGCCGCGCATGCACCGCGAAGGCTATGTGGCGCCGAACGTGGGCGAGATTCCGGCCGTGGCATCGCCCGGCGGCTTCGTGATGGATTCGCGTCCCGGGCTGTACGACTCGGTGGTGGTGCTGGACTTCAAGAGCCTGTACCCCTCGATCATCCGCTCCTTCCTGGTCGATCCGGTCGGCCTGGTGGAAGGCGAGGCCGAGGCGGCGGCCGGCGGCGACACGGTGCCCGGCATGCGTGGCGCCCATTTCTCGCGCACGCGCCACTGCCTGCCCGCGATCACCACCCAGCTGTGGCAAGGCCGCGATGCCGCCAAGCGCGAAAGGAACGATGCGCTGTCGACCGCGCTGAAGCTGCTGATGAACTCCTTCGTCGGCGTGCTGGGCTCCACCGACTGCCGCTTCTACCACCCGCAGCTGATTTCTTCCGTCACCCTGCGCGGCCACGAATTGCTCAAGCTGACGCGCGAGCTGGTGGAAAAGGAGGGCTACGAGGCGATCTACGGCGACACCGACTCCATCTTCATCTGGCTCAAGCGCCCGCATGAAACGGAGGAAGCGATGGCCATCGCGCGGGGCCTGGTCGTGAAAATCAACACGTGGTGGCGCGAACGCCTGCGGCGCAAATACAAGTTGGAGAGCTACCTCGAAATCGAGTTCGATACGTATTACCGGAAGTTCTTCATGCCGACCATCCGCGGCACGGACCTGGGCAGCAAGAAGCGCTACGCCGGCCTGACCAGCGATGGCGACATGATTTACCGCGGGCTGGAAACGGCCCGCAGCGACTGGACCCCGCTGGCGCAGCAATTCCAGCAAACCCTGTTCTCCCGCATCTTCAACGATGAGCCCTACCAGGAGTATGTGCGCGACTACGTGCGCAAGACCCTGGCCGGCGAACATGACGAACTGCTGGTGTACCGCAAGCGCCTGCGCCACCGGCTTGACGAATACCAGGTCAACGTTCCGCCCCAGGTGCGCGCGGCGCGGCTGGCCGATGAATTCAACAAGGCGCAGGGCCGTCCGCTACGCTACCAGAACGGCGGGCGTATCAGCTACGTGGTCACCACCAATGGCCCGGAACCGCTGGAAGTGCAGCGCTCGCCGATCGATTACCAGCATTACCTGGACAAGCAGCTGCAACCGATTGCGGACGCCATCCTGCTGCCGCTGCAAGACAGTTTCGCCGCCCTGACGACAGCGCAGCAGGCCTTGTTCTAGCCGTGCGGCGCCGACAGGCGCATCACCCATTTGGTGAAGAACAGCAGCAGCACCGTGCCGATAAAATCGCCCACCGCCATCACGGCAAAACTGCCCAGCAGGTGTTCGCGGCCTTCATACACGGCAAACCAGATGTGGTGCAGCAGGGGACTGGCCAGCGAGTAGGCGAGCGCGCACACCAGGACCTTCCAGTCGGCCAGGCCGGCCAAGGAGCCTTGCAGGTCGAGCCAGCGCTTGGCGCCCAGGTAGACCAGGTAGGGCGCGGCACTGGCCAGGATGCCGCCGGCAAAGGCGCGCACCGGCTCGTGCGGGAACAGAATGAAGAAGCAGTACAGCCACGAAACCAGCAACAGCCCGATCGCGCCGGCGCCGCCGAACAGCAGGGTCGCCAGCAGGCGCACGCCGGCGGGAAGGTAGATCCAGTTGATGCCTTCCGCGAATTCCAGCTGCTTGAACAGCAGTTCATTGATCAGCAGGGCCGCGCCGAACATGACCATGGTGGCCGCGATCATGGAAAGGTTCTGGCGTAGGCTGGTCATCTTCGGGTTTGTCGTGGACGATTCGCCAACTATACCGAATTTGCGGTGGCCGGTGCAATCAACCAGTCAAAACGTCAATACGAACCGCGCGCCGCCGCCAACGGGGCGGGCATGGCGCACGGTTCCCCCGTTGCGATGCGCAAGTTGCCTGACCAGCGCTAAGCCGATGCCACTGCCTTTTGGTTTGGTCGTGAAGAACGGCGTGAAGATGTGCGCCGTCACTGCTTCCGGAACGCCGGGGCCGTTGTCGGCGACTTCGATGCGCAGCCGGCCGCCGCGCGCCAGCGCCGCGCTCAGCGTGGCCTGGGGTAGGCGGACGCCCTCGGTTGCTTCCGCCGCGTTCTGCAGCAGGTTGACCAGCGCCTGTTCCAGCTGGCCCGGATCGGCGCGCAGTTGCAGCGTTTCCGGCTCCACGCTGACAGTGAGCATGCCGCCGCGTGCCAGCCAGGCCGGCGCCGCCAACGCCTTGATGCGCTCGAACAGCGCGCGCAGCTCGACGGTCTGCACCTGAGGTTCCGGTACGGTGGCCAAGGCACGGTAACCGCTGACGAATTGCGCCAGGCTGTCGGCGCGGCGGCTGATGGCATCGAGGGCAGTGTCCAGGTCGTCCGCCAGGCCGGGCGCCAATGGGGCCTCCGCCAGCAGCGAGCGGGCAGTCTTCGACAGGGATGCGACGGGCGTCAGGGAATTCATGATTTCGTGGGTCAGCACGTGCACCAGCTTC
The DNA here is from genome assembly GCA_966112955.1 of uncultured Duganella sp. Taxonomy (GTDB): domain Bacteria; phylum Pseudomonadota; class Gammaproteobacteria; order Burkholderiales; family Burkholderiaceae_D; genus Rugamonas. The sequence continues at coordinate 6,129 of CBHWEO010000138.1, read as the reverse complement.
TGCCAGGCCTGCATCGCTTCGGCCGACAGTTCGTCTTCCACCGGCATCAGCGCCACCAGCCGTTCCGGGCGGCCGGCCACGGTGAGGGCATTGGCACAGGCCAGGGCGCGCTCGCTGCCGCCATCGGTGTCGAATTCGATCACGCGCCGCTGGCCGGCTGCCAAGCCGGCCAGGCTGTCCGCTAGTGCGCCCCGGTCGGCGGCGCGCCCTGGCGCCAGCAGGCGGCGTGCGCTGGCGTTCAGCGGTTCGAGCCCCGGCATGCGGAACAGCGCCATCGGCGCGAATTCCAGCCGCGCTTCGGCCAGCATCGCCTGCTGCGCGAATTGCTGGCGCTGGCCGTCAGTCGGCGCGGGCGGGGCTTCCAGCGGAAGCTCTGGCACGGCGGCCGCCTGTGCGCCCCCGGCCGGGGCTGGCAGGGCGCGCAGGCCGCGCCGCAGTATCGCAAGCGCCAGGGCGGCCACGGCGCCGCTGCCGGCCAGCAGCGCCGGCTGCCGCCACGCGCCCGCTGCGAAGGCCGCTCCCGCCAGCAGCAGCGTGCCGGCAAGGACGGTACGGCTCGCGCGGCGCCGGTGGCGATCGTCAGAGTCCATGCTTCTCCAGCTTGCGGTAGAGCGCCGCGCGGCTGACGCCCAGCAGGCGCGCCGCGCGGCTGATATTGCCCTTGGCCTGGGCCAGGGCCGTGCTGACCGCTTCGCGTTCCAGCGCGTCCAGGCGCAAGCTGTCGGGCGCACTGGCCGGCACCGGCGCGGCCTGCAGCGCCTCGCCCGGCTGGCCGGCCTGGCCAAAGTCATCCAGCCGGTAGCATTCGCCTTGCGCCAGGATGACCGCCCGCTCGCAGGCGTGGCGCAGCGCGCGCACATTGCCCGGCCACGGCAGGCCGCACAGCTTATCCAGCGCGTCCGGGGCCGGCTGGCGGGCAGGCTTGCCATATTGCTGCTCGTAGGCGGCCAGGTAATGCGCCAGCAGCAGCGGGATGTCTTCGCGCCGCTCGCGCAGGGGCGGCACGCGCACGACGATGGTGTTCAGGCGGAACAGGAGGTCGGTGCGGAACACTTGCGGGTTGTACAGCCGGGCTTCATCGAGGTTGGTGGCACTGACCACGCGCACGTCGACCGCTTCCGCGCGGTCGGCGCCCAGCGGCGTCACTTCGCGCCGTTCGAGTACAGTGAGCAGCTTGGCCTGCGCCGCCAGCGGCAGGTTGCCGATTTCGTCGAGGAACAGGGTGCCGCCATGGGCCGACTGGAAGCGCCCGGCGCGGTCGCTGCGCGCATCGGTGAACGCCCCTTTGCGGTGTCCATACAGTTCGCTTTCCAGCGTCGATTCGTGCAGTGCGCCCATGTCCACCGACACAAAGGGAGCGGCCGCACGCTGCGACGCCTGGTGCAGGGCGCGCGCCACCAGTTCCTTGCCGGTGCCGTTTTCGCCCAGCACCATCACATTGGCGCCGGTCGGCCCGACATTCTCCAGCAAGGCGCGCAGTTGGCGCATGCATGGCGCCTCGCCCAGCAAGGCGCTGGCCGTGCGCGGCGCTCGCGCCGCCATCGCCGCGAGCGCCGCATCCACGCTGGCCAGCAGGCGGGCATTGTCCCACGGCTTGGTGACGAAATCGCAGGCGCCGCGCTTCATCGCCTCCACCGCCAGCGGCACGTCGGCGTAGGCCGTCATCACGATGACGGCGGGCCGGCGGGGCAGGGCCTGCAACTGCGCCAGGATCGCCAGTCCCTCGGCGCCGTCGGTGCGGCCCGGCGTGAAGTTCAGGTCCAGCAGCACGACGTCCGGTACGCCGTCGCGCAGGCGGTGCGCCAGCAGGCGCGGCTCGCCCAGCGTGTCGACACGGCTGGCGCGCGGGCGCAGCAGCATGCGTGCCGCCAGCGCAACATCGGCATCGTCGTCGAGGATCAGGATATGGACAGCCATGCGGCGGATTCTAGCAGCCGGCCCCGCGCCGGCACAGTGTTCGTTTCCGGACGCGAAAATTGTCCGCTTCCGGACAGTTTCCCGCGCCGGGCCGCCATTTCGCCCATGGCACGGAGCTTGCAGGAATGGCGGCATGATCTCGCCACTGAACACCGCGCCAACCGGCGCCGCCATGGACCAGCCCTTGCCGCGCCGCCGCTGGCAACGCACTCGCGTCGCCGCCACCGCCTTTGTGATCGCAGCCTCCGTCGCGGCCGGAGCTTGGCTGCTGGTCCCGCGCGGCCCAGCCATCGATGCCGCCACCCTGCGCATTGCCACCGTCCAGCGCGGCACCTTCCGCGACGAGCTGGCCGTACGGGCGGTGGCTGAACCGCTGGAATCCATCATGCTGGACGCGGTGGAATCCGGGCGGGTGGAAGAAGTCTTTGTGCGCGACGGCGCGGCGGTGAAGCAGGGCGAGGCCCTGTTCCGCCTGTCGAACCCGCAGCGCAGGCTGGACATGCTGCAGCGCGAGTCCGAGCATGCGCAGCAGATTTCCAACCTCACCAACCTGCGCGTGAACATCGAAGCGGCACGCGCCGCCCGCCAGCGCCGCATCGCCGATCTTGAATACGCCTTGCTGCAGGCCGAGCGGCAGGAAACGCGCAGCAGGGCGCTGGCGGCGCAAGGCTTCATTGCCGCCGCCGCGCTGGAAGATGCGGCCGACCGCGTGGCCCAGCAGCGCCGCCTGCTGGACGCGGAGCGTGCCAGCGATCACGTGGAGTCTGTCACCCAGGCCGCCGCGGTGAAGCAAATGGAAGCCGCGATCGGCCGCCTGGACGCCGGGCTGGAACTGGTGGGCGCCGCCGTGCGGGCGCTGGTCGTGCGGGCGCCGGCCGATGGACGGCTGACCGGTTTCAGCCTGCAGCTTGGGCAGACCGTGGCAGCGGGCCACCACCTGGGCCGCATCGATGGCCAGGGACGCTTCAAACTGACGGCAGCGGTGGACGAATACTACCTGGCGCGCCTGGCCGTCGGCCGCACCGGCAATGCCATCGTCGGCGGCCGCGGCTACACGGTGCAGGTGTCGCGCATCTACCCGCAAATCAAGGATGGCCGCTTCGCGCTGGAACTGGCATTCAGCGCCGGCGCGCCGCCGCAATTGAGTCCCGGCCAGGGCCTGGAGACGACGATCACCCTGGGCGGCGCGCAGCCCGCGCTGCTGCTGCCGAACGATGCCTTCGCCGTGGACGGCGCCGGCAGCTGGGTGTACGTGCTCGACCGCGACGGCCAGGGGGCGGCACGCCGCCAGGTGCGGCTGGGGCGCCGCAACCCTGCCCAGGTCGAGGTCACGGCAGGCCTGGCGGCGGGCGAGCGCGTCATCGTTTCCACCTATTCGCCGTTCGGCGCCGCCGCCAGGCTGCGGCTGGACGGAATCCTTCCACCACCACACCACGGCATGACACAATGAACAGCATGATCAAGCTTAAGAACATCAGCAAGACTTTCCAGGGCGGCGACGTGCGCACCACGGCGCTGGACCACATCGACCTGGAGATCGACGCCGGCGAATACCTTGCCATCACCGGACCCTCCGGCTGTGGCAAGTCGACCCTGCTCTCCATCCTCGGCATGCTGGATACGCCGGACAGCGGGGAATACTGGTTCGAGCACCAGCAGGTGAGCGGCTACAGCGAAACCCAGCTGAACGCCGTGCGCCGCGGCCGGGTGGGCTTCATTTTCCAGAGCTTCAACCTGATCGAACAATTGACGGTGGCGGAGAACGTGGAACTGGCCCTTGAATACCTGGATGTGCCGGCCGCCGAACGCCGCCAGCGCGTCGCCGCGATGCTGGAAAAGCTGGGCGTGGCGCACCGCGCCAGGCACCGTCCTTCGCAGCTGTCCGGCGGCCAGCAGCAGCGCGTGGCGATTGCGCGGGCGCTGGTGTCCAACCCCGCCATCCTGCTGGCCGACGAACCGACCGGCAACCTCGACTCCGCCCATGGCGATGAAGTCATGCGCCTGCTGCGCCAGATCAATGCCGAAGGAACCACCATCGTGATGGTCACCCACTCGCCGTCGCATGCCGCGCAAGCTTCGCGCACGCTGCGCCTGCTGGACGGCCGCATCCTGGTCGACGCGCTGCAGGCGGCGTAAGGGAGCCATGATGAAGCTGAAAGACTTCCGCATCGGCTGGCGCACGCTGGTCCAGGAACCCTTCTATTCGCTGGTGGTGATCGGCGGCCTGGGCGTCGGCATGGCCACGGCCTTCCTGCTGCTCGCCTTTGTCCGCTACTCCTTCGAATACAACTCGCACGTGCCGGAGGTGGAGCAGGTCTACGTGGTCAAGCACCGCTCCAATATGGACGCCGCGCGGCCATGGTTCGACCTGGGGCCGGTGCTGCTGCGCCATGCCGCCGCGCAGGCGCCCGGCGTCAAGGATGTCACCGGCTACATCCCGATCCGCCCGCAAGGCAGCCGCTTTGCGCTCAAGGTGGATGGACAGCTGCACGAAGTGGCCGGCATGATCACGCTGCCCGGCTTCACGCGCGTCCTTGGCCTGCAGGCCTTGCAGGGCGACCTGGCGCAAGCGCTGGAACAGCCGGAAGGCCTGGTGCTGAGCGAACGCACGGCGCAAAGGCTGTTCGGCACAGCCGAAGCGCTGGGGCGCACTGTGCATGCGGAAGGCAAGCTGCTGCGGGTGACAGCCGTCATCCGCACGCCGCCCGCCAATTCGACCATTCCGTTCGATATGCTGGTCGGCACGCGTTCGGCGCTGGTGGACGACACGATGCGCACGGAACTGCTGTCCGGGGAGCACGGCTGGATGGGCAAGCTGTTGCTGCGCGTGCGGCCCGGGGCTGCGCTGCCGGCCATCACCGAAGTGCTGCAGCAGGCGGTGGACCGTTCGGCTGTGCTGGGCAACCCGCCGCCGGAAGTCAAGGCCAAGCTGGGCGGCCGCAAGATGATCGAGATTGCCCTCTCGCCCTTGCGCGACGCTTATTTCGACCGCAGCATCAGCGACAATTTCATTTCGTCGGCAGGTCCGCGCGGCGACCGGCTGCAACTGGCCGGGCTGGCGCTGCTGGCGCTGCTGATCGTGGCGCTGGCCGCCATCAACTACGTCAACCTCGCCATGGTGCGCATTGTGCGGCGCCAGCGCGAAATGGCCGTGCGCAAGGTGCTGGGCGCCAGTCCGCGCCGGCTGGTGCTGCAGCTGCTGGCCGAATCGCTGCTGGTGTCGCTGGCCGCCACGCTGCTTGGGCTGCTGCTGGCGTGGCTGGCCATGCCGCTGTTCGCGGAACTGATGGACCGCCGGCTGGATGGCATCGTGTCGGCCGGGAACGTCGCCGCGGCGCTGGGCGTCGGCCTGCTGCTTGGCGCGCTGACGGCGCTATATCCCGCCTGGACGGCCTTGCGCGTGCATCCTGCCGAGGCATTGGCCGGCAAGCCGGATGGCGAGTCGCGGCAGGGCGCTGCCGTGCGCCGCACGCTGACCGCGCTGCAGATGGCGGCGGCGATGGGCATCGCCGGGCTGGCGCTGGCCGTGGCGTGGCAGACCATCTTCGTGCGTGCCGCCGGGCCGGGCTTCGATCCATCCCCGCTGCTGGTGATCGAATTGCCGGAAGAGGGCCGCGCCGACGGCCGCTCGGCGCGCTTCCTGTCGGCGCTGGCCGCCCAACCCGGCGTGGCTGCCGTGGTGGCGACCAGCGACCCGGTCGGCCGCAGCCGCGATTCGATGGCGCGGGAGATGAACGTGCCCGGCGGCCACCCGGTATCGATGGACATCAAGTATGTCGGCCCGGCGTTTTTCAGGGTGTACGCCCTGCAGCCGCTGGCCGGGCGGCTGTTCCACCCGCAACTGGACAAGGTGGGCCAGGTCGGGCCGGTCGTGCTGAATGCCCAGGCGGCACGGGAGTTGGGGTTCTCGGATCCGGCAGCGGCGGTGGGCCAGGCGGTGCAATTCCTCGAGTTCAACGGCAAGCTCGCCACGCGGCGCGTGGTCGGCATCGCGCAGGACGTGCGTTTCCGCAGCCTGCGCGAAGCGCCCGGCCCCGTGGCTTACGACTTGCCCGGCTGGGACGATTCACCCACGGTGACGGTGCGCGCCGCCGTGCCGGTTGCCGAACTTGAACCGCGCCTGCGGGGGCGGTGGCGCCAGCACTTCCCCGCTAACTTGCCGGCGATCGGGCGCGCGGGCGATTTCATCGCGGCCCAATAAGCGGCACAGGC
>CBHWEO010000137.1:0-14512 GCA_966112955.1 uncultured Duganella sp. | reverse complement strand
GAAATCGAAGTGCGGGCAGTAGATGTCGCCCGACAGCACCAGGAACGGCTCGTCGCCCAGCAGGTGCAGGGCGTTGGCGATGCCGCCGGCGGTTTCCAGCGCTTCCGCTTCCGGCGAATACTGGATGCTGGCGCCGAACTGGGAACCGTCGCCCAGCGCCTGCTCGATCATGTGGCCCAGGTGGGCGTGGTTGATCACGATCTCGGTGATCCCGGCGCGCACCAGGTTCTGGATGTGCCACACGATCAGCGGGCGGCCGCGCACCTGCAGCAGCGGCTTGGGACAGGTGTCGGTCAGGGGACGCATACGTTCGCCGCGGCCGGCGGCGAGGATCATGGCTTTCATGCGGCGCCCCTCAGAAGGTGTAGCCGACTTGCGGCGCGGTGCCTTCCAGCGTGTCGAGCAGCTTGATCAGCGGCTTGAGGTCGCGGTAGCGGTTGGCGGTCTTGCGCACGTATTCCATCACGGTGGGCAGGTCGCCCAGGTACATGGACTTGCCGTCGCGGTAGTTCAGGCGGCAGAAGATGCCGAGGATCTTCAGGTGGCGCTGCAGCGCCATGTACTCGAAGTCCTTGTAGAAATCGTCGAAGTCCTTGCGCACCGGCAGGCCGGCGCCGCGCGCATGCTGCCAGTAGCGGATCAGCCAGTCCAGCACCAGTTCCTCATCCCACGAGACGTAGGCGTCGCGCAGCAGCGAAGCGGCGTCGTAGGTGATCGGGCCGTACACGGCATCCTGGAAGTCGAGGATGCCGGGGTTGCCCTCGTCCATCCACATCAGGTTGCGCGAGTGGTAGTCGCGGTGCATGTAGACCTGGGGCTGGGCCAGGCAGTTGGCCAGGATGGCCTCGAACACTTTGTCCAGGTCCTGCTGCTGCTTGTCGGAGAGTGTGGTGCCCAGGTGCTTGCCGATGTACCACTCGGGGAAGATATGCAGTTCGCGCAGCATGAAGGCGCGGTCGAACTCGGGCAGCACGCCCGGCTGGCTGGCCTGCTGGATATTCACCAGCGCCGCCAGCGCCTCGGCATACAGGACGGCGGCGCTGTCGTGGTTGAGCGCCTGCAGGTAGGTGGTGGTGCCCAGGTCCGACAGCAGCAGGAAGCCGCGCTCGATGTGCTCGGCGGCGATCAGCGGGACCGACACGCCGGCCGCGGCCAGCAGGCGGTCAACCTTCACGTAGGCCGGCACGTTTTCGCGTTCGGGCGGCGCATCCATGGCCACCAGGGTGGCGCCATGCGTGGCGCGGTGGGCCGGCAGTACGTCGACGCGGAAATAGCGGCGGAAGCTGGCGTCCACCGAGGCGGGGCGCGCCGAGGCGGCGTCCACCAGGCCCGTGCCCTGCAGCCATTCCTTCAACTCGGCAAGGCGTGGATCGGCGGCTGGGGATGATAAATTAGACAATAAAGACATTGAAACAGCCTGCGGAATCCAGTTGTGGGTAAAGATTCCCATATAATAAGGGATTCACATTAAAAAATCGCCTCTATGGTGTTTCACGCGTACCATCCATGACCCGGTTCCTGGCTCCACCCAACTCCAAACGCTGGGCGTTCGCCTTGACCGCCATTGCCGCCGCCATCGCGGCGCTGCCGCACCACGCCCACGCCCAGGCGCATGCCGCGGCCAAGCGCGCGCCGCGCGTGGAAGACAAGAATGCTGTCACCACCGTGCGGGCCGAAGATATTTCCGGCCGCCCCGAGCGCGAAGTGCGCCTGCTGCGCGATGTGGAAGTGGTGCACGACAAGATGCGCGTGACCTCCGACACCGCCTATTTCCAGCAAGTGGAACAGGAGCTGGAGGCGAAAGGCAATGTGCGCATGTGGCGCTTCGGCGACTACTACACGGCCGATGAGGTCAAGCTGAACATGGAAACGGGGCGCGGCTACATGCTGCAGCCGACCTACCAGCTCGAACTGAACAACGCGCAGGGCAAGGCGCAGCGCATCAACTTCCTCAGCGAGGATGAGGCGCAGGTGGTGGACGGCACCTACAGCACCTGCCAGGGCCCCAACCCTGACTGGTACCTGAAGGCGCGTTCGCTCAACCTGGACCAGGGCCGCGACGTCGGCACCGCCGGCGCCACCATCATCTATTTCAAGGACGTGCCCTTCATCGGCACGCCGGCGCTGTCGTTCTCGCTGTCCGGCGCGCGGCGCTCGGGCTGGCTGCCGCCGACGCCCTCGTATTCGTCCAAGAGCGGCGCCGAACTGACGGTACCCTACTACTTCAACATCGCGCCCAACCGCGACCTGACGCTGTACCCGCGCTATATCTCGCGGCGCGGCCTGCAGCTGGGCGCGGTGGCGCGCTATATCGGCGAAACCGACGCCGGCAACTACTACGAAGGCAGGACCTTCCTCGAGTACCTGCCGAACGACAAGGAAGCCAACCGCGACCGCTGGCAACTGAGTTCCGTGCACACGCAGGCCCTGGCCAAGGACTGGACCTACGGCTGGAACCTGCGCGCGGCCTCGGACGACAACTACCCGAACGACTTTTCCAAGACCGTGTCCTCGTCGGCCGAGCGCCAGCTGCTGAAGGAGCTGCGCACCGATTACCGCGGCGAGTTCTGGAGCCTGACCGCGCGCGCCCAGAAGTACCACGTGCTGCAGGATCCGGATTCCGTGCGCGACCCGTCGCTGTTCGTGACGCGCCCGTACGACCGCCTGCCGGCCATCAACCTGCACGCGGCGCGCTACGACGTGGGCGGCTTCGACTGGCAGGTCGATTCCGAGCTGACCCGCTTCTGGCACCCGGACCTGATCAAGGGCAACCGCCTGGTGGTGGTGCCGCAAGTGTCGTACCCGATCATCGGCCCGTCCTACTTCGTGACGCCGAAGGTCATGCTGAACGCCAGCGCCTACCAGCTCGACGCCTTCGGTAGCGACCCGTCGAAGTCGCTGGACCGCGCGGTGCCGACCTTCTCGCTCGACTCGGGCCTGGTGTTCGAGCGCGACGCGCGGCTGGGCGGGCGCGACATGACGCAAACCCTGGAGCCGCGCCTGTTCTACGTGTACACGCCGTACCGCGCGCAGGACGATTTCCCCAACTTCGACACGGCGCCGTCCACCTTCAACTTCGCGCAGATCTTCAGCGAGAACCGCTTCGTGGGCTCGGACCGCATCGCCGACGCCAACCAGGTGACGGCCGCGGTGGTGTCGCGCTTCCTGGAAAAGGATGGTGCCGAGCGCCTGCGCCTGGCGTTCGGCCAGCGCTTCTACTTCGCCGACCAGCGCGTGCAGATCGACAAGAGCACGCCGGTCAACAGCAGCCGCTCCGACATGCTGCTGGCGGCCACCGGCCGCATTTCCGAAACCTGGGGCGTGGACAGCGCGGTGCAGTACAACCCCAGCACCAGCAAGGTCACCACCTCCAACATGACGCTGCAGTATTCGCCGGGCGCCTACAAGGTGATCAACGCCGGCTACCGTTATGTGCGCGACAGCTTCAAGAATGCCGACCTGTCCACCCAGTGGCCGATTTCGGCCAAGTGGTTCGGCGTGGGCCGTGTGTCATACTCGCTGCGCGACCACAAGGTGCTGGAGAGCGTGCTGGGTGTCGAATACAACTGCGATTGCTGGGTGTTCCGCGCCGGCGCGCAGCGCTTCGTCACCACGGCCAACAAGACCTCGACCCAGTTCTTCTTCCAGCTGGAGCTGAACGGGCTGTCCAAATTCGGTCTCGGCAACCCGCTGGAGGTGCTGAAAAACAGCATCCCAGGCTATCGCCGCGTCAACGAAGGCGTGCGTTAAGCTTTCGACTTCCTCAACACTGATACAAGAGCGTTTCAGATTATGCATCCGATCAAATTAGCTGCTGCCCTGCTGTGTGCTTCCCTCGCTGTCCCGGCCCTGGCGCAAGACGCCAAGGCCACCCCGGCCAAGCCGGCGGCGGCTGCTGCGGCGCCGTCGAAAGGCTTCACGCCGCCGGGCCAGTCGGCCAATACGCCGATCGACGCCATTGCCGTCATCGTCAACGATGAAGTGATCACCCAGCGCGAACTGAACGAGCGGGTGGCAACCATCGTGGCGCGCATGCAGCAGCAGAAACTGGCCCTGCCCGACAGCGCCGAACTGCGCAAGCAGGTGCTGGAGCGCATGATCGTGGAACGCGCCCAGCTGCAGCTGGCCAAGGAGATGGGGGTGCGGGTGGACGACAATATGCTGGACCGCGCCATCAGCCGCATCGCCGAGCAGCAAAAGATGACCGTGCAGCAGCTGCGCAACCAGATGGAGAAGGACGGCACCACCTTCGCCGCCTTCCGCGAGGAGATCCGCGAAGAGATCATCATGCAGCGCCTGCGCGAGTACGAGGTCGACAACAAGATCAATATCTCGGAAGCGGAAGTGGACAACTTCATCGCCGCCGAAAAGGCCGCCGCCGCCGAGCAGTTCGAGATGAACATTTCGCAGATCATGGTGCGCATCCCGGAAAACGCTTCGGCCGACGTGATCGGCCAGCGCCAGAAGCGCGCCGAGGAAGTGATGCGCCAGCTGCGCACCGGCGCCGACTTCGCCAAGATGGCCGCCACCTATTCCGACGCTTCCGACGCGCTGCAGGGCGGCGCCGTCGGCTGGCGCCCGGCGAGCGCGCTGCCGCCGCTGTTCGCCGAGGCGCTGGGCAAGCTGAAGCCGGGCCAGAACACGCCCATCATCAAGAGCGCGGCCGGCTTCCACATCCTGAAGCTGGTCGACAAGCGCAGCATGGCCGAAGCGGCGGCGCAGGAAACCGTGCAGCAGACCCACGCCCGCCACATCCTGCTCAAGGTCACGCCGACCATGAGCGCGGCCGACGCCAAGCGCAAGCTACTGGAATTGAAGGAGCGCCTGGACAACAAGGCCGCCAAGTTCGAGGAACTGGCGCGCCTGTTCTCCAACGACAGCACCGCCAGCAAGGGCGGCGACCTGGGTTGGCTGTACCCGGGCGACACCGTGCCGGAATTCGAGCAGGCCATGAATGCGCTGAAGCCGGGCCAGGTGTCCGAGCCGATCGAATCGTCCTTCGGCTACCACCTGATCGAAGTCCTGGAACGCAAGACCGACGACGTCTCCAAGGAAAAACAGCGCAGCGCCGCGCGCAACGCCCTGCGCGAGCGCAAGCTGGTGGAAGCGGTGGAAGACTGGCAGCGCCAGGTGCGCGACCGCGCTTACGTCGAATTCCGCGACGAGTCGCTGAAGTAAGCAGGCGGGGCACACCATGAGCGCCAACCTGCAAGCACGGCGCCCGGGTGTGCGCCCCGTCGTCGCCATCACCACCGGCGAGCCGGCCGGCATCGGGCCGGAAATCGCCATCCGCGCGGCATGGGCCATGCGGCACCAGGTCAATGCCGTGCTGGTGGGCGATGCCGCCTTCCTGGCCCTGACGGCGGCCGCCATCGACCCTGACATCCGCATCAGCGCCATTTCCACCATGGCCGCGCGCAATGCCGGCTTGCCGCATTTCGGCGCCGACCGCCTGTGCGCGCTGGACATCCCGCTCGGCGCCCACGTGCAGCCGGGCGTATTGGACAAGGAGAACGGGCGCTACGTGCTGGCCACGCTGGATGCCGCCATCGAAGGCATCCGCGCCGGCTGGTTCGAAGCCGTGGCCACCGCGCCGGTGCAGAAATCCACCATCAACGATGCCGGCGTGCCGTTCTCCGGCCACACCGAATACTTCGCCGAGCAGACCGCTACACCGCGCGTGGTCATGATGCTGGCCGGCCAGCCGCAAGCCGCCTGGCCCACCGCCGCCAGCCCCGCATCGGCCGCGCCGCCGCTGCGAGTGGCCCTGGCCACCACCCACCTGCCGCTCAAGGACGTGAGCGCGGCGTTGACCATCGACGGCCTGGCGGAAACCCTGGACATCCTGCACGCCGACCTGCGCAGCAAGTTCGGCATCGCCCAGCCCCGCATCCTGGTGACCGGCCTCAATCCGCACGCCGGCGAAAACGGCTACCTCGGCCGCGAGGAAATCGACACCATCGCCCCTGCGCTGGCAGCGGCCCGCGCGCGCGGCATCGACGCCCGCGGCCCGTACCCGGCCGACACCCTGTTCCAGCCCAAATACCTGCAGGACGCCGACTGCGTGCTGGCCATGTACCACGACCAGGGCTTGCCGGTGCTGAAGTATGCCACCTTCGGCCACGGCGTCAACATCACCCTCGGCCTGCCGCTGATCCGCACCTCGGTCGACCACGGCACCGCGCTCGACCTGGCCGCGCAGGGCGTCGGCCGCGCCGACTGGTCCAGCATGCAGGCCGCGCTGCACACCGCGCTGCATATGGTGCAGGCCAGCCAATAAGAAAGAACAACAATGAAACACATCGCCCGCAAACGCTTCGGCCAGAACTTCCTGCAGGACGACCGCGTCCTCGGCAACATCATCGACGCCATCGAGCCGCGCCCGGCGGACACCATGGTGGAAATCGGCCCCGGCCTAGCCGCCATGACCGACCTGCTGCTGAAGTCGCTGCCGCACATGCACGTGGTGGAGCTGGACCGCGACCTGGTGGCGCGCCTGGAAAAGCGCTACCCGCGCGAACGCCTCACCATCCACGCCGGCGACGCCCTGAAGTTCGATTTCGGCAGCATCCCCGTGCCGGCAGGGCAGAAGCTGCGCGTGGTGGGCAACCTGCCGTACAACATTTCCTCGCCCCTGCTGTTCCACCTGGCCGAATTCGCGCCCCTGGTGCAGGACCAGCATTTCATGCTGCAAAAGGAAGTGGTGGAGCGCATGGTGGCCGAGCCGGGCACCAAGGCCTACAGCCGGCTGTCGGTGATGCTGCAATGGCGCTACCGTATGGACCTGCTGTTCATCGTGCCGCCGGACGCCTTCGACCCGCCGCCGAAAGTCGATTCGGCCATCGTGCGCATGATCCCGATCGAAAAGCCGCTGGCGTGCGACGCGGCCCGCCTGGAAGCCGTGGTGCAGAAGGCGTTCTCCCAGCGCCGCAAGGTGATCCGCAATTGCGTGGCCGGCATGTTCACCGAAGAGCAACTGCTGGCCGCCGGCATCAATCCCCAGGACCGCCCGGAAACGGTGCCGGTCGAAGCCTACGTCGCCCTCGCGAACTTGCCTGCCTGAATTGTTTGTCCACCCGGTTCCTGACCCCGGGTGGACAAAGATTGCCCAAAAAAAAGCCCGCTACGGGAGCGGGCTGAATCCATTTCTTTGCAGAAGTGGAGGAGACGGGTTCAGTATGCTGCGTTGCGGCATATTGTTCCAATTTATTTTTTGAATCCCAGTCATTCCTCCTGCTTATATCACGGGGTGCAGGTGATCACCACGTTGTCGCGGTTGGCATCGCCCATCACGCCGGTGCCGTTGGTAATCGTGCATACCTGGTTGGCCGGCTGGGTCAGCACGCTCAGGCCGTAGGAGTCGCCTACCGGGATGCCGGCAATGGCAAACGTGGTGTCGGTGCCGGTGGCGGGCTTGGCGATGCCGATCTGTCCGGACGAGCTGCCGTTGACGATCACCAGGCCGTCGTTGCGCAGGTTCTTCACCACGCCGCTCAGGGTGTAGGTGTTCTGGGCGCAGGAAATCACCACGTTGATGGTGGTGGTGTGGCCGGCCGAGCCGATCGGGTTGACCACGCTGCAGGTCATGTGGTCGGGCTGGCTCTTGATGCTGACCTTGTATTCGGTGCCGTAGCTGATGCTGTTGGGGAAGGCGAAGCTGCTGGCGCCGGCGCCGACGTTCAGGTCGTCGCCGCCATTGTTCTGCAGTACCAGGCCCTGGTTGGTGAGGCCGGCGATCGTGCCGCCCACGGTGAAGCTGGCCTTGCCGCCGCAGGCGGCCAGGAGCGCCGCCAGCAGGGCCGCGCCGAGGAGTTGTGCTTTCATCTGCTTTCCTTGTTATTGGCAGGTCACTGCCACATTGGTGACGTTGGCTTGCGGCATGGTGCCGGTGCCGTTGGCCACCGTGCATGTCTGGCCCGTTGGCTGCACCAGCACGGTGATGCCGTACACGGCGCCATTGTTGATCTTGCCGAAGTCCAGGGTGGTGGCGCCCGCCAGCACGGCCAGGCGCTGGGCGCCGTTGGCCAGCACCAGGCCGGTGCCGGTCAGGCCGCTCACCGTGCCGCCCAGGTTGTAGGCGTCCGGCACGCAGGTCACGACCGGCGGGTTGTAGCTGGTGTAATAGTTGAGCTTGCCGGTGCCGTTGGCCGTCACCTTGCACTGGGTGCCGCTGGGCGAGGTCTTGACCGTCACCGCGTAGGCGGCATCCAGGGCGCGCAAGGTGGTGAAGGTGTAATTGCCGGCAGCATTCACCGTCAAGTCGTCGCCACCATTGTTCTGCAGCACCAGGCCAGCGCGCTCCAGGCCGATCACCTGCACCGGCAGGTAAACGCTGCCATTGCCGCCACCACCGCACGCGGCCAAGCCGCCGGCGCACAGCAGGGCTGCTGCGGCGGCCAGATACTTACTCTTCATTCCACATTCTCCTGTCGGTGGCGCTGCGCGCCGTTCAAATCGGCGCCTATTTTAGTGCATTTGCGCCATCTTTAGCCGATTTGCCCGCCTTTTCCCTTGTAACAGCTTGCAACCAGGGCCCTTGGGCGCGCGGTACAATGCGCCCATGAAGCCGAAAGCCATCCTGTTTGACCTGGACGATACCCTGTGGCCGATCGCGCCCGTCATTGCCGAGGCGGAAGTGACCCTGCACGCCTGGCTGGCGGCCCATGCGCCGAAAGTGGCGGCGCAATGGTCGATCGATGCCTTGCGCGCCCACCGCGCCGAGCTGGCGGCGGCCCAGCCGGAATTGCTGATCGACCTGGGCAAGCTGCGCCGCGCCAGCCTGCAGGCGGCCTTTGCCGCGGCCGGCGAGGATGCGGCCCATGTGGACGGCGCCATGGCGCACTTTTTTGCGGCGCGCAATGCGGTGACGCCCTACGACGACGTGCTGCCGGGCTTGCTCAAGCTGCGCCAGCAGGTGCAGCTGGGCACCATTTCCAATGGCAATGCCGACCTTGAAGTCATCGGCCTGGCCCACCATTTTGAGGTATCGCTGGCGGCAGCCCACTTCGGCGCGGCCAAGCCGGAGCCGGGCATCTTCCGCGCCGCCTGCAGCGCGCTGGGGGTGGCGCCGCACGAGGCGGTATACGTGGGCGACGACCTTGCGCTGGACGTGGCGGGGGCGCAGGCGGCCGGCTTGCGCGCGGTGTGGATGAACCGGCGCGGCGCCGCGCTGCCGGCCGGCGCGCCGCAGCCGGACGCGGTGTGCGCTTCGCTCGATGAATTGCTTGCATGGCTGGAACAACAGTTGGCAGAATAGACGTATGCATCTCGATAACCGTGCCCAAACCCTGCTCAAAGCGCTGGTCGAGCGTTATATCGCCGACGGCCAGCCGGTGGGCTCGCGCGCCCTGTCCAAGATTTCCGGGCTGGAGCTGTCGCCGGCCACCATCCGCAACATCATGGCCGACCTGGAGGAGCAGGGCTATGTGGCCAGCCCCCATACCTCGGCCGGACGGGTGCCCACGCCGCGCGGCTACCGCATCTTTGTCGATACCCTGCTGACGGTGCAGCACATCGACGAGCGCGCGGTGGAGGCGGGCTTGCGCAGTGCCTCGCCGCAGCCGCAGAAGCTGATCGCCAATGCGGCGCAGATGCTGTCCTCGCTGACCCAGTTCGCCGGGGTGGTGCTGGCGCCGCGCCATGAGTCGGTGTTCCAGCAGATCGAATTCCTGCGCCTGGGCGAGAAGCGGGTGCTGCTGGTGATCGTGTCGCCGGGCGGCGACGTGCAGAACCGCATCCTGCTGACCGATGTCGATTACACGCCGGCCCAGCTGCAGCAGTCGGCCAATTTCATCAACCAGCATTATTCCGGGCTGTCGTTCGAGGACGTGCGCGGGCGCCTGCAGCTGGAGCTGCGCCAGCTGCGCGACGATATGGGGCGCCTGATGCAGGCGGCGGTGGAGGCGGGCAGCGAGGCCATGGCGGAATCGGCCGAGGATATGGTGATTGCCGGGGAGCGCAACCTGCTGTCGGTGAGCGACCTGTCGTCCAATATGTCGTCACTGCGCGCCATGTTTGATTTGTTCGAGCAGAAGACCGGCTTGATGCAGCTGCTCGATGTGTCGTCCAAGGCGTCCGGGGTGCAGATTTTTATCGGCGGCGAGTCGCAACTTGTGCCGATGGATGAAATGAGCGTGGTCACGGCGCCGTATGAGGCGAACGGCAAGATCGTGGGTACGCTGGGAGTCATCGGGCCGACCCGCATGGCGTATGAGCGGGTGATTCCGATTGTGGATATTACGTCGCGGCTGCTGTCGAATGCGCTGAGCGGGCACTAGAACCTTGATAACCCGGAAAACCGGAAAACCGGGGGGCGACGGGGACGCCTAGTCCCTCAGGGTCGGACCCCGGTTGTCGGTTTTCCCAGGTTTTCGTCACTGGCTCAGTGCTTGTGCGGGCAGTTTTCCTTGGTGCAGCTGCCGTAGATCGCCAGCGCGTGTTCGGCAATCTTGAAGCCGCGCTCGGCGGCGATGCGCTGCTGGCGCTTTTCGATTTCCTCGTCCACGAATTCTTCCACCCGGCCGCAATCGAGGCACACCAGGTGGTCGTGGTGCGAGCCTTCGTTCAGCTCGAAAATCGCCTTGCCGCTTTCGAAGTGGTTGCGGTTGAGCAGGCCGGCCTGCTCGAACTGGGTCAGCACGCGGTACACGGTGGCCAGGCCGACGTCCATGTTCTCGGCCAGCAGCAGCTTGTACACGTCTTCCGCCGTCAGGTGGCGCACGGGGCTGCTCTGGAAAATATCGAGGATCTTCAGGCGCGGCAGGGTCGCCTTCAGGCCGGACGCCTTCAGGTCGGTAGGGCTGTTACTCATGTTTGCTAACGTCAGTTGCGGGAAGTGCTTTATGATATAGCGTTTTAGGCACTTCTGCTCACGGAATTGAGGTTCAAATGATGCGTGTCACCCCGCTGTCTTTGTTGCAACGTAGCACCCCGCTGCTGGCCGCTGCCCTGCTGGCCGGTTGCGCCAGCCGGTCGGCCCCGGTGGCCCCGGTTATCGCCTCGGAGGGGGCGCAGACCACGCAGATCACCCAGGTGCAGAAGTTCCTGTGGTTCTTCTCGCCCTACCGGCCCGACATCCAGCAGGGCAATTTCGTGTCGCAGGAAATGCTGGCCCAGCTCAAGCCGGGCATGACCAAGGACCAGGTCAAGTTCCTGCTCGGCACGCCGCTGATGGCCGACCCCTTCCACGCCCAGCGCTGGGATTACCCCTTCCGCCTGGCCAAGGGCAATGGCGAGCTGACCACCAGCGCGGTGGTGGTGTTCTTCGACAAGGACGACAAGGTGGAGCGCTTCGAGGGCGGCAACCTGCCGACCGAGCGCGAATACATTGCGCGCATCGCCGGCCCGATCAAGGACTTCAAGAAGCTCGAGGAAACCAAGGACAATATCGCGGCCGGCAAGGCGCCGCTGCCGGGTGGCCAGGAATCGGGCGAGCGCAGATAAGGAAAGCATGATGAAGCAATTGAATATCGCCATCGCTGGCGCCAGCGGCCGTATGGGCCATATGCTGATCGAGGCGGTGCAGGCGGCGCCCGATGCGCGCCTGGCCGGTGCGCTGGACCGCGCCGGCTCGCCGTCCCTGGGCAGCGATGCGGCCGCCTTCACCGGCCAGGCCTCCGGCGTGGCCATCACGGCCGACCTGGCCACCGGCCTGGCCGGCGCCGAGGTGCTGATCGACTTCACCCGCCCTGAAGGCACGCTGGCCCACCTGGCCTACTGCGCCGAGCATGGCGTGAAGATGGTGATCGGCACCACCGGCTTCGACGCGGCGGGCAAGGCCGCCATCGCGGCGGCGGCCGAGAAGACCGCCATCGTGTTCGCGCCGAATATGAGCGTGGGCGTCAACGTCACCCTCAAGCTGCTGGAATTCGCGGCGCGCCAGTTCGCCACCGGCTACGACATCGAGATCATCGAGGCGCACCACCGCCACAAGGTCGACGCGCCGTCCGGCACCGCGCTGAAGATGGGCGAGGTGATTGCCGATGCGCTGGGGCGTGACCTGAAGGAATGCGGCGTGTTCGCGCGCGAAGGCGTGACCGGTCCGCGCGACCCGTCCTCGATCGGCTTTGCCACCGTGCGCGGCGGCGACATCATCGGCGACCATACCGTGATGTTCGCCACCGAGGGCGAACGCATCGAGATCAGCCACAAGTCGTCGTCGCGCCAGCATTACGCCAACGGTTCGCTGCGCGCGGCGCAATTCCTGGCCGATAAGAAGACCGGCCTGTACGACATGTACGACGTGCTGGGCCTGAAAGGCTGATGGAGCACTTCACCTTCGCCAGCTATTGGGCGCGCGGCGACGCGCTGAGCCACGCGGTGGCTTACCTGCTGCTGGCGATGTCGCTGGCGTCCTGGTTCTTCATCCTGTGGAAGGGCTGGGCGTCCTGGCGCATCCGGCGCGCGGCGCCGGCGGTGCAGGCGTTCTGGGATGCGCCCACCGTGGCCGACGGCGTGGCCCTGATGGCGGCGCGCGACCAGGAGGGCGTGTTCGCGGCGGTGGCGCAGGCCGGCGCCGGCCAGCTGGCGGCGGCGCGCGGCGGCAAGGCGGGCAGCATCGCGGCCGAGATGGGGCGCAATGAGCAGGCCACGCGCGTGCTGCGCGACGCCATCCATGTCTCGACCACGCGGCTGGAGAGCGGCCTGACCCTGCTCGCTTCGATCGCTTCGACGGCGCCCTTCGTCGGGCTGCTGGGCACCGTGTGGGGCATCTACCATGCGCTGGCGGCCGTGTCGGCGCAGGGCACGGTGCAGATCGACAAGGTGGCAGGGCCGGTGGGCGAGGCGCTGATCATGACCGGCGTCGGCCTGACGGTGGCGATTCCGGCGGTGCTGGCGTATAACGGCTTTAACCGCATCAACCGCATCACGCTGTCCGAGCTGGATGCCTTCGCGCACGACTTGCACGCTTACCTGACCAGGGAGTGAGGCCATGGCTTTCGGCGCCTTCAACCATCACCGGCAGAAGGAATCCATGGCGGACATCAATGTCACGCCGATGGTGGATGTGATGCTGGTGCTGCTGGTGATCTTCATCATCAGCGCGCCCATGTTCACCAATGCGGTGCAGCTGGAATTGCCGAAGGCGCAGGCCAGGGCCGTGCCGCAGGATGCGGAGGCGGTGTCGCTGGCCATCGATGCGGGCGGCACCGTGTACTGGAATAACGAGGCCTTGCAGCCGGGCGAGCTCGATGGCCGCCTCGCGCAGGCGGCGGCCTTGCCGCAGCAGCCGGAATTGCAGCTGCGGGCGGACAAGGATACCCGCTATGAAGTGGTGGCCCAGGTGATGGCGGCGGCGCAGTCGCATGGCCTGGCGCGCATCGGCTTTGTCACCGATCCTAAGGAAAAGAAATAATGGCGATTGCCACCCTGAACGGCGCCGCGATCGGCGATGAAGCGGCTTTCCATGCCGCCTGCCAGGCGGAACTCGGGTTCCCGTCCGGCTATAGCGCGACCATCGATGCGTGGGTCGACTGCCTGTCCTACCTGCGCGATGACGACAATATGACGCGCTTCAGGCTCAAGCCGAATGAGGTGCTGGAGATTGTCATTACCGATGCGGCGAAGATGCCTTCCGATCTGCTCGAAGAGATTACCTTCTGCGTGGGCGGCATCAATGAGCGCTATGAGGATTATGGGGAGAAGCCGGCTTTGCGGCTGACGCTTCGCTGAGAACCTTTGTAAACCGGAAAACCGGGGTACGGCCCGCAGGGCCGGACCCCTGCCGGTTCTAGCGGTTTTGCTCGCCCGGCGCCAGCGTCAGTACATCAAACCCGGTCTCGGTCACCGCCACCATATGCTCCCACTGCGCCGACAGCGAGCGGTCGGCCGTGACCACCGTCCAGCCATCCGCAAGCGCGCGGGTGGCGTGCTTGCCGGCATTGATCATCGGCTCGATGGTGAACACCATACCCGGCTCCAGCACCATGCCGGTTCCCGGACGGCCGTAATGCAGCACCTGCGGGTCCTCGTGGTACACCATGCCGATCCCGTGCCCGCAATAATCGCGCACCACGCTGTAGCCGGCCGCTTCGGCCAGCTGCTGGATCGCGTGGCCGACGTCGCCCAGCCGGTTGCCTGGCTTGACGGCGCGGATGCCGGCCCACATCGCCTGGTAAGTCGTTTCGCACAGCTTCTGCGCCGCCTTCGACGGCGTGCCGACGTAGTACATGCGGCTGGTGTCGCCAAACCATTCATCCTTGATCACAGCGACGTCGATGTTGATGATGTCGCCATCCTTCAGTACCTTCTTCGGCGTGGGAATGCCGTGGCACACCACCTCATTGACCGAGGTGCACACGGTGCCGGTAAAGCCGCCATAGCCGACATTGGCCGGGATGACCTTCAACGTGTTGACGATGTAGTCGTTGCACAGCTTGTCCAGCTGGGCGGTGCTCACGCCGGGCTTGACGTGCGGGGCGATGAAGGTCAGCACGTCGGCCGCCAGCTGGCCGGCCACGCGGGCCAGCTCGACCTGGTCGGGCGTCTTGATCAGGATGGATTTGTTATTGCG
>CBHWEO010000136.1:0-14549 GCA_966112955.1 uncultured Duganella sp. | reverse complement strand
GCGTCTCGCGCCCACCCCTGTACGCCCTGGTGGAGCGCCACGCCATCACGGCCTCCGCCTCCTGATCCCCCCGGGCGCGGCGTCCGCCGCGCCCCTTCGCGCTAGCGTGCGAATTCCTCGCAGTGCAATACCCCCTCTCGTTTTGCGGTGCACTTCCTGACGTTTACAGGAAGGGCCTTGACGAACTCAATACGCGTATCGAAATACACGCATGACATCCAAAGGGGCAATTCGACCGCCGCGGGACGGTCAAAACTCCAGCTAGGAGACGGTGCATTCTCATCGTCAGGCTTCAGTTCGGCAATCTCGTTGGGGTGACCCGAATAGAGGTCAATCCGCGCAACCCGCGACCACTGAACTGTTTTGTGGTCTCCAATAGGCCGTACAAATGCCTGCCATCCCGCGACGGGCTTCAGAAGCTTCTGCGCCGTCTCAATTTTCGCAGGGCAAGCGATGTCTACGGCCATCGCGTTGGCCGTAGCGAGCATCAACACAAGACTGCACAGAATTTCACAACGCATCCAGCAATCCTTTATCCATCCCACGCGACACTTCAAACGACGACCGCGTCCGCCTCATCATGGTCGCCCTGCTTGCGCCGCACCTTGATGCGCTTGCGGGCCGGCTTCAGGCTGCCCGCCAGGCCGATCAGCAGGAACAGGACCGACAAGCGCGGCACGTCGGTGATCGAATCGAACAGGCCCACCATCATGCAGCCGGTCAGGGCCGCCAGGCAGACCGCGACAAAGTTTTCGCCGCCCAGGCCGCGCGCCACCATGCGTCCGCCCAGGGCCAGCAGCAGGAAGGCCGTCGCCAGCGCCCCCACCCAACCCAGCTCGAACACCTGGTTGACGGCGAAATTCTTCACGTGCCAGGGCATGTGGTTGCGGTCGCTGCTGAAGAACCAGTGCGTGTTGGCGTCGCTGAAGCCGCCATTGGCCAGCAGCTCGCGTCCGCTATCCACCTCGACCAGGCTGACATTGTCCACTTCCAGCGCCGCCTTGCCGGACTGGTTGGACAGTTCCAGCTGCAGCGGGGCGCCCCAGCGATTGCGTTCCGTGCGCACCGGCAGTTCCGTCTCCACATGCTGCCAGCCCGCCTGCGGCGCCGGCGCCTTGAAGCGCGCCACCGAGCAATTCTGCGGGTAGATCAGCCAGCGCTCGCACACCATGGCCGACAGGGCGAACTCGTCGTTGCTGCGGCGGACGTCGAGCGACAGGCGGTAGCGCTGGCCCGGCTTCATGTCGACCCGCTGCAGGAAGCGCAGCACTTCGCCATAGCCGCGCGCATACTGGGCTGCGCCCAGGCGCAGGAAGCGGTTGCCCGCTTCGTCACGAAACTCGAAAGTGCCCGGCATTTCGCCGTGGGTATTCTTCCAAAGATAGGTGACCGGATAGCGCCCCAGGCCCTGGCCGAAAGCCTTGGTGGCGGCATCGTCATCCATCATGTCCAGCGCTTCGCTCCAGTGCGTCAAACGCACGTTCATGTCGTCGGCCACGGTGGCGAAGCGCGACCCGGTCTGGTAGCTGCCGAGGATGGGTACCAGGGCGGCGAACACGATGGCGCTGAAGAAGGCGACCGTCAGCGTGCCGCGGTCCAGCTTCCATGGCGGACGCGGCAGAAGGCGGCTGGCGCCCAGCGCTGCCGTCAGCACCACGGCCAGCGCAATGCTGGGTAGGACATCGTTGCCGCCATAGTGGCGCGCCACGAACGCCGTCGCCAGCGCCTGCGCCGGCAGGGCGGCGGCCAGCAGCAGCACGCCGTAGGGATGCTTGTCCTGCGGCCCCAGGGCCAGCAGGGCCGCGCCGGCGGCGGCGCACAGGGCGGCCAGGCCATAGCCGAGGTAGGCAGTCTTGGAAGCCGTGCTGCCGGCGCCCGGCGCCAGCAGGGCCAGCGCGGCCACCACACCGGCCAGGGCCAGCGCCAGGCCGGCCGCGAGCAGTGGGCGCGGCATGCGCGGCGCGGCGCCCGCCACCAGCAGCCCTGTGCCCAGCAGGCCGAGCGCGGCGCCCAGGCCGCGGTAGCCGCTGCTGCCGAATACCTGCATCAGTACCCAGAACGTCAGGCCCAGCAGCAGCACGCTGGCCAGCATGGTGCGGCCGGACAGGCTGCCGCTGCGCAAATGGTGCGACGCGCCCAGCACCGCGATCACGGCACCGGCGGCGGCATACGCCAGGTAGATGTCGCGCGAGAATGTGGTCAGCCCGGCGAACACGCCGAGAGCCAGCGCTGCCAGGCCGGCCGCCAGCTTCCACGGCGGCGGATGGCCTTGCAGGTACAGCACGACGAAGGGGAAGGACATGGCCAGGTAGGCGTCCAGTGCCGCGCCGCCCGTATGCATGGCGGAAAACGGTGCCGTGGGACGGTAGTCGGCGGCAAAGTTGAACAGGCCCGGGAACGCCAGCCGCTCCCACACCACGGCCAGGCTGCAGGCCACCAGGCCCAGCAGCATGCCCGGCACCAGCAGGCGCTGCAGGTTGGCGCCCTGCTCGCCGGCGGTGGCGCGCAGCAGCGGCAGCAGCAGCAGCGGCCACAGGATACCCTTCAGCACACGCAAGCTGTTGTAGGAACTGTTGTAGTTGCTGAAGGCATTGCCGTCCAGCGGCGCCAGCGGCATGAGGCCGCGCCACGCCGCCACCAGGTAGCACAGGGCGAACAGCAGCAGGGCGGTGCGGGCCAGCCCGGGCAGTTTGGTGGGGGCCGGCTCGCGGCCCAGGCGCCAGTAGCCGGCGGCGCAGGTGGCCAGCAGCAGCAAGTCCAGCTCTTCCAGGAAGTACCAGCCGGTCCACGGCGCAAAGTCGAGCACCGGTAGCAGGGCCGGCACGGCCAGCAGCCACAGGGCCGGCCGCCACCAGACCAGCGCCATGTACGCCAGCAGCGCCACGGCCTTGGCCAACGCTGGGGCGGGATAGATGCTGGCGGCTGCGGCCAGGGCGCCCAGCGCGGCCAGCGCCCCCAGGCGCCGCCCCAGCAGGCGCATCATGGCTGGGTTGGCGGTGCCGATGCCGCCGGCTGGGCTGCGGCCTGGCTGGCCTGCTTGGGCTCGGCTCCCGGTTCGGATGCGGGCTCGGCGGCCGGGGCGGGCGCCAGCGGCGGCGGTTCAGTCCATTTGCCGGCCTTGGCCAGCATCTGTTTCAGGCCCGGCAGCGGGAAGTTCTGCTGGTAAGCCTTGTGGGCATACGGCAGGGCCTTGTCGTACTTGCCCTGTTTGGCGTAGGCCAGGCCCAGGTTGTAGTTGATGGAAGGATTGTCCGGTTCCAGCTCGGCTGCCTTCTCCAGCATTGGCTGCGCGCGCGCGCCCTGGCCAATGCTGTACAGGTAGCCGGCGAACTGCGCCCAGGCATTGCCGTCGTCCGGCTGGAAGCGCACCGCACGCTCGAACCAGCATTCGGCCGGGTAGCGCATGCCGGGGATCGGCTTGCCCGGCGCGCGCATGGCCAAGGTGGTCAGCGTGTTCAGCGCGCGCGGATGGTTGGGGAAGACGCGCAGCGTGTAGTCGAGGTCACCGCCCAGGGGGCCGGTGTTGCCCTTGATGCCGCGCTGTACTTCTTCCGTGAAGTGGGCGCCTTCGACCAGGTTCTTGTCGCCCTGGGCGGCAATGCGGTAATCGAAGGGACCGAACGCGTTGTTGAGCTCGCCGCAATACGGTTTGGCGGCGGCGGTGCCGGCGGCGGCGAGCCAGGCGTAGGCGACCAGCAGGGCGGGGTACTTCATGCTTCCTCCGTATGGCCGGCCGTGGCCGGCGAGCGTTGCGATTGCGGCAGCAGGCTGTCGAGCAGCGTGGCCAGTTGCGCGGTGCGGGCGCGGCGCGAGGCGCCGGCCACGGCGGCGGCGGCCGGCAGCGGCGCCTGGCCGGCACTGGCCAGCGCCAGGAAATGCAGCAGGCCGCGCTTGATGCCGTCCTTGTCGTCCAGCGGCGCGATGGTATCGACGCCCGCCGCGCGCAAGGCGGCGGCAGTGTCGCCGCTGGCGTCGGTCAGGGCCAGGATCGGCCGGCTGGCGCGCAGGTATTCATACAGTTTAGCGGGAATCTGGTGGTTGCAGTTGCTCGCTTGCAGCACCAGCAAGCCATCGGCCGTCAGCATTTCGGCCAGCGCTTCGCGGTAGGCGACGTGCGGTGCCAGGCTGACCAGGTCGGTGATGCCGTACTGCGCCAGCAAGCCGCCGACATAGGCGTCGTGCGCGGTGGCGCGCAGGCGGATGTGCAGGCGGCCGGCATCGATGGCGCCTTCCGCCTTGAGTTCGGCCAGCGCGCTGAACAGCGGCACCGGGTCGCGTTCGGACGGGTAGATGATGCCGCTGTGGACCAGCGTGAACGGCTGGCCTGGCGCGCGCGGCGCGGCATCGCTGGCGGCGCCCGCATCGCGGAAGTTTTCCTCGTCATAACCGTTTTCCACCACGACGAAGCGTTCGGCCGGAAGCTCCGGGTAGCGCGTGCGATAAGTGACGATGGCGCCGGGCGTGGTGCACACCACCAGCGCCGCATTCTGCACGGCCTTGCGCTCGATCCAGCGCCACACGCGCCACACCCGCGGGTTTTCCGGGTAGCCGACATCGGTCATCGGGTCGCGGAAATCGGCAATCCACGGCAGCCCGGTCAGCTTGTGGAGCAGCAGGCCGATCAGGGTGGCGCTGGCGATCGGGAAGGTGGTCCAGATCACTTGCGGGCGGTAGCGGCGCACCAGGCCCAGCCCGGCCGGGATGGCGCCCAGGCACCAGCTGGCGAAGCGATCGGGCAGCGCGGTCCAGCCGACGTAGCGGCCGCGCCAGGCCAGGTGGCGCGCGGAATCCAGCGCCCAGGCGCGCTTGACCACCGTGCCTTCGGGGATGTCGCCCATCTGGTCCGGGCCCTGGTTGGCGTAGGCGCGCGGATGGGCCGACAGGACCAGCGGCTGCCAGCCCTGCTGCGGCAGGTATTGGGCGAACTTGAGCGTGCGCTGGATGCCGCTGCTGCCGCGCAGCGGCGGGAAGTGGTAAGCCACCATGAGCACGCGCTTTACCATGCCGCCACCCATTGCGCGGTCCAGTCGGCCACCTGGTCGCGCCAGGCGCGGCGCGAGAAGGTATGGTCGGCGGCGGCCAGCGTGTGCTGCTGCACGGCCGGAGCGGCCAGCAGGCGCTGCCAGGCGCGCGATGTCTTGCACATGTCGAGGAACTCCTGCGCCGTCAGGTCGGCGCCACTGAAGATGAACAGGACCCGGCCGCGGAAGCGCTGCATGCCGTCCAGCAGGCGTTCGTGCAGGTCGGGTGTCAGGGGCGGCGCGCTGCCGTCGCGCGGCACGGCGGGCGCTTCCGGCGCGGCAGTGGCCGCTGGCGCGGACGGTGCGGCCTCCGGCTTGCGCGCCGTGCGCAGCAAGCCCAGCAGCGAGCGCAGCGAGGCGCCCAGCGCGAACTGGCCGCTGGCCAGCTTGCGCCACAGCGCCGGGTCGCGCAGGCGCGCCAGGTAATAGTGTTTCAGGGTGGCGCGCGCCAGCCCGCCGGCGCTGCGCGCCCAGGGATTGAGCAGCACCAGCCCGGCGACGCGCGCGGCGCGGTGGCCATAGAACAGCGCCGCCGCCGCCGCATCGCACAAGCCCCACAGCACCACTTCCTGCAAGCCCGGCACCTGGGCCTGGAACGCGTCGATGGCGCAGCGGATATCGTCCTGCACCGCCTCGAAAGTGCGAGCCCCGCCGCCGCTGTCGCCCATGCCGCGATAGTCGAAGCGCAAGGCGGGAATGCCGGCGGCCGCCAGGTGGCGCGCCAGCAGGGTGAACTGGCGATGGCTGCCGGCCCGGTATTGCGGCCCGCCCACCACGATCAGCACGCCGCGCCGCGCCGGCGCAGCGGCCGGGCTGAGGATGCCGACCAGCGGCTCGCCCTGGCAGTGGAAGGCCAGCGCCCGTTCCTCAAGCATGGCAACCCTCCTCCAGCGCTGCCAGCGTGGCTTGCAGCAAGGCCGGCGCCTCGGCGATTTCCTGGGTGGCCCAGAATTGCGGACCGGGCGCCGTGGCGCTGTGCAGCAGGCAGCCGGCTTGCTGCCAGGACTGCGCTATGCGCTGGGCGGCTACCGGCAGCGGGCGGCCGGCGGCCGCCACCACTTCCAGCCAATGCACCGGACAGGGCGGCGGCAGGCGTGCCGCATCCAGCTCGTCCAGGGCCGCGGCCAGGGCGGGATGCAATGCATAGCCGGCAATTTCCAGCGCTTCGCCGGCGGCCAAGGCCTGGCGCAGCGCGGCCGTACCGCCGTCGGCGGCGCCGTCGCCCAGCATCTGGGCCGCCACTTTCAGGCGCAGGAACTGGGTCAGGTGGCTGGCCCCCTGCAGCACCGGTTGCCACAGCAGCAGCTGCGACGGCGCCATGCCGCCGGGACGGTGGGCATAGTCGATCGCCAGCAGGGCGCCCAGGCGCAAGCCCCACAAGCCGGGCGCCTGCGGCAACTGGGTGCCGAGCGTGGCCTGCAGCCAGTCCAGGCCGAGCGCCACGTCGGCGCGCCAGCCGTCCCAGGTGGCTTCGCCGAAATCGCCGGCGCTGTCGCCGCAGCCGTGCAGGTCCAGCTGCAGCACGGCCCAGCCCTGCGCCGCCAGCGCGACCGCCTGCAAGGCCGCCATGCGGCGCGCCTTGTTCATTTCCTCGGCAAACGGGTGCAGGTAGAGCCAGGCGCCGCGGCAAGGCGCCGCCGGCGCATGGTACAGGCCAAAACGTGCCGCCGCGCCGGAAGCAAGGAACAGGGGCTGTGGCGCGGCGGCGGGCATCATGCCGTCAGCTTGTACTGGACGAAGTTGGCCAGGCTGCCCAGGGTGGCAAAGGTGGCGGCGCTGATTTCGTCATCGTCGACGGTGAAGCCGAACTGTTCTTCCAGGGCGCCGATCAGCTGCACCACGGCCATCGAGTCCAGCTCGGGCAGGCTGCCCAGCAGGGCGGAATCGGCTTCCAGGTGTTGGCCGGCAGGGCCCAGGGCCAGGACGTCGGTCAGGATGGTTTTGACTTCTTGCAGGTACAGCATCGGTTTACTCCGTGGTTGGGTGTTCCGCCACGGGCGGCGCCGGGCGCGGCGCCAAACGGGCGCGCCACTGGGCCGCCAGCACATGGCGGTTGCGGATCAGGTTGTGCAGCGGCAGCATGCCTGGCCAGCGATAAAGGTTGACATGGTACATGGTCCGGATTTCCTCGGTCCAGCGCGTGTGCCATTCCATCACCTTGCCATAGAACTCCAGGCGGGCGAAACGCTGCTCGTCAAACAGGTGCTGCACGCATTCCTCGCGCATGAGCAGGGTCGGCGACAGGCTGGCCGGCACGCTCTCGTCGTAGGTGGTTTTCAGCACGATGACGCAGCCGTGGCCCTCGATGCACAGGTCGACCGCCACCACCTGCTCGTTGAAGCGGTAGCGGTAGACGCAGGCGGCGCCGCGGCGGGCGAAGCCTTCCAGCATGCTGCGGTAGAAGCGGCCCTGGGCATTGTCCGGGTGCACCGCCGTGCCCAGCCCGGCTTTCCAGCCGGCGCTTTCGAGCCGGCCATAGTCGGCGATGGCCTCGGCCATCTCTTCCGGCGCGCGCGCCGCTTGCAGGCGGGTCACCGTGCCCTCCTTTTCCAGGCGCGAGCGCTGCTTTTTCAGGTTGTTGCGCAGGTTCTTGCCGCGCGCCGCCCAGAAATCGGCAAAGCTGCCGGCCAGGGTGATATGGGCGGTGCGGATATAGTCGTCGCTGCCGATGGTGGGGCCGTCCGCCGGGCGCAGTTCCAGCTGCGGGTCGCGCTGGGTCAGGCTGAACAGGAGCGGCCAGCCGGGCAGGGCGCGCAGCAGGCTGGCCAGGATCTCTTCCAGCGGCGGCAGGGCGGCATGCATCCACAGGCTAAGCGGTGCCTGGGACGGCTGGAAGGTGCTCCAGCCGGCGCGGCCCTGGCGCGCCAGGATGCCCATCGCCACCAACTGGCCGTCCTGGCCGCGGCCGATGGCCAGCAGTTCGCTGCCGTCGCCGAAGCATTCCAGCAGTGGCAGCACGAATTCCGGTTCCAGCAGGGGGGTGCGGGTGGTGGCGGCGTTGAAGTTGCGCCACGCCTCGGCCAGCGCGGGCTGGGCGGCCAGGGTGCTGGCCGGCTGCAGGGTCCATTTCATCGGGCTTTGGCCTCCTGCGCCAGCACGGCGCTGCGTACCTGTTCGATCATCCATTCCATTTCTTCCGGCCGCAATTCCTGGTGGCAGGGCAGTTGCAGCACGTGGCGCGACAGGGTCACGCTGTTGGCGCACACGCTGGCATCCACGCCCGGCCACAGGAATTCGCCGAAGCGCACCACCGGCACGCCTTGCGACTTCAGGGTGCGGAACAGGGTTTGCGGTTCGTCGACCTGCAGCGGGAATACCCAGGGGTAGACGCCGTCCGGCAGTTGCGCGAACAGCGGGCGGCAGCCCGGCAGGCCGGATAGCGCTTCCTGCAGGCGCTGGTAGTGGCGGCGGCGCAACGCGCCCATGCGGTTGCGCGACACCAGGTGCAGGATGGCGCGCGAAAACAGCGAGGAGCGCTTGTTCAGCCACAGCGGGTCGAAGCCGAAACCGCCATCCGAGGAGCCGGGCGCCAGCGGGGCCGCCGCCGGGTCGCGCCGCGCCTTGATTTGGCGCCACAGGATGGACTTCAGCTGCATCGGCGCCCACACCAGGGCGCGCAGCAAGCCCAGCCGGCCGTAGCTCCAGCCATCCTCCAGCGTGTTCAGCATGGCCTTGGCCTCGAAGCCCGCGCCGGCCGAGTGCAACTGCACGCCATCCAGCGGGCGGCGCGCGGAGACCAGGCAGCCGCCTTCATAGATCGGGAAGAACTTCATGCTCGAGGCGATCGCGTAATCGCCCCAGGAACCGATCGGCTGCCCGCCCGACAGGCCGAGGAAGGAATGGGCGCAGTCCTCCAGCAGCAGCAAGCCATGCTGGTCGCAGAAAGCGCGCAGCGCCGGGCCATCCTGCGGGAAGCCGAAGTAATTGGTGGCCATCAGCACCTTGCAGCGGCCGTCGAGCTTGTTGGCCACGTCCTCCAGGTTGACCGAGGCGTCCGGATTGACGCGGTAGAACACGGGCGTGGCGCCGGCCCAGATCACCGGCTCCACCATCGACGCGCAATGGTAGGACGGCACCAGTACCGCGTCGCCCGCCTGCACCCCGGCCAGGCGCAAGGCCTGGGCGATGGCGACGCGGCCGCTGGTCACATAGCGCCGCGCGCCCGCGTCGAGGATGGAAGGCACGTTGCGGTAGTTGCCCCTGCGGAAAGAAGCCAGCGACAGCACCGGCCCCACCGGCAGGCGCGAGCGCGGCCAGCTTGGCGTTACTTGGGGGGAGGCGGCCGCGGCGACCGTGTTGTCATCGATATTGGAAATTCTCACATTGCCCATGCCGGCAGCCGTTTCAAAAATGGCACCAAAGAAGTATAACCTGCTTGCGGCAGGCGCGGCGGTAAAACTTGATTAAAACACAATGCGTTACCAAATAGTCACAAATGTTGTGTTTTTGTACTCGAATTTTGTGTCTTTTGGCCCCTTAAACCGCTTCGCAGAGATTATAAAATGTTAATATTGCGGACGCATCGTCAACCATCCCAAGAAACGCCATGAGCGACCTGATTCACGACCTGCTGTTCCGCTCGGCGCAGCGCACCCCCGCCGCCGAAGCCCTGGTCTACGGCGCGCGCCGCCTCGATTATGCGGCCCTGGCCGGGCTGGTGCGCCAGAGCGCGAGCGTCCTGCTGGCCGGCGGCCTGGAGCGCGGCGAGCGCGTCGCCGTCTACATGGAAAAGAATATCGAGAACGTGGCCGCCATGTTCGGCGCGGCCGCGGCCGGCGGCGTGTTCGTGCCGGTCAATCCGCTGCTCAAGCCGGAACAGGTGGCCTACATCCTGGCCGACTGCAATGTGCGCGTGCTGGTGACCTCGGTCGACCGCCTGCGCCTGCTGCAGGATGCGCTGGCCCATTGCCGCGATTTGCGCACCGTGCTGGTGGTGGGCAATGGCACGCCGCCGCAACTGGCCGGCGCCAGCGTGCAGGGCTGGGAGGCCGCCCTGGCCGCCACCCCGGCCGAATGCAAGCCGCACCGCGCCATCGACGGCGACATGGCGGCCATCCTGTACACCTCGGGCAGTACCGGCAAGCCGAAGGGCGTGGTGCTGTCGCACCGGAACATGGTGGCGGGCGCCGTCAGCGTCTCCAGCTACCTGCAGAACACGCCGCAGGACCGCCTGCTGGCGGTGCTGCCGCTCAGCTTCGATTATGGCCTGAGCCAGCTGACCACCGCCTTCCACGTCGGCGCCACGGCCGTGCTGATCAACCACCTGCTGCCGCGCGACGTGCTGAATGCCGTGGTGGCCGAGAACATCACCGGCCTGGCCGCCGTGCCGCCGCTGTGGATCCAGCTGGCGCCGCTGCCCTGGCCGGCCGACTGCACGCTGCGCTACCTGACCAATTCGGGTGGCGCCATGCAGAAACCCACCCTCGACGCGCTGCGCAAGGCACTGCCGAACGCCAAGCCCTACCTGATGTACGGCCTGACCGAAGCCTTCCGCTCCACCTTCCTGCCGCCGGAAGAACTGGACCGCCGGCCCGATTCCATGGGCAAGGCCATCCCGAATGCGGAAGTGATGGTGCTGCGCCCCGACGGCAGCGAATGCGCGCCGGGCGAGCCGGGCGAGCTGGTGCACCGTGGCGCGCTGGTGTCGCTGGGCTACTGGAACGACCCGGCCAAGACCGCCGAACGCTTCAAGCCCATCGCCCCGCTGCACTATGGCCTGCCGCTGCCGGAACTGGCCGTGTGGTCGGGCGACACCGTGCGCAAGGACGAGGAAGGCTTCCTCTACTTCATCAGCCGCAACGATGAAATGATCAAGACTTCCGGCTACCGCGTCTCGCCGACCGAGGTGGAGGAGGTGGTGTATGCGCGCGACCAGGTGGCCGAAGCGGCCGCGCTGGGCGTCAAGCACCCGGCCCTGGGCCAGGCTATCGTGGTTGTGGCCCTGCCGCGCGAAGGCGTCGCCCTGACCGCCTCCGACCTGCTGGCCGCGCTCAAGCCCCACCTGCCGGCCTATATGCTGCCGCAGAAAGTGGTGATTGCCGAAGCCAGCCTGCCGCGCAACCCGAACGGCAAGATCGACCGCAAGCTGCTGTCGACCCAGTACGAGAACGTGTTCGCGGAGGGCGCATGAACCGCCCCCAGCACGCGCCCCTGCTGCAATTCGCCGTCGAAGATGATTGCCTGCTGATTGGCGGCATCCCGCTGCCGCGCCTGGCGGCCCGCGTCGGCCAGACCCCGTTCTACGCTTACTCGCGGGCCGCCATGAGCCGGCGCGTGGCCGAATTGCGCGCCGCGCTGCCGGCCGACGTCCACCTGCACTACGCCATGAAGGCCAACCCGATGCCGGCCGTGGTGCAGCATATGGCCACCCTGGTGGATGGTATCGACGTCGCGTCCGGCGGCGAATTGCGCGTGGCGCTGGACACCGTGATGGACCCGGCCAATATCAGTTTCGCCGGCCCCGGCAAGGGCGAGGCCGAACTGTCGTGCGCGATCGCCGCCGGCATCGTGCTGAACCTGGAATCGGAAGGCGAGATGGAGCGCGCCGCCGCCATCGGCCAGCGCCTTGGCATCGTGCCCAAGGTGAACGTGCGCGTGAATCCGGACTTCGAACTGAAATCGTCCGGCATGAAGATGGGCGGCGGTCCCAAGCAGTTCGGTGTGGATGCCGAGCGGGTGCCGGCCATGCTGGCGCGGATCGGCGCGCTGGGCCTGGATTTCCACGGCTTCCACATCTTCAGCGGCTCGCAGAACCTGAAGGCGGCCGCGCTGCAGGACGCGCACGAAAAGACCTTCGCCCTGGCCCTGCGCCTGGCCGAAGCGGCGCCGCGCGCGCCGCGCATCCTGAATATCGGCGGCGGCTTCGGCATCCCCTATTTCCCCGGCGAGGAGCGGCTCGACCTGGCCGCTGTCGGCCACAACCTGGCGCGCATCCTCGACGAGGTGCGGCCACGCCTGCAGGGCGCGCAAGTGGTGATCGAGCTGGGCCGCTACCTGGTGGGCGAGGCGGGCGCCTATGTCTGCCGCGTGGTGGACCGCAAGGAATCGCGCGGCCAGGTGTTCCTGGTGACCGACGGCGGCCTGCACCACCACCTGTCGGCGTCCGGCAATTTCGGCCAGGTGATCCGCAAGAATTATCCCGTGGTGATCGGCACCAAAGTGGCCGGCGGGCCGCGCGAGCAAGCCTCCGTGGTGGGGCCGCTGTGCACCCCGCTCGACCTGCTGGCCGACCAGATGGAACTGGGCCAGGCCCAGCCCGGCGACCTGGTGGTCGTGCTGCAATCGGGAGCTTACGGCGCCACCGCCAGCCCCGCCTCATTCCTCAGCCACCCGGCTGCCGTCGAAGTCTTGGTTTAAAGGAGCTGCCGCATGTCCGCACGCGTCGCCATCGTCATTCCCTATTACCAGAAGCAATCCGGCATCCTCGCCAAGGCCATACGTTCCGTGCTGGCCCAGGAGGGCGGCGTGGACTGGATCCTCGTCATCGTGGACGACCAGTCGCCGATTCCCGCGCGCAGCGAGCTGGCCGAACTGTTGCCCGGCAACGAGGAACGTATCCTCATCATCGAGCAGCCCAATGGCGGCCCGGCGGCCGCCCGCAACAAGGGCCTCGACAGCGTGCCGGCCGGCACGGAATATGTCGCCTTCCTCGACTCCGACGATGAATGGACGCCGAGCCACCTGGCGCGCGCCGTGGCCGCGCTGGAAGAAGGCTACGACTTCTATTTCGCCGACCATTACCAGCTGGGGCAGACGGTGGGCGCCTTCCGCCGCGCCGGCCGCATCACGCCGGAACAGCACCCGGCCCTGCAGGCCGGTCCGCGGCTGCACAGCTTCGCGGGCAGCATGTTCGACCAGATCCTGGGCGGCAACATCATCGGCACCTCGACCGTGGTGTACCGCTTCGCGCGCTTCCCCGCGCTGCGCTTCCGCGCCGAGTTCGTGTACGCCGGCGAGGATTACCTGTTCTGGCTCGAACTGTCGCGCCTGACGCCGCGCATCGCCTTCTCCGACATGGTCGAGTGCACCTATGGCAAGGGCGTCAACGTGTTCGCCGGGTCGGGCTGGGGCACCGAGCATTCGCTGACCCGCCTGCACTACGAAATCAAATACAAGAAGGCCTTGCCGCGCCTGTTCACGCTGAATTCCCGGCAGGCGGCGGACACCCGTGCCGCCGTGCGCGGCCTGCGCCGCAGCTTCGTGGCCGACATGCTGCACCGCGTGCGCCATGCGCGGCCCCTGCCGCGGCACGTGCTGCGGCAGCACTGGCGCACCGACCCGCAAACCTTCGTGCTGGCGCCGCTGCATGCCGTGATGATCGTATTGAAGCGCTGAAAGAGGAAACAAGATGAGTGGATTGTGTGGTTGGCTGGGCTTTGCGGGTGATGCGCCCGGCGTGATCGCGGCGATGGCCCAGCCGCTGGCGCGCTTCGACGGCAGCGCCGTGCAGAGCGCCCACGCGCCGCGCAGCGCGGCCGCGGTGGCGGCCGCCGCCGACCAGGCCCATGTGCTGCAGCGGAACGGCGTGCTGGTGGCGGTGTGGGGTGCGCCCGGCCTGGCCGATGCCGCGCTGGCGCAACAGGCTGCCGAGCAGGGCGTGGCCGCCACGCTGGCCGCGCTGTGGGAGCAAGGGCAGCCGGAGCGCCTGTGCCGCCAATTGACCGGCGTGTTCAGCGTGGCCATCCTCGACGAGCGCAGCGGCGAAGCGCTGCTGGTGGCCGACCGCATGGGCGTGCAGCCCCTGAGCTGGCAACTGGCCGGCGAAACCCTGGTGTTCGGCAGTTCGGCCGACAGCATCCTGCGCCACCCGCGCACGCCGGGCGTGCTGGACCACCAGGGCTTGTACAACTACGTCTACTTCCACATGGTGCCGTCACCCGGCACCGTGTACCAGGGCCAGCAGCGCCTGCTGCCCGGCCATTACCTGCACTACCGCCAGGGCCGCGTCGAAGAACACTGCTACTGGCGCATGCAGTTCCAGGAAGACGGGCAGCGCTCGTTCGGCGAACTGAAGGAAGACTTCCTGGCCGTGCTGCGCCAGAGCGTGCGGGACGCGTCGGCCGGGCGCAAGGTGGGCGCCTTCCTGTCCGGCGGCACCGACAGCTCGACCATCGCGGGTATGCTGACCCAGGTGGCCGGCGTGCCGGCCGACACTTACTCGATCGGTTTCGAAGCCCAGGGCTACGACGAAATGGAATACGCGCGCATCGCCTCGCGCCATTTCGGCACCAAGCACCATGAATACTATGTGACGCCGGACGACGTGGCGGCTGCCATCCCGCAAGTGGCGGCCGTGTTCGACCAGCCTTTCGGCAACGCCTCGGCGGTGCCGGCCTTTTACTGCGCGCGCCTGGCCAAGGCGGACGGCGTGCAGCGCATGTTCGGCGGCGATGGCGGCGACGAACTGTTCGGCGGCAATGAGCGCTATGCCAAGCAGCACGTGTTCGAACTGTACGAACGGGTGCCGCGCCTGCTGCGCAAGGCCCTGCTGGAGCCGGCCGTGTTCAACTTCCCGGGCGGCGAGCGGGT
>CBHWEO010000135.1:0-14590 GCA_966112955.1 uncultured Duganella sp. | reverse complement strand
GCTTGCGGGAGGTTTCCGGATTTTCGGTGACGGTGATGCCGGCCGCTTCCAGCAGCGGCATCGTGTCTTCGAAGATCCGGCCTTTCGACAGGGCGAGGATAAGTTCCATGTTTATTTGATGCGGGTGATATTGGCGCCAACGGCGGAAAGCTTCACTTCCATGCGGTCATAGCCGCGGTCCAGGTGGTAGATGCGGTCCACCAGGGTTTCGCCCTTGGCAGCCAGGCCGGCGATGACCAGCGAGGCCGAGGCGCGCAGGTCGGTCGCCATCACGGGCGCGCCGATCAGCTGTTCGACGCCGTCGATATAGGCGGTATTGCCGTCGATCGAGATCTTGGCGCCGAGGCGGTTCATTTCCTGCACGTGCATGAAGCGGTTTTCGAAGATGGTTTCGGTGACCTTGCTGCTGCCGCTGGCGATCAGGTTCACGGCCATGAACTGCGCCTGCATATCGGTCGGGAAGCCCGGGTATTCGGTGGTGCGGAACGACACCGGCTTCGGGCGCTGGTCCATCCTGGCGCGGATCCAGTTGTCGCCCACGGTCAGTTCCACGCCCATCTCGCGCAGCTTGTCCAGCGCCACGTCGAAGATGTCGGTGCGGGTGTTGCGGATGGTGATGTCGCCGCCGGCAGCCGCCACGGCGCACAGGAAGGTGGCCGCTTCGATGCGGTCGGAAATCACTTCATGCTTCGCGCCGTGCAGCGCGGGCACGCCCTGGATCACCAGGCGGTCGGTGCCGATGCCTTCGATCTTCGCACCCATGGCCACCAGCAGGTTGGCCAGGTCGGTCACTTCCGGCTCGCGCGCCGCGTTTTCCAGGACGGTCTCGCCTTCGGCCAGGGTAGCCGCCATCAGCAGGTTCTCGGTGCCGGTCACGGTGATCATGTCGGTCACGATGCGGGCGCCCTTCAGCTTCTTGCACTTGGCGTAGATGTAACCGCCGTCGATGCTGATCTCGGCGCCCAGCGCCTTCAAGCCCTTGATATGCTGGTCGACCGGGCGCGAACCGATGGCGCAGCCGCCCGGCAGCGACACCTTGGCTTCGCCGAAGCGCGCCAGCAGCGGGCCCAGGACCAGGATCGACGCGCGCATGGTTTTCACCAGCTCATAAGGCGCTTCGAACTTGTCGATCTTCGCGCCGTTCAGCTTGACCTTCTCGCCATCCTGCTCGACCGACAGGCCGGTCTGGCGCAGCAGCTTGAGCATGGTCGCCACGTCGTGCAGCAGTGGCACGTTGGCCAGTTCCAGGTCGCCTGCGGTCAGCAGGCCGGCGCACAGGATGGGCAGGGCAGCGTTCTTGGCGCCGGAAATCTTGATGTCGCCGACCAGGCGCTTGCCGCCGGTGATGAGCAGTTTGTCCATGTCGGGCTTATCCTTGGAATTCTTCTGGGGTCAGGGTTTTCATCGACAGCGCGTGGATTTCCTCGCGCATGCGGTCGCCCAGCGCGGCATACACCAGCTGATGGCGCTGGATCAGGCGCTTGCCGGCGAAGGCAGGCGACACGATCACGGCCTGGAAGTGCTGGCCGTCGCCTTCCACCTGCAGGTGGGTGCATTCGAGGCCGGCGGCGATATAGCCGTGGATGGCTTCTGGAGTAGTGGTCACTTTGGATTCCTCAATAATTCAGTGGCGCAGGCGGTAGCCGCTGCGCAGCAGTTTGATGGCGAGCAGCGCCAGCGCCACCAGGAAGGCGGCGACAATGGCAACGCTGACCCAGGGGTTCACGTCGGACTGCCCGAAGAAGCCGTAGCGGAAGCCGTCGATCATGTAGAAGAACGGGTTGGCATGCGATACGGCCAGCCAGAACGGCGGCAGCGAATGGATCGAATAGAACACGCCGGCCAGGAAGGTCAGCGGCACGATCAGGAAATTCTGGAAGGCGGCCAGCTGGTCGAACTTCTCGGCCCAGATGCCGGCGATCAGGCCCATGGTGCCGAGGATGGCGGCGCCCAGCAGGGCGAACACCAGGATCCACAGCGGCGCCGTGAAGCTCAGGTGCGCGAACCAGGCGGTAATGGCGAACACGCCGAAGCCGACAGTGATGCCGCGCACCATCGAGGCCAGCACGTAGGCGGAGAAGATCTCCCAGTGCGACAGGGGCGTCAGCAGCACGAACACCAGGTTGCCGGTGATCTTGGACTGGATCAGCGAGGACGAGGAATTGGCGAAGGCGTTCTGCAGCACGCTCATCATCACCAGGCCGGGGATCAGGAAGGCGGTGTAGGTCACGCCGGGATAGACCTCGACCCGGCCCGACAGCACGTGGCCGAAGATCAGCAGGTACAGCATGGCCGTCAGGATCGGCGCGGCGATGGTTTGCGTGGCGACCTTGTAGAAGCGCAGGGTTTCCTTGTAGACCAGGGTGCGGAAGCCGGTGGTGATCATACGATGTTCTCGTCCATGATTTGCAGGAAGATGTCTTCCAGGTCGGCCTGCTGCAGCTGCATCTCGTCGATGGCCACGCCGCTTTCGCGCAGGCGGGCCAGGATGCGCTCCACTTCCGCGTAGTCGTTGATGCGCAGGCTGTACTTGTGGTCTTCCGGCGGGTGGTTGAGCAGCGGCTGCAAGTCTTCCGGCAACTGGTTGTGCGGCAGGTGCAGCACCAGTTGCGAGCCGGAGATGCGGCGGATCAGCTGCGACATGGTATCCAGCGCCACCACCTTGCCCAGCTTGAGCATGGCGACGCGCTTGCACATGGCTTGCGCCTCTTCCAGGTAGTGCGTGGTCAGCACGATGGTGTGGCCTTCGCGGTTGAGGCGCGTGATGAACTTCCACAGGGTCTGGCGCAGTTCGACGTCGACGCCGGCGGTCGGCTCGTCCAGCACGATCACGGGCGGCTTGTGCACCAGCGCCTGCGCCACCAGCACGCGGCGCTTCATGCCGCCGGACAGGGCGCGCATATTGGTGTCGGCCTTGTTGGCCAGGCCCAGCTCTTCCATCACCTCGTCGATCCACCTGTCGTTGTTGGCCAGGCCGAAGTAGCCGGACTGCAGGCGCAGCGTTTCGCGTACGGTGAAGAAGGGATCGAACACCAGCTCCTGCGGCACCACGCCCAGCATCTTGCGCGCCGCGCGGAAGTCGCTGACGACATCGTGGCCGTGGATCTTCACGCTGCCGGCATCGGCGCGGATCAGGCCGGCGATGATCGAGATCAGGGTGGTCTTGCCCGCCCCGTTCGGACCAAGCAAGCCGAAGAACTCGCCCTCTTCGATTTTCAGGGACACGCCGCCGAGCGCCTGCAGCGCCTTGTAGCGCTTTTCGACGTTGCTGATTTCGATTGCTGTCATGCTTACTTGTATAGATAACTGGGACAACGGCGACCGTTGCAAAGGCGCGCGCTCATCAGGCGCGGTAGACGGTCAATTATATTGGAAATTTGCTTCGGGCTCGCCGAGTCAACGATTTCCGGTGTCAGGTGCTGACAGGCGCAGCCTGTTGGCCCCTGATACCGCTAATCAACGGCGGGGGTGAGGCGGGGGTCAATGATGATGCAGGTCGGCGGGCGACACGAGCGTGCACACGCCATAGAGCTTGGTCAGGCTCTTGAGCTGTTCCGGCAGGTTGCGCAGTTCCAGCCTGCTGCCGTTCTGGGCGGCGGCGCGCTGCCAGGCCAGCATGACCGACACGGCAGCGGAATCCACCGCTTCCACCGCCCCCAGGTCGAACACGGTCTGGCCGGCGCGCAGCGCGGCCAGGCCCTGTTCCAGCGCTTCCGTGGCGTTGGCCACGGTCAGCGACTTCAGGGACAGTTGGTTGGAAGCGGCGGTATCAGGCATTATTTACCTGCAGTCTTGAGCGGCTTGGAAGCCAGTTTCTTGTTCTTTTCGGACAGGGTCTTGATCAGGCCGTCGATGCCGCCCTTCGAGATTTCCGAAGCAAAAGTGCCTTTGTAGGCTTCCACCAGCCAGGCGCCGAGCACGTTGATGTCATAGATCTTCCAGCCGCCGTCGGTCTTGGCGACGCGGTAGTTCAGCTGGATCGGTTCGCCGCGCGGCTGGTTCACCTGGGAACGCACTTCCACTTCGCTGTCGCCCGGCGAGGCGCGCAGCGGCTTGAAGTCGACGGTCTGGTCTTTCACCTGGGACAGCGCGCCCGAGTAGGTGAAGATCAGCAGGGTGCGGAATTCCGCGGCCAGCTGCTTCTGCTGTTCCGGGGTGGCTTCGCGCCAGTAGCGGCCGGCGGCCAGGGAAGTCATGCGCTGGAAGTCGACATACGGCAGGATCTTGGTTTCCACCAGGTCCATCACCTTCTTCTGGTTGCCGGCCTGGATATCCTTGTCGTTCTTGGCGGTTTCCAGCACTTCGGAGCTGATGCGCTTGACCAGCGCGTCCGGTGCTTCATTGGAAGGGGCGGGGGCGGCCAGCGCGCTGGTGGCAAAAGTGACCGTGGCGACCGCGATCAGTTGTTTGATCAGTTTCATTATTGCTTTACCTATGTAGGGGTTGTCTTCCGGATCACAGGCTGTTTTTGGTTTCAGCCGGTTCCGGGATTATAGCTTGGGCCGGCTTTTCAGCCTCGTCCTCCAGCTCCGCCTTCTTCTGCTTGCCCTTCGGGCCGTCTTCGCCATCGTACACCTGGCTATTGCGGCGCTGCATATAACCGTCGCGGATGAACTCGTAACGGTCGAGGGCAGCATCTTCCAGCAGGGTGGAGGCGTCCAGCAGGGCTGCGCGCTGGTCCACCACACGGGTAACGGTGCCGATATTGCGCACGTTGACAGGATCCTTGTATTGCCACGGGTCGGCGTAGATGTCGGCCGGCAAGGCCACGGTGTCGCGCACGGTCGACGGGCCCAGCAGCGGCAGCATCAGGTAAGGGCCGGACGGCACGCCCCAGGAGCCCAGGGTCTGGCCGAAATCTTCCTTATGCTTCTGCAAACCCGCCTCGGAAGCGATGTCCAGCACGCCCAGCAGGCCGAAGGTCGAGTTCAGGGCCACGCGCATGAGGTCGGACATGCCGTCGCCGACCTTGCCTTGCATCAAGTTGTTGGCGGCGGTCCAGACGTCGGCCAGGTTGCCGAAGAAGTTGTTCACACCAGTCTGGAAAAAGCCCGGGGTGACATTCTTGTAGGCGGTGGCGGCCGGTTTCAGTGCTACTTCGTCAACCTTGTCGTTGAACTTGAAGACGGCGCGGTTATAGCCTTCGAATGGGTCGTTCGGATTGCCGCTGGTGGCGCAACCGCTCAGCGCGCCCGCCACGGCCAGGCTCAGGGCAAGTGTACGGAATTTGCTCATTGGGAGGAGTCCTTTCCTTCGGCTGCCTTGCTGTAGATGAATTGGTTGATCAAGTCTTCCAGCACGGTGGCGGACTGGGTGCGGGCGATGCGGTCGCCGGCCACCAGGTTCTTCTCGTCGCCGCCGGCTTCGATGCCAACGTACTGTTCGCCCAGCAGGCCCGCGGTCAGGATCTTGGCCGAGCTGTCTTTCGGGAACTTGAAGCCTTCTTCCATGTCCAGGGTCACCACGGCTTTATACACCTTGTCGTCGAAACCGATCGACGCGACACGGCCCACCACCACGCCGGAGGCCTTGACCGCAGCCTGTGGCCGCAGCGAACCGATATTGTCGAAGCGTGCTGTCACTTGGTAAGTCTTACCGAAAGCCATCGAACCGAGGTTGCCGGCCTTCAAGGCCAGGAACATCAGGGCTGCCGCGCCCATGACGATAAACAGACCCACCCAGATGTCGAGAGATTTACGTTGCATGTCTAATCCTTTGTTCTTTACTTGCTGAACATCAGCGCCGTCAGCATGAAGTCGAGCCACCAGATCATCAGCGAGGAGATGACCACTGTGCGCGTCGTCGCACCGGAAACGTCTTCCGGGGTAGGCTGGGCCTCATAGCCCTGGTACAGCGCGATAAAAGTGATGGCGATACCGAACACCACACTTTTCACGAATCCATTGAAGACGTCATTCCACACGTCGACGCCGCCCTGCATCTGCGACCAGAACGCGCCTTCGTCAACCCCGATCAGCTCCACGCCGACCAGGTAGCCGCCCAGGATACCCACGGCGCTGAACATGGCCGTCAGCAGCGGCACCGAAATCACGCCGGCCCAGAAACGCGGCGCCAGCACGCGCTGGATCGGGTTCACGGCCATCATTTCCATGGCCGACAATTGCTCGCCGGCCTTCATCAGGCCGATCTCCGCCGTCAGCGAGGTGCCGGCACGGCCGGCAAACAGCAGGGCGGTGATCACCGGCCCCAGTTCGCGGGTCAGGCCCAGCGCGACCAGCAGGCCCAGCGACTCGGAGGCGCCATACTTGTTCAGCGTGTAGTAGCCCTGCAGGCCCAGCACCATACCGACGAACAGGCCGGACAGGATGATGATCAGCAGCGAATAATTGCCGATCACGTGCAACTGTTCGACCAGCAGGCGCGGACGGCGCAGCAGGCCGGGCGACAACCCCAGCATGGTAAAGAAAGTCCGGGCCGACAGGCCAATACTTTCGACATAATCGCGCGCGCCACCGCCCACGCTGAGCAGGAAACGGCGCATCATCGGCGCGCTCCCAGGCCCAGGTCTTCGGCCAGCGATTTGCCCGGATAGTGGAAGGGCACGGGGCCATCCGCCTCCGCATGCACGAACTGCTTCACGTAAGGGTCGGTCGAAACCATCATGTCATCCGGGGTGCCGTGGGCCACGATCTTGCCCTGCGACAGGAAATACACATAGTCGGCGATCTGGAACGACTCCTTCACGTCGTGGGACACGAGGATGGTGGTCGAACCGAGCGCGTCGTTCAGGTTGCGGATCAGGTTGGCGGTCACGCCCATCGAAATCGGGTCGAGGCCGGCGAACGGCTCGTCATACATGATCAGTTGCGGATCCAGCGCGATCGAGCGCGCCAGGGCCACCCGGCGGGCCATGCCGCCGGAAATCTCGCCGGGCTTGAGGCGTGCGGCATTGCGCAGGCCGACCGCGTGCAGCTTCATCAGCACC
Source organism: uncultured Duganella sp. (assembly GCA_966112955.1). Lineage (GTDB taxonomy): Bacteria > Pseudomonadota > Gammaproteobacteria > Burkholderiales > Burkholderiaceae_D > Rugamonas. The sequence goes on along the minus strand of CBHWEO010000135.1, from coordinate 7,644 downwards.
AGGTCGCGGATCAATTCTTCCGGCAGGTCGGTATGTTCGCGCAGCGGGAAAGCCACGTTTTCATACACGCTCAGGTCGGTGAACAGGGCGCCGTGCTGGAACAGCATGCCCATTTTGCGGCGCAGCACGTACAGCTCTTTGGTCTTCAACTGGTGAACGATCTGGCCTTCGACGTTGACGGCACCCTTCTGCGGACGCAACTGGCCGCCGATCAGGCGCAGCACCGTGGTCTTGCCGCTGCCGGAACCGCCCATGACCGCCACCACCTTCCCGCGCGGGAAGTCCATATGGAGGCCGGACAGGATGGCCCGTTTTCCATAGCTGAAGTGTAAATCGCGGATTTCGACGAGGTTCGGCACTGATATCGCTCTTTGTTCTTAATACCACATTGTAATTCAGAAACGCTTATCTCTGCTTGCAGCGCCCTGGGAGCCGGACCGGCCCATCACAAGAGGGAAATAATACAACACTACTAACCCCCGAGTCAGCAATTTACAAATTGAAACGCCTATTGACTACCAGTTAGCTGCTGCAAGGCAGCAAATTCCTGTTATTTTTACTACTTTGGCTAATTTGAAGGAATTTCAAGCATGAAAATTCGTCGGACGGTCCTGGCTTGCTCCCTGGCGGCCATTTCGGCCCAGGTTTTGGCGGAAAGCGACAAGATCGAAGTTGTCACCGTTACCGCACAGAAGCGCAAAGAAGACCCGAATAAGGTGGCGATGAGCATTTCCGCCATCAGCGGCGCCTCGTTGCTGTCGCAGCAGGTGGACGACTTCACCGACCTGACGCGGGCCGTGCCGAATATTTCCTTCACTGCCGCCACCGGCAACGGCGGCGCCGGGCCGGGCACCTCGAATATCGAAATCCGCGGCATCAGTTCGGCGGCCGGGCAAGCGACTGTCGGTATCTACCTGGGCGATGTGTCGCTGACCGTGGGCAACCTGTACACCATGGGCACGGTGGAGCCGAAATTCTTCGACATCGACCGGGTGGAAGTGCTGCGCGGCCCGCAGGCGACCCTGTATGGCGCCAGCTCGATGGGCGGCACCATCAAGTTCGTGCCGAACGAGCCGGACCTGAAGGAGAGGGAGATCACCGCCTACGCCGAGGCTTCGTCCACCAAGGGCGGCAGCCCGGGCTTCTCGACCAATGTGGTGGGCAATTTCCCGCTGCTTGCCAACGAACTGGCCCTGCGCATCGGCGCCCAGGCGCAGCGCGCGGGCGGCTTCATCGACCAGGTGGACGGCGACGGCAATGTCATGGCCAGCAATATCAACAGGATCAACGACCAGGAACTGCGCGTAGCGCTGAAGTGGGCGCCGACGCGCGACCTGACCGTCACGCCGTCGGTCTACTACCAGCGGGTGGATGCCAAGGACATCGCGGCCTTCAACCTGGACCGCCCGGCTTACCAGGCGCAGAAGCAGGTGCGCGAACCGTCGATCGACAAGCTGCTGACGCCCAACCTGGCCGTCAACTGGGACCTGGGCGGGGCCGACCTGACTTCCAGCACCAGCTACTTCCAGCGCAAATTCGACCGCACGCAGAATGGCTCGGCCTACAACAGCTACTCGCTGTCGACCTTCCTGACCTCGACCGACGATGGCGGCAAGGCGCCGCCGGAGCTGATCGAAGCCATCGCCGGCCTGCCCTCGGCGGTTTACCTGAATAACGCGGTGCGCCAGATTTCGCAGGAATTCCGCCTGGCGTCCAAGCCTTACGCGGCCGGCGGCTCGCCGGTGACCTGGCTGGGCGGCTTCTACTTCTCCAACCAGCACACGAACCTGAACGAGAACGACCCGATCTTCGGCGTCAATGACACGTTCACGAAGTTCGGCTTCTCGAGCGCGGATCCCGAACTGCTGCCGGATACGTATCCGGGCGCCTTCCCGAACGATAATTCCTTCGCCGGCGAATTCCACTACCGCGAGAAGCAAAGCTCGCTCTTCGGCGAAGTGAATTACTACTTCTCGCCGGCGCTGCATGCCACGGTCGGTGCGCGCTACCTGAAAGGCAAATCCACGCTGACCCAGCGCAACAGCAACTATCTGGCCGGCGCCGGCAACAACAGCAGCACCGCACTGTCTTCGCATGCCTTCACGCCCAAATACGCGGTGACCTGGGAGGCCTCGCCCGACCACACCATTTATACCTCAATCGCCAAGGGCTTCCGCCTGGGCGGCTCCAACGTCTTCGTGCCGCCGACCACTTGCGGCCCGGACCTGGAAGAGAACGGCCTGACCGCAGGTCCGCCGACCTATGCGCCGGACAGCCTGTGGAGCTATGAAGTCGGCAGCAAGTCGCGCTTCCTCGGCGGCCGTGTCGCCGTGAACGCCGACGTGTTCTATGTGAAGTGGAAGAACATCCAGCAGGGCGTCTACCTGCCGACCTGCGCCTATACCTACAACGCCAACGCCGGCAACGCCACCAGCAAGGGCTTCGAGTTCGACGTCAAGGCCAAGCCGATGGCGGGCCTGACCCTGGGCGCGGCGGGCGGCTACGTCAAGGCCGAACTGTCGAACGACGAAGGCATCGCCAACGGCGTGGTCGGCGCGGTGAAGGGCGCCCAGGTGCAGGGCGTACCGAAGTACAACGGCACGGTGACGGCGCAATACAACTTCTCCACCGCCGGCGGGCGCAGCGCGTTCGTGATGGGCGGCGTGCAGTGGGTGGGGCCGAGCAAAGGCTCGCTCAATCCGGAGCAGACCGACTACGAACGTCCCGGCTACCACACGGTCAACCTGAGCGCCGGCATCTCGCTCGACCGCTACCAGCTGACGGCCTTCATCAAGAACGCATTCGACGAGGACAAGATCATCCAGCACCCGCAAGTGGCCTCGATCGTGCAGGGCTACCGGCTGGCACCGCGCAGCATCGGGATGAGCATCGCGGCGAAGTTCTAAGGCCGCGAGCCTTCTTCCTGCTTGGCGATGTCGGACATCAGCTTCATCAACAGCTTCATCTCCTGCTGCTCGGCCCCGGTGCCTTCGCCTGCGTTGGCCACCACCAGCACGCCATCCTGGCGATCCGGTGCCAGCGCGACCAGCGCGTTCCAGTAACCGTTGGAACCAGCGTGCATCAGCATGCGCATCGGGGCCTGCGCTGGCCAGTTGGTCCTGACGCCCCAGCCCAGCGCCGAGCCGGAATCGCCTTGCGGCGCATGCAGGTAGGCGTAGCCTGCCGGCGACAGCAGCTTGCCCTGCCCCTTTTCGCCGGCCATCTGGTCGACCAGGAACTTTGACCAGTCGGTCATGGACAGCCGGACCGTTGCGCCGGCAGGCGCGAAGAACGGCGGGATGTCCGAACCGGGGCCGGCCAGCGGCTTGCCTTTCTTATGCCCCAGGAGCTGCCCGCGTTGCGCCTGCGAGGTATCGACCCGCATGCCGAGCGGCTGGAATACCTGCTCCTGCATCAGCTCTTCGAACGGCTTGCCGGTGGCACGCTCCGCGATCGCGGCGGCGATCATGAAGCCGCTGTTCGAATAACGCGCTTCGGTACGAATGGCGCCAACCGGCGCTTCGGACAGTGCGCGCTGCGCGTATTCCATGCGCAGCACTGGCAGCGGCCGCGAATCCTTGCGCGTGGCCTCGATCAGTTTTTCGTCGCTGTTGGGCGGCAGGCCGGCGCGGTGCGACAGCAGGTCGGCCAGCGTGACATCGGCATATTCGGCGCGCATGCCGGGCAGTGGCAGCAACTCCTTCAACGGCGCGCTCCACGACAGTTTGCCTTGCTCCACCAGCCGCGCCACCAGCGTGGCGGTCATGGCCTTGGCGTCGGAGCCGATATGCCAGCTGTCCTGCAGGCTGGCTGGCGCCGCGCTGCCTTTGGCGCGGATGCCGGCGACGGCCTGCGCCTGCGGCTGGCCGTTGCGGATGACCAGCACGCCCATGGCAGGCACGCTGCGGTCCTTGAGGGCGTCGGCCACCATCTTGTGCAGCTCGTCGCTGGTGACCTGGGCCTGCGCCAATGCGCTGCCGAACAAAAGCAAGGATGCTGCAAGAACTTTGCGCTGCATGGTGTCTCCCCTTGTAAAGTTGAGCAAATGATAAATCCGGCCACGTGCCGGAGCGCGGCAAAAGCGACCAGCTGCATCAAATCGCGCCTGAGCGGACGAAAGACGCACCTGGACGGCCGGCGACCTCCACTTGTGCGAGGCATGCCAGCTGAGAACTGGGGGGGAGGAAATGGCAGGCTAAGCTAAGCGCCGTAGATTTTTGCAAGGAGTGCGAACACCCCCATCATTACCGTAAAAAGCATACCTGTGAGGATGCGGATTTCCGTATGGACGCGGTCAAAATTCCTGCGGGTTTCGTCCTTGAAATCCTTCAAGGTTTCCGCTTGATGCGTAGAGGACGATTCGATTCTGACCACACGACATTCGAGGTCGCCGTTCGGCTTACGGCTGTTGTCGCTGTTCATTTGGGCCTCGCTTCGACGTGCGTGGCTCCAGTTTACGCTGATGGGCAGGCACGTCAAGCGCACTGGGCTGTGGGCTTGACGTGCCGGGGGATTAGCGCGGCAGGACCGAGCTGCCCATCAGGTACTCGTCGACGGCGCGCGCGCATTGGCGGCCTTCGCGGATCGCCCACACCACCAGCGACTGGCCGCGGCGCATGTCGCCTGCCGCGAACACGCCTGGCTTGCTGGTCTTGTAGCTGGTCTCGCCTTCGGTGGCGGCGCGCACATTGCCGCGCGCATCCTTGTCGACGCTGAATGCGTCCAGCACTTGCTGCACCGGCGCGACGAAGCCCATGGCCAGCAGCACCAGGTCGGCCTTCACTTCGAATTCGGAGTTCGGCACTTCGCTCATCTTGCCGTCCTTCCATTCGACGCGGCAGGCGATCAGCTTTTCCACCTTGCCGTTCTTGCCTTCGAAGCGCTTGGTGGCCACCGCCCAGTCGCGCTCGCAGCCTTCTTCGTGCGAGGAGGAGGTGCGCAGCTTGGTCGGCCAGTAAGGCCAGACCAGCGGCTTGTTTTCCTGCTCCGGCGGCATTGGCATCAATTCGAACTGGGTGACGCTGGCCGCGCCGTGGCGGTTGGAGGTGCCGACGCAGTCGGAACCGGTATCGCCGCCGCCGATCACGACGACGTGCTTGCCGTTGGCCTTGATCTGGTCCTTGACCTTGTCGCCGGCGTTGACGCGGTTCTGCTGCGGCAGGAATTCCATCGCGAAGTGGATACCCTTCAGCTCACGGCCCGGCACCGGCAGGTCGCGCGGCTGCTCGGCGCCGCCGGCCATCACCACGGCGTCGAATTCCTTCTCCAGGTCTTCCGGGAAAATGGTCTCTTTCGCCATGTTGGCGACGGTGGTCGGGAAGTCCTTGCCGATCAGGACCGAGGTGCGGAACTTCACGCCTTCCGCTTCCATCTGCTCGACGCGGCGGTCGATGTGGTGCTTCTCCATCTTGAAGTCGGGGATGCCGTAGCGCAGCAGGCCGCCGATACGGTCCGATTTCTCGAACACGGTCACGTCGTGGCCGACGCGCGCCAGCTGCTGCGCGGCGGCCAGGCCGGCAGGACCGGAACCGACGACGGCCACCGTCTTGCCGGTCTTCTGCGCCGCAGGCTGCGGCACCACCCAGCCGTGCTCCCAGCCTTCGTCGATGATCTTGTGCTCGATCGACTTGATGCCGACCGGCAGCTCGTGGATGCCCAGGGTGCAGGCGCTCTCGCAAGGTGCCGGGCAGATGCGGCCCGTGAACTCGGGGAAGTTATTGGTCGAGTGCAGCACGTTCAGCGCTTCGCGGTAGTGGCCGCGGTAGACCAGGTCATTCCAGTCCGGGATGATGTTGTTGACCGGGCAGCCCGAATTGCAGAACGGGATGCCGCAATCCATGCAGCGTGCGCCCTGGATCTTGGCCTGGTCGTTGGTCAGGTGGATGACAAACTCTTTGTAGTTCTTGAGGCGTGCCTCGGGTGCCAGGTAGCCTTCTTCCTGGCGCTGGAATTCCATGAAACCGGTGATCTTACCCATTTTTGCTGTCCTCTCTTACGCAGCGATTGCTTGAGTTTCCGCTTCGATCGCGGCGTTGTCTGCCATTTCCACCAGGGCGCGCTTGTACTCGCTCGGGAACACTTTGACGAACTTGGCACGGCTCTCGTTCCAGTTGTCGAGCAACAGGCGGGCGCGCGTGCTGCCGGTGTGTTTGAAGTGGCGCTCAATCAGGCGTTTGAGGATGGTTTCATCAGCCTCCGGTTCGCCATTGCGATGCTGGCTGTGCCAGGTGGCCTTGTCGACCTGCTGGTCGGCGGCCGCCTTCACCTCTTCCAGGCTCACCATGGACATATTGCACTTGCTGTGGAATTCGCCGTCCGGGTCGTACACGTAGGCGATACCGCCCGACATGCCCGCCGCGAAGTTGCGGCCGGTGGCGCCCAGCACCACCACGGTGCCGCCGGTCATGTATTCACAACCGTGGTCGCCCAGGCCTTCCACCACGGCGGTGGCGCCGGAGTTACGCACGGCGAAACGCTCGCCGGCCACGCCGTTGATGAAGGCTTCGCCGGCTACCGCGCCGTACATCACGGTGTTGCCCACGATGATGTTGTTCACGGCCCAGCCGCGGAACTCGGTGTTCGGGCGCACGATGATGCGGCCGCCCGACAGGCCCTTGCCGACGTAGTCGTTGCCTTCGCCCACCAGGTCGATGGTGATGCCGGCTGCCAGGAAGGCCGCCGCCGACTGGCCGGCGGTGCCTTGCAGCTGGATGTGGATGGTGTCGTCCGGCAGGCCGGCGTGGCCGTATTTCAGCGCCACTTCACCCGACAGCATGGTGCCGACGGTGCGGTTGACGTTCTTCACCGGCGAGATGAAGGACACGCGCTCGCCTTTTTCCAGTGCCGGCTTGGCCTGGGCGATCAGCTTCAGGTCCAGCGCCTTGTCCAGGCCGTGGTCCTGCTCTTCGCTGTGGAAGATGGTCATGCCGTCGTCCACCTTCGGCTGGTAGAAGATGTTCGAGAAGTCCAGGCCTTGCGCCTTCCAGTGGCTGATGGCTTTCGACTTGTCCAGCAGGTCGGAGCGGCCGATCAGTTCATTGAAGGTGCGGATGCCCAATTGTGCCATCAGCTGGCGCGCTTCTTCGGCGACGAAGAAGAAGTAGTTCACCACGTGCTCCGGCTTGCCCTGGAACTTCTTGCGCAGTTCCGGATCCTGGGTGGCGACGCCGACCGGGCAGGTGTTCAGGTGGCACTTGCGCATCATGATGCAGCCTTCCACCACCAGCGGCGCGGTGGCGAAGCCTACTTCGTCGGCGCCCAGCAGGGCGGCGATCACCACGTCGCGGCCGGTACGCATCTGGCCGTCGGCCTGCACGCGGACGCGGCTGCGCAGGCCGTTCAGCACCAGGGTCTGCTGGGTCTCGGACAGGCCCAGCTCCCATGGGGTACCGGCGTGCTTGACGGAGGACAGCGGCGAAGCGCCGGTGCCGCCGTCATGGCCGGCCACCACGATGTGGTCGGCCTTGGCTTTGGATACGCCGGCCGCCACGGTGCCAATACCGACTTCCGACACCAGCTTGACCGAGATCGACGCGCGCGGATTGGCGTTCTTCAGGTCGTGGATCAGTTGCGCCAGGTCTTCGATCGAATAGATGTCGTGGTGCGGCGGCGGCGAGATCAGGCCCACGCCCGGCACCGAGAAGC
>CBHWEO010000134.1:0-14591 GCA_966112955.1 uncultured Duganella sp. | reverse complement strand
GTACTCCACGCGCACCAGGTATTCCTTGTCAATATTGGTATGTTCGCCAATCAGCTGCTTGGCCACGCGGCCATCCTGGGTCAGCACCAGCAGGCCGACCGAATCGATGTCCAGGCGGCCGGCCGGCACCAGGCTGCGCAGCTGGTTGCGGTCGAAGCGCTCCGGCGAGCGGTCTTCGGCCCAGCGGTTTTCCGGCTTGATGAGCACCACGGCCGGCTGGTAGCCGTCTTCGGCCTGGCCGGACACGTAGCCGACCGGCTTGTTGATCAGGATGGTGACGCGGCGCGCCTGTTCGGCGGCAGCCTGGCGCTCCACGGTCACTTTCTGGCTCGGGTAAACCTTGGTGCCCAGTTCGGACACCACTTTCCCATCCACGCGCACCCAGCCCTTGGCAATCCATTCATCGGCTTCACGGCGGGAGCACAGGCCCAGTTCGGACATGCGCTTGGACAGGCGTAACAATTCTTCGGACATCAGATTTTCAGTGCTTCGAGTAAGTCGGTTTCCAGCTGCAGCTGGGTGCGGGCATTGGCCAGCGCGGCGCCGTCGACGATGAACACGTCTTCCACGCGTTCGCCGAGGGTCATGATCTTGGCCGTATGCAGGTTGATCTTGTATTTGGTCAGCACGTTGGCGATCGAATACAGCAGGCCGGTGCGGTCGTTGGCCGCCACCGACAGCAGGTAGTACTGGCCCCGTTCATCGGGGCGCAAGTCCACTGTCGGCTGGATCGGGAAGGTGCGCGACAGGCGCGACAGGCGGCCGCGGCTCGGCGCCGTCAGCGGCCCCTGGGACGTCAGCAGCTCGCACAGCTCATGCTCGATCAGGTTGATGATGTCACGGTAGCTCTTGGCGAAATTCTGCTCGGTGACCAGGAAGGTATCCAGCGCGTAGCCGTGCTTCGTGGTGTGGATCTTGGCATCCAGGATGCTGAAGTTCTTGCGGTCGAAGTAGGAGCAGATGCGCGCGAACAGGTCCGGCTGGTCCTTGATGTAGACGGCCACCTGCAAGCCTTCGCCGATCGGCGCCAGGCGGGCTTTGACCACCGGCTGCTCGCCGCCCAGGCGGTCCCACAGGGCGCGCGTCTGCCAGGCGATGTCGCTGGCATCGTGACGCAGGAAGTAGGCCAGGTCCAGCTGCTGCCACAGCGCTTCGTGCGCGTCCGGCGGCAGGCCGTACAGGCGCAGCGTGGCCAGGGCTTCCTGCTGGCGGTTCTTCAGTTCGCGGTCGGCGGAATGCGGCTCGCCGCCCAGCACGCGCAGCGTCATCTTGTACAGGTCTTCCAGCAGCTTGCCTTTCCAGGCATTCCAGACTTTCGGGCTGGTGCCACGGATGTCAGCCACCGTCAGCAGGTACAGGCCGGTCAGGTGGCGCTCGTCGCCCACGGTCTTGGCAAAAGCCTGGATCACATCGGGATCGGACAGGTCCTGCTTCTGCGCCACGTGCGACATGGTCAGGTGCTGCTCGACCAGGAAGGCCACCAGTTCCGTGTCCTCGCTGTTGATGCCATGCTCTTCGCAGAACTGCACCACGTCGGCCACGCCCAGCTTGGAGTGGTCGCCGCCGCGGCCCTTGGCGATGTCGTGGAACAGCGCGGCCACGTACAACAGCCACGGTTGCGGGAAGTTGGCCATCAGCTGCGAGCAGAACGGGTATTCGTGCGCATGCTCGGTCATGGTAAAGCGGCGCATATTGCGCAGCACCATCATGATGTGCTGGTCCACCGTGTACACATGGAACAGGTCGTGCTGCATCTGGCCCGTGATCTTGCGGAAGCTCGGCAGGTAGCGGCCCAGGATGGACAGCTCGTTCATCCGGCGCAGGTTGTGGATGATCCCTTGCGGCGCCTGCAGGATGCGCAGGAAGTATGCCTTGTTGACCGGATCGGCGCGGAACTCGGCGTCGATCTTGAAGCGCTCATGCCACAGTGCGCGCATGGTGCGCGCCGTCATGCCTTTCAGGGCAGGGCGCTCGCACAGCAGCACGAAAATCTCCATGATGGCGGACGGCGTCTTTTCGAACGTGTCGTCGTCGTTCATGTCGATCATGCCGTTCACTTCGCTGAAGCGCTCGTTGATGCGCACCGCCTGCTCGTCGTGCGGGAACAGGTGGGCCTCGATGTTCTGCAGCAGGATGGTGTTCAGTTGCACCACGGTCTTGGCAGCCCAGTAGTAGCGCTGCATCAGGTATTCGCTGGCGCGCCGCATGTGCACGCCGCTGCCGGTGGCTTTCAGGCCCAGGCTTTCCGCCACGGCGGTCTGCACGTCGAACACCAGGCGGTCTTCGCGGCGGCCGGCCACCAGGTGCAGGCGCACGCGGATGTCCTTGAAGGCGCGCTCCTTTTCCATCAGCTGGCGCGCTTCGGTCTGGGTGATCAGGCCGCGCACGGCCAGGGTGCGCCAGGAGTTGGCCAGGCCGGCCGCCTTGGCCATCCACAGGATCACGTGCAGGTCGCGCAGGCCGCCCGGGCTTTCCTTCACGTTCGGCTCCAGACTGAACGGCGTGTCCTCGTACTTGGCGTGGCGCTGGCGCATTTCGATGGTCTTGGCCTCGAAGAAGGCGCGCGGGTCCATGGCCTTGTCGTAGGCGTCCTGCAATTGGGCGAACAGCACCATGTTGCCGGTGATGATGCGCGCTTCCAGCAGGCTGGTTTGCACCGTGATGTCGGCCTTGGACTCGGCCAGGCATTCGTCGATGGTGCGGATGCTGTGGCCCACTTCCAGGCCCAGGTCCCACAGCAGCTGGACAAATTCCTCCAGCCGGGCGCGCGTGATGTCGTCCGGTGCCTGGTGCAGCAGGATCAGGACGTCGACGTCGGAATAGGGAAACAGCTCGCCGCGGCCATAGCCGCCCACGGCCACCAGGGCGGCTTCCTGCGGCAGCCTGGCAGCCGCCCAGGCCTGCGTCAGGACGTCGTCGACACTGCCGCGCAGGTTGCGCAGCAGCTTCTCCGGCATGCCGTCTTCGTGGAAGGTGGCAATGATGCGTTGGCGGTCGGTCTTGAGCCGGGTCTTGAGCTGTTCCCGGAGGTCCTTCTTCATCGCGGCGTGGGGCATGCGTTTTATTATGCGGCGGCTTTTTCGGTGATAAACGCAGGCGGCTGCGGGCTGCCGGCGGACAGGGTCAGCACTTCGTAACCGGTTTCGGTGACGAGGACGGTGTGTTCCCACTGGGCGGACAGGCTGCGGTCCTTGGTCTTGATGGTCCAGCCGTCCGGCATTTCCTTGATTTCGCGGCGGCCGGCGTTGATCATCGGCTCGATGGTGAAGATCATGCCCGGTTCCAGCACAGGACCGGTGCCCGGCTTGCCGTAGTGGAGGATTTGCGGTTCTTCGTGGAATACCTTGCCGATGCCGTGGCCGCAGAATTCGCGCACCACGCTGTAGCCGGCCTTCTCGGCGTGCACCTGGATGGCGTGGCCGATATCGCCCAGGGTGTTGCCCGGCTTGACCTGTTCGATGCCCAGCCACATGCACTCATAGGTGATGTCGGACAGGCGCTTGGCCAGGATCGACGGTTTGCCGATGAAGAACATGCGGCTGTTGTCGCCGTGGTAGCCATCCTTGGTGATGACGGTGATGTCGAGGTTGACCACGTCGCCATCCTTCAGCACCTTGTCGCCCGGGATGCCGTGGCAGATCACGTCGTTGACCGAGGTGCAGATGGCTTTCGGGTAGGGCGTGTAGCCGGGCGGGCAATAGTTCAGCGGCGCCGGGACGGTGCCCTGGACATTGGTCATGTATTCGTGGCACAGGCGGTCCAGCTCGCCGGTGGTCACGCCAGCCTTGACGAAGGGGGTGATGTAGTCGAGGACTTCGGAGCCGAGGCGGCCCGCCAGGCGCATGCCTTCGATGTCTTCCGGAGTTTTGATAGAAATAGTCATGAGATCTTGCTGTTCAGTACAGGATACCCCCAGCTGGGGGTCTTATCTGCAAGATTATAAACGACAGCCCCAGCGCCCGCCCGGCCGGCGCGCCTGTGCCGATTTCCATCGTGGCCGGGGCGGAATCGGTCGAAGCCGTGGCGCACGGGTGACACTGGTCATCCAATTGCCATCATTGCATCATAGGATCGTGATTCTTATAACCAACAACAGGAATCCCGATGTCCACCAGCCGCCGCAAATTCCTTGGCATGGCCTCCGCCGGCGCCGTCAGCACGTTGTTCCCCGACCTGATCCGCCAGGCCCTTGCCGTGCCCGCCTACAGCCCGACCGGTACCTTGGCCGACGTCCAGCACGTCGTGATCTTCATGCAGGAAAACCGCGCCTTCGACCATTACTTCGGCACGCTGGCTGGTGTGCGCGGCTTCAACGACCCGCGCGCCATCACGTTACCGAGCGGAAAGCCGGTGTGGTACCAGCCGGACGCCAATGGCGGCTACGTGTTGCCCTTCCATTTCGACGCCAAGAACACCAGTGCGCTGTCCCTGGGCACCAACCATACCTGGAAAGGGTCGCAGACCACCTGGCAGGGCTGGGATGCCTGGGTCAAGCAGAAAACGGCACAGGCGATGGGCTATTTCGACCGTGGCGACCTGCCGTTTTACTATGCGCTGGCCGACGCCTTCACCATCTGCGACGACTACCACTGCTCGATCTTCGGGGCCACCGACCCGAACCGCATGTACTCGCTGACCGGCACCAACCAGAACTGGCTGGGCTCGATGGGCAGCCTGTACAACATCGACAGCGCCGGCTACTACAACAACGACCCGAAATACGACAACATCACGCCTTCCGTGACCGCCAGCGCGCCCAACTGGCGCACTTACGCCGAGGTACTGGAGGCGAATGGCGTGAGCTGGAAGGTCTACCAGGAATGGGACAACTACGGCGACAACTACCTGGCCTACTTCCGCAATTTCCGCGTGAATGCCGACGGCACCCGTCTGTCGGAAACCAGCCCGCTGTACCAGAAGGGGCGCGTCATCGCGCCCGGCTCCACGGAATCGAACGCGCGCGGCACCAAGGCCGACTGGCTGGTCAGCTCCTTCGCCGATGACGTGCGCAACAACCGCCTGCCCAGCGTGTCGTGGATCTGCGCCCCCAACGATTACACCGAGCATGCGCCGAATTCCCCGAACGCCGGCGAAAACCTGACGGCGCGCCTGCTGGCGGCGCTGGTGGCCAACCCCGAGGTGTGGTCGAAGACGGTCTTCCTGCTGACCTATGACGAGAACGATGGCTTCTTCGACCATGTGCCGTCTCATATCGCCCCGCTGAACCCCGGCATGGGCCGCGCCACCATGGCCGACGTCGGCCAGTACGAGAACTACAACGGCGTGCCGGTCGGCCTCGGCCCGCGTGTGCCGATGCTGGTGATTTCTCCCTGGAGCAAGGGCGGGCGCGTGTGCTCGCAACTGTTCGACCACACGTCCAAGCTGCGCTTCCTGGAGGAGTGGCTGACCGTGCAGGGCAGGGCGCGCGCCAGCGTGAGCTGCGAACACATCTCGCCGTGGCGCCGTGCAATTTGCGGCGACCTGACGTCGGCGTTCGACTTCAAGACGCCCAACACTTCCTGGCCGAGCAGCGTGCCAAAGACGACGAGCTACCAGCTGGTGTCCGGCAAGCCGTATCCGCAACCGCCGGCGATCCAGACGCTGCCCGTGCAGGAAAGCGGCAGCCCGCGCTACTCCTGCGCCTTGCCCTACGCGCTGGGGGCCACTGCGCGCGTGACCGCCGCCAAGCAGGTCGAATTGTCCTTCCTGAACCAGGGCGCGGCCGGCGCGGCCTTCATCGTCTACTCGAAGCTACGTACCGACGGCCCGTGGTACTACACGGTGGAAGCCGGCAAGAAGATCGAACGCGAGCCGTGGAACTGGACCACGTCGAATTACCACCTGGCCGTGACTGGCCCGAACGGCTTCCTGCGCGAATACGCAGGTTCGCTGGCTGCGGCGACCGCCACCGGCGGGGCAAGGCCGGAGGCATGGCTGAACTATGACCCGGCTGCCGGGGCGATCGACATCGTGCTCTCCAATGCCGACGGCGCCCGTGCCGCCACCTTCCGTGTGAGCGACAACGCATACGGCCGCGCGACGACCAGCCACACGGTGGCGGCGGGCCAGCAGGCCGTGGTGCGCGTGGTGGTCAGCGCCAGTTTTGGCTGGTACGACCTGTCTGTGAGCTGCGACTTCGACAGCCAGTACCTGCGCCGCCTGGCCGGGCGCATGGAAAACGGACAAGCCAGCCGCACCGACCCGGTGCTGGGCCGTAGCGGCGGCGCGTCGCAGGCGACCATCGCTGTCGCGCCAAGCTCGGTGGCACGCGGCACACCATTCAACGTTTCCTATTCCGTCCCATCGCCCCAGGTCAACAGCAAGAACTGGATCGGCATTTACCGCAGCGGCAGTACGCCTGGGGCGACCAGCGCGGTGCAATGGGTCTACGCGGGCGCGGCCAACGGCACCGCCTCCTTCGCCACCAGCGGCATGACGGCAGGCAGCTATGCGGCCTGGCTCCTGTTCAACGATGGCTATTCAGCACTCGCCGGCCCGGTCACGTTCAGCGTGACCTGATCCGGCAGGTAACACCTGCAGCAAACCCACACAACTACAAATACGGAGAGAGAAATGCGATTGAAGGTTGCAACTGCAGCAGCGATGTTATTGGCCAGCCTGTTCGCCCAGGCGGCCATTCCCTACAAGGACAGCGTGTACGAATTTCGCCAGCCGAACGGCGAGAAACTGCGCGTCCACCTGGACGGCAACGACTACTACGCCGAACAGCGCACCGACGACGGTTCCCTGGTCGTCTACGATGCCGCCAAGAAGGGGCTGTGCTATGCCGAAGTGAATGCGGCAGGCGATGACCTGGTGTCGACCGGCGTGCTGGCCACCAATGCGCAGAAGCGCAGCTTTGCGACGGCGGATAAGAAGCAGAAGGGCCTGGACCACGAGGCTCGCGCCCGCAAGGTGAAGGAGAAATTCGAGCAGCGGCAGAATCGCACGCTGGACAGCGCTCGCAAGGCCGCGGCGGTTGCGGCCAGCGCACCGCAAGCTCTGGCGCCGATCACCGGCCAGGTGAAGGGCCTGACGGTGATCATCGACTTCCCTGACGTGCCGGGCACGATCACGCAGGCGCAGGTGAATTCCTTCCTGAACGACATGCCGTACACGGGCTTCGGCAATGCGCAGTCGGTGCGTGGCTATTACCAGTCGGTCTCCGGCGGCAAACTGGATTACACCAATACCACCACAGTGTATTACCGCGCCAAGAACAACAAGGCCTACTATGCCGACAGCACGCTGGATTCCGGCGTGCGCTCGCAGGAGCTGATCCGGGAAGCGCTGAACTGGCTCGAATTCACGCAAGGCTTCAACTTCGCGACCTTGAGCGTGGACGCCAACAACCGCATCCGCGGCCTGAACTTCTTCTACGCCGGCGGGGCGGACAGCGCCTGGTCCAAAGGCTTGTGGCCGCATATGGGCTGGCTGAACAACCAGTTCTGCGCCGATGGCGTCTGCACCGGCTACTACCAGATCACCAATATGGGCACAGGCCTGTCGATCGGCACCTTCTCGCACGAGACGGGCCACCTGATCATGGGTTGGCCTGACCTGTACGATTACGACGGCAGCTCGGAAGGCTCGGCGGCCAGTTATTGCATCATGGGCTTCGGCAGCGTCGGTGCGCAGAGCCAGTATCGTCCGGTGCCGCCGAATGGCTTCTTCCGTTACCTGGCCGGCTGGGATACCGTGACGGAGCTGAACCCGTCGCTGAATGCCAGCGCGCCAAAAGGACGCCTGAGCCACACCTCCGGCTCGCACAGCCTGTACCGCTGGACCAACCCGGCCAAGCAGGACGAAGCCTTCTACCTGGAAGCGATCTACAAGGCCGACCAGAACCTGTACCAGCTCGGCTCCGGCCTGGCGGTGTGGCACGTGGACCCGGCGGGCAACAACTCGGACGAATGGCATCCGTACGTGCAGATGGAGCATGCCGATGGTCGGCGCGATCCCGAGTACAACGTGAACCGGGGCGATGCCACCGACCTGTATGACGGCGCGATCTACAAAGCCTTCTACGATACGGTACCGAACAACTACGCCAGCCGCGGCACCAACTCGCGCTGGTGGAACGGCAGCGGTTCCAACTTCGGCCTGGCCAACATCAGTGCCGCCGCGCAGACGATTTCCTTCGATGTGGTGAAGGGCGATGGCACGCCGTATGGCGAGGTTTATACCGGATATCTGTCCGGCGCCAATGCATCGGCGATCCATCCGTCGCCATACTTCTACTACAACGGCGGAACGATCAAGGCCAGCCTGGTCGGCCCGTCGAACGCGGACTTCGAGTTGAAGCTGGAGAAGTGGAATGGCAGCGCATGGGTGCAGGTGGCTTCCTCGACCAGCCCGACCTCGACCGAGTCCATATCCTACAGCGCCGCTGCGGCGTACTACCGGATCACCGTGTATTCGTACAGCGGTTCCGGCAACTACACGCTGACCGTCAACAAATAAGGCTCTCAGCGGTCTTTGGCAGCTCGCAGCTCGGCGAGCTGCCGTTTTATTTCATCGATGTCGGCCTGCATTTTGATTTGCGCTGGCGATTCCTGACGGCCCATCTCCAAGGCGGCAAACACGTTTTGCATCAGCGCTGCATTAAAGCCGGCAACTCCGAAGACGGTACTTAAGGCGGCTGCAATACCAGTGGTTATCACGGTCCGCTTAAGGCTGACCATTGCCGCCTCAAGCCGCGCAAAGTCATTCTTGCGCTGCAGTTCGCGCTCTTCTGCGCGGGCCGTGTAGGCCTCGATCGTGGCGCGAAACTCGGCCAGTTTCACGTCGTTGCGCGCCTCGGCTAGTGCGTCGCCGGCATCGACATACTGTTTGGTAGCGGGATCCATAGTTTCATCTTCGGCGGGTGGGGGGAGTGATGTCAACCAAGCTCATGAGGGCACCTCGATGTGTTCCCCCATTGTGGCGACGCTCCCCGACCGACGTTTAGAGCAGGATCAAGCTTAACCGTCCTTGTTCTCCGCCTTATGGTGCGCTACGAGGGCATTGGCGTGGCCGTGGCCCATGCCGTAGTCGGTCTTCAGTGCTTGCACCATGTCCATGTGCTTCATTCCCTTCATGCCTTGGAGCAGTTTGAGCCAATGTTCGACCGGTTTGCCGTACTTGGCCTCAATCGAAGGAAAGTAGGAAGATGGGGAACCCATGGCGGCGCCTTTATTGCTCAACAAGCAGTGCCAGCAAGGCCAGCGACTGCTGCCATCCCAGATAGCACTGCTCCGCCGGGATCACCGCCGGCACGCCTTCCTGAGTGACATTCACTTCGGTGCCGCAGGAGACCGCGCTCAGCGTAATGGTCGTCTGCATTTGGCCGGGCAGGTTCGGATCGTCAAACACGGCGGTATAGCGAATCTTCTCGCCCGGATGCAGTTCGAGGTATTCGCCCCCGAACGAATGAGTGAACCCGGTGCCCAGGTCGATGAACGACATCCGGTACTTGCCGCCGACGCGCGCATCCAGTTCATGAACCTCGCCCACGTAGCCATTCGGCGGCAGCCACTTGTTGAAAGCGGCGGCGGTGGTCCAGGCCTTGTAGATCCGCTCGGGGGAAGCGCGCAGGACGCGGTGCAGTTTGATGGTGTTGGTAGCCATTTCGATTCCTTTCGTAAGAGGTGTTTGTAATCCTACGACGAACCGGAAAGGCAGGAATCGACAAGTGCCGGGAAAATTGTTCGAAAAATGTTGGTCCCGCGTTCGCTATCGGCAAGTCATTGTGAATGTCGAAGTGCGCAGGTCGTCGCTTGCCGTGCAAGTCTTGAGCGGGACGGGGATATCAAATGAAAGGAATTGATGATTGTTGCTGTAAATGCAATGCAGCTGATATTTGTAATTTGGCGCGTCTTCATTCACATGCCACGTCTGGCGGACAGAGCCCCTGACGTGAAACTCTGAGTCGGGTGCATGGATCGGGAACGGCTCGCCCTTGGTGGGAGGCCTTCCGGCTGGATAAGAAATCACTCGCACCGCAGCTAATGGCGTAAGAGTTGATCCATTCGGATCTCGGATCTTGGTGGGGCACGAAAGAGGTGCCGCAGAGGCGGCACTCGAAGCCAGGAGGCAGATGACGGAAAGGAGCTTCATTCGACCACCGAGTAAAGTTCGGGACGTTGAGCGACGCCGCTGGCAGGGCGTCCGAACCAGATTGTCCGGAGTTCAGGCGCATGCCTATGCCATTGGTCGAAGATTTCAATGCCGCCAGGTACAGCGCGTACGAAAATGGCAGCATGGTTCCCGTGCGGCTTGTTGAGGTATCGTCCGTTGACAAACGTCGCAATGGCAGTGCCCTCGGCTAGCTTTCCTGTTGGCAAGATATCTGTGATCTTGGACCCTTCCCGCCATAGGGAAGAAGCAGGTGCCCCCGTGAGCGCTTTAACTAGCACGACACACTGGCCATTGCCAACAGTTTTGGTTGTCGCTGCAAATCCTTTTTTCGCGATATAGGCCATATCGAACTCCCTAGAGTGGAAGCCTCACGTTAGCCCAATCGAACATGGTGTCCTTGATGTCTCGCAAGAGTGGTTCAGACTTGCATGAGGGCAAGCCTCGATCGATGCCCGCCAATCACTGCAAGCACTTGCTGTGCTCCCCGAAGCAATAGTACAATCTATGGTTGCCTGACCTAGCGTCTTGCAATAGTTGTAATTTTCTCATTTTATAAACCCGAATCCCCCCAACAAGGGTGCCCGCAAGGGTGACTGGGAGGATTCCAGACCCAACCCTGGAGTAAATAATGTCTGTAACGATGCGTGAAATGCTGGAAGCCGGCGTCCACTTCGGTCACCAAACCCGTTTCTGGAACCCAAAGATGGCTCCGTTCATCTTCGGCCACCGCAACAAGATTCACATCATCAACCTGGAAAAAACCCTGGCCATGTACCAGGACGCGATGAAGACCATCCGTCAAATCGCCGCTTCCCGTGGCACCATCCTGATGGTTGGCACCAAGCGCCAGGCCCGCGACATCATCGCTGCTGAAGCCCAGCGCGCCGGTGTTCCGTTTGTCGACCAGCGTTGGCTGGGCGGCATGCTGACCAACTTCAAGACCATCAAGACCTCGATCAAGCGCCTGAAAGACATGGAAGCCGCTATCGAAGACGGTTCCGTGGAAAAGCTGACCAAGAAAGACGCGCTGCTGTTCCGTCGCGAACTGGAAAAGCTGCAGAAGTCGATCGGCGGTATCAAGGATATGGGCGGTATTCCTGACGCCATCTTCGTGGTGGACGTTGGCTACCACAAGGGCGCGATCACCGAAGCTGCCAAGCTGGGCATCCCAGTGATCGGCGTGGTCGATACCAACCACTCGCCAGAAGGCGTGACCCACGTTATCCCTGGTAACGACGACTCCTCCAAAGCGATCACCCTGTACGCCCGCGGCGTGGCAGACGCGATCCTGGAAGGCCGTGCGAACGCCACCACCGAAGTCCTGGAATCGATCAAGACTGCGGCCGGCGACGAGTTCGTAGAAGTTAACGAGCAGGCTTAATTGCCTGGCTGCCGCAAGGCAGCTTCAGCTTGAGAAAGGGGTGGCCCACCAGCTCCCCCTTTTTTTTAAACAGAATCCCCGGAAGAGCAGGCTGCCCCAGGCGCCGCCCCGGAACCAGAATCCCAACCGAATACAGGAGAAACACATGGCAGCAATTACTGCAGCAATGGTAGGCGAACTGCGCGCAAAGACCGACGCGCCAATGATGGAATGCAAAAAGGCGCTGACCGAAGCCGGCGGCGACATGGATAAAGCAGAAGAACTGCTGCGCGTTAAGCTGGGCGGCAAGGCTGCCAAGGCTTCCGCACGTATCACCGCTGAAGGCGTGGTGGCAGCCCACATCGCCGGTAACATCGGCGCCCTGGTGGAAGTGAACTCCGAAACCGACTTCGTGGCCAAGAACGAAGAATTCCTGGCCATGGCCGCCCTGGCTGCCAAGCTGGCCGCTGAAAACAACCCGGCTGACGTCGCTGCCCTGCTGGCCCTGCCAGCTGGCAATGGCCAGACCCTGGAAGAAGTGCGCGCTGCCCTGGTGGGCAAGATCGGCGAAAACATGTCGATCCGCCGCTTCCAGCGTTTCGAAACCACCGGCAAGCTGGCTTCCTACCTGCACGGCACCAAGATCGGCGTGATCGTCGACTTCGAAGGCGGCGACGACCAGGTTGGTAAAGACGTGGCCATGCACATCGCTGCGATGAAGCCAGTGGCCCTGTCCGCTGAGCAAGTGCCGGCCGACCTGATCGCCAAGGAGCGTTCCGTGGCCCAGGCCAAGTCCGACGAAGACGCAGCTGCCGCTGTGGCCGCCGGCAAGCCAGCCCAGCCAGCCGACATCGTTGCCAAGCGCATCGATGGCGCCGTGGCCAAGTACCTGAAGGAAGTGTCGCTGATGAACCAGGCTTTCGTGAAGAACGACAAGCAGTCGGTTGAGCAGATGCTGAAAGCCGCTAACACCACCGTCAAGGGCTTCACCATGTACGTGGTGGGCGAAGGCATCGAAAAGAAAGTGGACGATTTCGCGGCGGAAGTCGCAGCCCAAATGGCTGCCTCCAAAGGCGCTTAATCAAGAAAACGGGCCGCAAGGCCCGTTTTTTTAAGCCTGCCGCTTAAAACCGGTACTTCGGTGTCCGACCCGCAGGGTCAGACACCTGATGCGCGGCGGCAGCGGGCCAAGTGTCAGACCCTGCGTGTCTGGCACTGATTTGCCGGTTTTAAGGTTGTTAAGCCCTTTTTAAGGCTTTCAATCACGAATTAAACGGTGGACAATGGCATTTCCGTTATCATTGCCGCCGAAGCCACACCGAACAAAACATTTAAAAGGAGCCCCAGCTCATGTCAAAACCAGCCTTCAAGCGCGTCCTCCTGAAATTGTCCGGCGAAGCCCTGATGGGTGACGATCCGTACGGCATCAACCGCGGTACGATCGAGCGCATGGTGGCGGACGTCGCCGAAGTCGCAAAGCTGGGCGTTGAACTGGCGGTCGTCATTGGCGGCGGCAACATCTTCCGTGGCGTAGCGCCTGGCGCCCAGGGCATGGACCGTGCCACCGCCGACTACATGGGCATGCTGGCCACCGTGATGAACGCGCTGGCCCTGGCCGACGCCATGAAGCACGTGGGCGTGACGGCGCGCGTGATGTCGGCCATCGGCATCGAGCAGGTGGTCGAGCCGTATGTGCGCCCGAAGGCGCTGCAATACCTGGAAGAGGGCAAGGTCGTGATCTTTGCCGCCGGCACCGGCAACCCGTTCTTCACCACCGACACCGCAGCGGCACTGCGCGGTTCGGAAATGAGCGCGGAGATCGTGCTGAAGGCCACCAAGGTCGACGGCGTCTACACCGCCGACCCGAAGAAGGACCCGAACGCCACCCTGTACCACAAGATCAGCTTCGACGAAGCCATCGCCAAACACCTGCAAGTCATGGACGCCACCGCCTTCGCGCTGTGCCGCGACCAGAAACTGCCAATCAAAGTGTTCTCCATCACCAAGCCGGGCGCGTTGATGAACGTGATTATGGGCGAGGAAGAGGGTACACTGGTTCACGTTTAATTATTTTCAAGTAATTGCAACAGGAGAGTAGGAATGTCTACTGCTGACATTAAGAAGAACGCCCAGGACAAAATGGGCAAATCCCTGGAAACGCTGCGCGCCAACCTGGCCAAGGTGCGCACCGGCCGTGCCCACACCGGCATGCTGGACAGCGTGATGGTCGAGTACTATGGCAATCCCACCCCGATCAACCAGGTCGCCAACCTGACCCTGGTCGACGCCCGCACCATCGGCGTGACCCCGTTTGAAAAGAAAATGGGCGCCGCCATCGAAAAGGCGATCCGCGACTCCGACCTGGGCCTGAATCCTGCCTCCCAGGGCGACACCATCCGCGTGCCGACCCCGCCGCTGAACGAAGAGCGCCGCAAGGAAATGGTCAAGCTGTGCAAGGGCGAAGGCGAAGACGCCAAGGTCGCCGTGCGCAACATCCGCCGCGATGCCAACGAAGGCCTGAAAAAGCTGGTGAAGGACAAGGCCATCTCGGAAGATGAAGAGCGCCGCGCAGCCGACGAAGTGCAGAAGCTGACCGACAAGTTCATTGCCGACATCGACAAGATCGTTGCCGAAAAAGAGAAAGAAGTCCTGACCGTTTAAGGTCCCGAAACCGGGGAGGGTGGAGGCGCGTGCCTCCGCCTTCCCCGGATTTTTAGTTTACGTGCCTATGAAATATTCGAGTTCGACGACCGCGGTTCCCGATGCGCCCAAGGTGCCCCGCCACCTGGCCATCATCATGGACGGCAACGGACGCTGGGCAACCAAGCGTTTCCTGCCGCGCGTGGCGGGCCACGTCAAAGGCGTGGAAGCAGTGCGCACCGTGGTTGAGGCCTGCGCCTTGCGCGGCATCGAGTACCTGACCGTGTTTGCGTTCAGCTCCGAGAACTGGCGCCGGCCGGAAGAGGAAGTTTCGCTGCTGATGAAACTCTTCGTGACCGCGCTGGAGCGCGAGGTGTCGAAGATGCATGCGAACAATATCCGCCTGAAGGTGGTGGGCGACCTGTCGCGCTTCGACGCCAAGCTGCAGGACATGATCGCCAATGCCGAGCGC
>CBHWEO010000133.1:0-14886 GCA_966112955.1 uncultured Duganella sp. | reverse complement strand
AAGATCATGGTGCTGGGCGGCGGCCCGAACCGGATCGGCCAGGGCATCGAGTTCGATTACTGCTGCGTGCATGCCGCGCTGGCCATGCGCGAAGACGGCTACGAAACCATCATGGTCAACTGCAACCCCGAGACGGTGTCCACCGATTACGACACCTCCGACCGCCTGTATTTCGAATCGCTGACGCTGGAAGACGTGCTGGAAATCGTCGCCCTGGAAAAGCCGGAAGGCGTGATCGTGCAGTACGGCGGCCAGACGCCGCTCAAGCTGGCCCTGGCGCTGGAGGCGAACGGCGTGCCGATCATCGGCACGTCGCCGGACATGATCGATGCCGCCGAGGACCGCGAACGCTTCCAGAAGCTGCTGTTCGAACTGGACCTGCGCCAGCCTTCCAACCGCACGGCGCGCACCGAGCAGCAAGCCGTGGCCATGGCCGACGAAATCGGCTATCCGCTGGTGGTGCGCCCTTCCTACGTGCTGGGCGGCCGCGCCATGGAGATCGTGCACGAGCGGGCCGACCTGGAGCGCTACATGCGCGAAGCGGTCAAGGTATCCAACGATTCGCCGGTGCTGCTGGACCGCTTCCTGAACGATGCGATTGAAGTCGACGTCGATTGCGTCAGCGACGGCAACGAGGTCGTGATCGGCGGCGTCATGGAGCACGTGGAGCAGGCAGGCATCCATTCCGGCGACTCGGCCTGCAGCCTGCCGCCGTATTCGCTGGCCGACGGCACCGTCGCGGAGATCAAGCGCCAGACCGTGCGCCTGGCGCGCGGCCTGAACGTGGTCGGCCTGATGAACGTGCAGTTCGCGGTGCAGCGCCAGAAGGCCGACGGCCGCATGGTGGACCGGATCTACGTGCTGGAAGTGAACCCGCGCGCATCGCGCACCGTGCCCTTCGTATCGAAAGCCACGGGCGTGCAGCTGGCCAAGGTGGCGGCGCGCTGCATGGCTGGCCGTTCGCTGGCCGAACAAGGCGTGACGGCGGAAGTGATTCCGCCATATTACAGTGTCAAGGAGTCTGTTTTGCCGTTTGCAAAATTCCCGGGGGTGGACACCATCCTCGGGCCGGAAATGAAATCGACCGGCGAAGTGATGGGCTGCGGCGCCACGTTCGGCGAAGCATTCCTCAAGGCCGAACTGGGCGCCGGCGTGCGCATCCCGCTGCAAGGCCACGTCTACATGCGGGTGCGCAAGGCCGACCAGGCGCGCGCCGTGGCGCTGGCGCGCGAACTGGCCGATGCCGGCTATTCGCTGTGCGCCAGCGAAGTGACGGCCGCCGTGCTGGAAGCCGGTGAAGTGCCGGTCAATACCATCGAGGACGAAACCCTGCTTGGCCTGCTGGCCCTGCGCGAAATCGCCATGGCCGTGGTCACGGTGGACGAGAAGCGCAGCGCGATCGCCGCCACCCGCAGCCTGCGCACGGCGGCCCTGGCTTCGGGCACGGTGATGTTCACCACCATTGCCGCGGCCGAAGCGGCGGCGGAAGCGCGCAAGCACGCGGGCACCACGACCGTACGCTCGCTGCAGGAATTGCATGCCTTGCGCGACAGCGCGCAGCGGCAGGAATTGCCGCCGGCGCCGCGCCCTGTGCCCGGCCCTGCGGACATCGCAGCTGCCGCCTGGCAGATGCCGGAACGCCGTGCCGAAGCGCGCCAGCGCAGCGTCGGCGTGGCGCCGCTCAAGGTCTTCATCCGCCAGCCTTTCACGGAATCGGACGAGCGCGAACAGCGCATGATCGCCGAGATCATGCAACTGATCGACAGTGCCAACGGCTTGCCGCATCCGTTCGAATACCTGACCGGCTTGCAGGCGGAAAGCGCGGAAACCTTCCGCGCCTCATTCGAGCGCAGCCAGGGCTTGCCGTTCACGCCGCAGAATTTCCGCCGCCATCGCCTCGCGTTGCTGGACCAGGCGGACGTATTGGTCAACATTCGTGTCGGAATGAGCGAAAGCAGTGCATTCGAGTTGAGCTATCACATATTCAAAGGCCGCCGGACGCCTATCCTGTTCCTGGTATGGAAAGGGGCGCCGATCAAGACTACGCTGCTGCGCGAACTCGAAGACTTGGTGGATGTCACCTATATGGAGTTTGACGAAGTGTCGGAGTTGCGTGGGCGGTTGCATCAGTTTTTCAAATGTTTGGTAAAGGAGTGAGCGATGTTCAATAATTTCAAGATCAAGACCCTGCTGGTCGGTGTATTGGGTCTGCTGATTGGCCTGCTGGCGATTATTGGCGGCCTCGGAATCGTGAGCGCTGAGCGCTCGGTCGGCCTGGTGAAAGACGTCACTGTCGCGAACCAGAAAAATATCGCGGAACGCAATGCCATCCGCCTCGACATGGAAACTGGCCGCAGCCAGATCCTGCAAGCCTTGCAGCACAATCCGGACCTGGCCTGGAGCAAGCTGCACGACCACCCCCTGACCAACCACTTCAACATCGTGGACGAGACGACGGCGCGGGTGACCAAGCGCTGGGAAAGCTACCTGGCCAGCATCAAGTCGCCGGAAGAACATAAACTTGCCGAGGAATGGTTCGCCAAGAGCGATGGCCTGGGCGTTGAACATATCCGCGCCGCGGCCGCTGCCGTGAAGGAAAGCCGCTGGGACGATGCGGAAACGGTGCTGATCAAGAAGATCAACCCGTCCTACCGCATTGGCGACGGCGCCCTCAAGGCCCTTTCCGAGCATGCCGACAAGCGCATCGAATCCGATGCGGCTGCGGTAGCGGCAAGCCTGGGCCGCACCACGATGACCGTGACCGTGGTGCTGGTCGGCGGCCTGGCACTGAGCGTGTTCGCCGGCCTGATCCTGATGAAGGCAATCTCCCAACCGCTGGCCGAAGCCATGGACGTGGCGCACCGCGTGGCGGATGGCGACCTGAAAGGCCAGGCTTCCTCGCATGCGGCCAATGAATTCGGCGAACTGCTGCGCGCCCTGGACAAGATGCGCGGCAACCTGGCCGCCATCGTGGCGGAAGTGCGCAGCGGCAGCGATACGATTTCCAGCGCCTCCGGCCAGATCGCGGCCGGCAATATGGACCTGTCCCAGCGCACCGGCGAGCAGGCCGCCTCGCTGGAGCAGACCGCGTCGTCGATGGAGCAGTTGACCAGCACCGTGCGCCAGAACGCGGACAATGCCCGCCAGGCCAACCAGCTGGCGGTGTCGGCATCCACCGTGGCGACCAGGGGCGGCGAAGTGGTCGAACAGGTCGTGGAGACCATGGGGTCGATCAATGAATCCTCCAACAAGATCGTGGACATCATCGCCGTTATCGACGGCATCGCCTTCCAGACCAATATCCTGGCGTTGAATGCTGCGGTGGAAGCAGCCCGCGCCGGCGAACAGGGGCGCGGCTTTGCAGTGGTCGCGAGCGAAGTGCGCAACCTGGCGCAGCGCTCGGCTGCCGCCGCCAAGGAGATCAAGCAGCTGATCGACGATTCCGTGGGCAAGGTCGAAAGCGGCGCCAAACTGGTGAACCAGGCCGGCACGACGATGAAGGAAATCGTCACCAGCATCCAGCGCGTCACCGACATCATGGGCGAAATCACCAGCGCCACCCAGGAGCAGACGGCGGGCCTGGAACAGATTCACCACGCCATCTCCGAGATGGATACAATTACCCAGCAAAACGTGGCACTGGTGGAGGAAGCAGCTTCCGCCTCGGGTGCCCTGCAGGACCAGGCCAGCAGCCTGTCGCGCGTGGTGAGCGTGTTCCAAGTGGATGCAGGCCATCACCGCGAACACCCGGCTGCCAGCCAGGCCCGCGCCGTGATCCAGGCCGTGCGCAGCAAGCCGGCCGCTCCGGCCAGGGCATCCGTGCAGGCGGCCAAGCCTGCGCCTGCGCGCAAAGTCGCCAACAGCCAGGTGGGGGATTGGGAAGAGTTTTAAATAAGGAGAGCGATTGGACCGCAAAGCGTTCGAACACCTGGTACGCCGCCTGGAGCTGGATTCCCATGCCAGCCCGGCGGCTTTTCGCCGCAAGGTCTTCGCGATCAGCGTGGCCGCCTACGTCGTGCTGTTTGGCGCGCTGGGCGGCCTTGTCGCTTTATTCGTCATGCTCATGCAATGGACGCTGGCGTCGCACCGGACCTTCACGACCATCAAGATTGGGCTGTCCGGCCTGGCCCTGCTACCGCTGATCTTCGTGGTGCTGCGCGTCATGTTCATGCGCCTGGCCAAGCCCACCGGGCGCGAACTGGCCCGCGAAGAAGCGCCCAAACTGTTCGATATCCTGGACAAGCTGCACGGCAAGCTGAAAGGCCCGCGCATCCACCACGTGCTGGTCACGGACGAATACAACGCCGCCATTTGCCAGCATGCCCGCTTTGGCATCTTCGGCGGCTACCGCAATTACCTGATTGTCGGCTTGCCTTTCCTGCTGGGCACCACGCCCAAGGAAATGCTGTCCGTGCTGGCCCACGAATACGGCCACCTGTGCGGGGGCCACAGCAAGGGTAGCGCCTGGGTGTACCGCCAGCGCAGGCTGTTCGTCAGCCTGTACAAGAAGGTGGAAAGCAGCGTCGACGATAATTTGCTGAGCGCCGCGATTGCCGGCGCCCTGGCTCGCTTCTTCCCTTACTACAGCGCCTACACCTTTGTGCTGGCGCGCCAGAACGAATACGAAGCCGACCGCACGGCGAGCGGGATGGCCGGCCACACCGCCACCGCGCAAGCGCTGGTGCGCGGCCATTTGCTGGGCGACTGGGTGGGCCGCGATTTCTGGCCGAAGATGTACGCCAACGCCGATCACTCGGAGCAACCGCCGTTCATGCCGTTCGCCTCCATGCGCATGGCCTTTAAAGCGAATTACGACGAATGGGCCACGAAGGCAGCGCTGGATGCCGCCTGGGCCGAGCGCTCGGGCGTGGACGATACCCATCCCTGCCTGCGCGAGCGGCTCGATGCGATCGGGATGGCGCCCGCCTTGCCGCAGCCGGTGGAGAACAGCGCATCCGACGTGATGCTGGCATCCGGCGTGGGGCGCAAGCTGGAGGCGGAGTTCGACAAGCAGTGGTGGGATGCGAATGCGCGCGGCTGGCGTGAGCGCTTCCGCCACGTGACGACATCCCGGGTGCGCATTGGCGAATTGTCCGCGCAGCCGCTGGACAAGCTGTCGGTGCCGGACCTGCAAGAGCTGGCGACGCTCCGGCTGGAATTCGAAGGTGCCGCGGCAGCCAAGCCGGTGCTGGCCGAGCAATTGAAGCGGCCTGGCGGTCCTTATCCCAAGGCTTCCTTGATGATGGGACGCGTGCTGCTGGAAGAGGGCAAGCGCCAGGGCATCGATCATCTGCGCGATGCCGCCATGAACGACCCGCGGCTGCTGGAGGAAGCCGCGCAGCGCGGCTACCATTACCTGCTCGAGAAGGAAGGGGAAGACTCCGCCAACCAGTGGTGGAGCAGCGTCGTCCCCGAAGAGGAAGCGGCTTAGACGGCCATCGGCGCCGTCAGCGGCGCGTGGTGCTGGTAGCCTTCCAGCGTAAAGTCGGAAGGCTCGATCTTCTCCAGCCATTCCGGCTCGTACTTTCCGGTTTCCGCGAAGGCGGGCACGCGGCTGTTGATGTGCAGCGTCGGCAGCGGCAGCGGTTCGCGTTTGAGCTGCTCCTGCACCATTTCCATGTGGTTTTCGTAAATGTGCGCATCGCCGATGAAGTAGCTGAACCAGCGCGGCTTGTAGCCGGTCAGGCGCGCCACCAGGTGCAGCAGGGCGGCGCCTTCCGCGATATTGAATGGCGTGCCCAGGCCGATATCGTTGCTGCGCACATAGAGGCAGAGCGAGATTTCGCGCGTGGTGGCGTTCGGGATGAACTGGTACAGCAGGTGGCAGGCTGGTAGCGCGACCTGGTCCAGCACAGCCGGATTCCAGCCATGGAACAGGATACGCCGGCTCGACGGATTGTTGACGATGGTGTCCAGGCATTCGCGCAACTGGTCGATGGCCTTGTGCATCAGGACTTTCTGTACGCCGTCTTCCACCAGCGGCGCTACCTGGCGGAAGCCGTTGCGCTCCGCATCCTCGATCTGCGCGGTCGCGGCGGCGTCCAGCACTTTGTAGCCGGGCCACTGGCGCCATTGGACGCCATACACCGGGCCCAGGTCGTCGGTGCCCGTGCGGTAGGGGTTGGCCAGCCATTGCTGGTTTTCGTTGGCGTTCTGGTCCCACACCTTGCAGCCCAGCGCGCGGAAATCGGCGGCGCTGCGCGAGGCGCGCAGGAAGGCGCACAGTTCGCCCACCACCGACTTGAAGGCCAGCTTCTTGGTGGTCACCGCGGGGAAGCCGTCGTTCAGGTCGAAGCGCATCATGGCGCCCGGCACACTCAGGGTGCGGATGCCGGTGCGGTTGTCCTGCCAGCTTCCCTGTTCCAGCACGGTGCTGATCAATTCTTTGTACTGCTTCATGCCTGTCTCTCCGATTTATCGTTTATTCCCACGGCCGCCAGCCTTGGCCGCCGCGCGGCCCGCGGCGCGCGCCGCCGACTTGGCGCCGCGCGTGGCCGTCACGACGACCTTGCCGCCTGCGCCAGCGCTGCGAGGCCCGGCCGCGCCGCGTGTGCCGCCGGTGCCCGCGCCTGGACTGCCAGGCCGCCCACCGACGATCGGTCCGCGCGAGCGCTGCTTTTCCTTGGGCGGCAACTCTTCTTTCAATCCACCGAAGCCGCCCGCCGGACGCGGCGTATCGTCACGCTTTGCCGCCGCAGGCTTCGCGGCCGCTCGTGCTGGCTTGGCCGCACCACGCGCAGCCTTGGCGCCCGCAGCCGCCCGCGCCGCCGGGGCAGCCGGTGTGCCTGTCGACGGCACCCGATGATCCGCCTCGAACCCAGCTTCCTCAAACCGGGGCAACACGGCGCCGGTCAGTTTTTCAATCGCGCGCAGCAGCTCAACCTCGTCCGCGCAAACCAAAGACACTGCCTCGCCTTCGGCACCGGCACGGCCAGTACGGCCAATGCGGTGCACATAATCTTCCGCCACGGTCGGCAGGTCGAAATTGACCACCAGCGGCAAGGCCTCGATATCCAGGCCGCGTGCCGCAACGTCGGTCGCCACCAGCACCTGCACCTCGCCCGCCTTGAAACGTTTCAAGGCCTTGATGCGCGCCGGCTGCGGCTTGTCACCATGGATCGAATCGGCGGCGATGCCTTCGCCCTGCAGCAGCCCGACCAGCTGCTCCGCGCCCTTGCGCGTCTTGACGAACACCAGCACCTGCCCCCAGCCTTCCTTGCGCAGCAAATGCAGGAAGAGTTCCGGCTTGTTGCGTTTGTCGGTCGTGAAGACCACCTGGCGCACGGTGCGCGCCGCCGTGTTGGGCGCGCTGGCCTGTACGGTGACGGGATCGCGCAGCAACTGCGCCGCCATCTTGCGGATCGAGTCCGGCATGGTGGCCGAAAACAGCAAGGTCTGCCGCTCGGCCGGCAGCACCGCGAACAGCAGGTCCAGGTCGGCGGCGAAGCCCAGGTCCAGCATGCGGTCAGCCTCGTCCAGCACCAGCGCCTGCAGCTGGCTGAAGTCCAGCGCGCCCTTGCGGTGCAGGTCCAGCAGGCGCCCCGGCGTCGCCACCAGCACGTCCAGGCCCTTGCGCAGCTTGGCCAACTGGGGTTCCATCGGCACGCCGCCGAAGGCAACGGCGGAACGCAGCGGCAGGTTGAAACCATAGGTATGGAAGCTCTGGTACACCTGTTCCGCCAGTTCACGCGTCGGCACCAGCACCAGGCAGCGCACATGGTTCGGCTCCGCCTGGCCGCCTTCCATGGCGAGGCGTTGCAGCAGGGGCAGGGCGAAAGCGGCAGTCTTGCCGGTGCCGGTCTGCGCGGCGGCCAGCAGGTCGCGGCCGGCCAGCACGGACGGAATGGCTTGCTTCTGTACCGGTGTCGGCTTGGTGTAGCCGATCGATTCAAGGGTGCGCAGCAGCCCGTCGATCAGGTTCAGCGCGGCGAAACTCATAATGCATCACTCCAGAGTGCCAGCGCGTGGCGGACTTGTTCGTCCGGCAGCGCCAGCAGGTTATCGCCCACATACCACTCGGTATAGCTGGTGCCGGGCAACTGTGCATGGGCGGCGCGGTTCAGCAGCCACACGCCATGCCGCGCCGCCACCTCATTGCGGATCTGCAGCAGGCGATCGCGTTCGACCGGCACGTGGATATGCAGCATATTGGCCTGCGGTTGCGAAGGATTTGCGCGCAGGCGCGGGTAGTCGCGCAGGGTGTCGTACAGCCATTGGGTGCGGCGGAAGTATTCCGGCATGGCCGCCAGGCGGGCATCGAACTGCATTGCCGCCGCGACCACGTAAGGCGTGCGGTGGATGACGTTGCCGCCCTGGCGACGGAACCATTCCTGGGCGCGGTCGACAAAAGCGCGGCTGCCCAGCAGCATGGCGCCGCCAAGTCCGCCGATGCCCTTGTACAGCGACACGTACACGGAATCGAAGCCGGAAGCCAGTTCGGCGGGCTTGCGGCCATAGCCGGCGGCGGCTTCCCACAGCCGCGCCCCATCCATGTGCAGGTGGATGCCGTTGCGACGGCAATGCGCCTTGATGCCTTCCAGCTCATCCCAGCCCGGCGATTGCCCGCCCAGTTCGCGGGCCGGCAATTCCAGCGACACGGCTGCCAGGCGGTCAGGCACGGCTTGCAGCTCGCCCAGCGTGAACGGCCGGTGCGGGTCGCCCAGCTGGATCGCCTGGAAGTGGTCGAGCAGCTGGTGGTTGCCGCGTTCATGCTTGAAGATGTGCGCGGTCGGGTGCAGGGCTACCAGCCGGCTGCCCCGTTCCATGCAGGCCAGGCGCAGCGCCGTTACCTGCGTCATGGTGCCGGTAATACAGAAGACAGCGGCTTCGAAGCCGAGCAAGTCCGCGACCTTCCGCTCGAAGGACTGGAGCAGCTCGCCCTCGCCGTACACGTCGTGGCCAATGCCGTTGGCTTCGCACCATGCCGCCATGGCGGCAAAGGTTTCCGCAGGCGATGGCTGGCGGTGTCCCGGCAGGACGGTGTGGCAGCTCTGGCGGAGTTCAGCGTCGGTCACGATGGTCCCTGGTTCAGTGGGTCACATGGACCTGGTGGAATTGCAGCGCCGCCAGGTTGGCGTAGATGCCGCCCAGTGCCACCAGCGACTGGTGGGTGCCGGTTTCGACGATCTTGCCGTCTTCCATGACGATGATGCGGTCGGCGCGCTGCACGGTCGCCAGGCGGTGCGCGATGATGATGGTGGTGCGGCCCACCATAGCCGCTTCCAGGGCCCCCTGCACCAGGCGCTCGGATTCGGCGTCCAGCGCGCTGGTGGCTTCGTCAAGCAGCAGCAGCGGAGGATTCTTCAGCAGCGCGCGCGCAATGGCGATGCGCTGGCGTTGGCCGCCCGACAGGCGCACGCCGCGCTCGCCCAGGAAAGACTTGTAGCCGTTCGGCAGGCGTTCAATGAATTCGTGGGCGGCGGCCAGGCGCGCGGCCTGGATCACTTCCTGGTCGGTCGCATCGGCGCGGCCGTAGCGGATGTTTTCCATCGCGTCGGCCGAGAAGATCACGGTGTCCTGCGGCACGATGCCGATGGCGCCGCGCAGGGTGTGCAGGTCGAGCAGGCGGATATCGGTGCCGTCCAGGCGGATGGCGCCCGATTGCGGATCGTAGAAGCGCAGCAGCATCTGGAACAGCGTGGTCTTGCCGGCGCCCGAGGGGCCGACCACTGCGACGGTTTCACCCGGCTTGATATCGAGCGAGACGTGGTCCAGGGCCAGCGTGTCCGGACGCGATGGATAGCTGAACGACACATCGGCCAGGGTCAGGGCCGCGCCATTGGCGGCGCGCGGCGGCAGGGCTTGCGGCTGTGCGGGGTCCTGGATGTCGGACCGTACGGACAGCAGTTCCAGCAGGCGCTCGGTGGCGCCGGCGGCGCGCTGCGCTTCGCCCATGACTTCGGACAGGGCGCCGATCGCGCCTGCCACGATGGAGGCGTACAGGATGAACTGGCCCAGGTCGCCGCCGGTCATCGAGCCTTCGAGCACCGCATGGGCGCCCAGCCACAGCACGAAAACAATGGTGCCGAACACCAGCACAATGGCCAGCATGGTCAGGAAGGCGCGCGCCTGGATGCGGCGCATGGCGGTGCTGAAGGCGCTTTCCACGGACTGGCCGAAGCGCTGCGCTTCCAGCTTTTCGTGCGTGAAGGCTTGCACGGTCGGCATGGCATTCAGGATTTCGCCGGCCATGGCGGAAGCATCGGCCACGCGGTCCTGCGAGTCGCGCGACAGCTTGCGTACGCGGCGGCCGAAGACCACAATCGGCAGCACCGTCAGCACCAGCAGGCCGATGATGATGGACGACAGTTTCGGGCTGGTCACGAACAGCATCACCAGGCCGCCCAGGAACAGCAGCACATTGCGCAGCGCCATGGAAATGCTGGTGCCCACCACGCTCTGGATCAGGGTCGTATCGGTGGTCAGGCGCGACAGTACCTCGCCGGTCTTGGTGGTCTCAAAGAATTCGGGGCTTTGCAGCACCACATGCGAATACACGGCATTGCGGATATCGGCCGTGACGCGCTCGCCCAGCCAGGACACGCTGTAGAAGCGCGCCGCCGTTGCCAGTGCCAGCACGGTGGCGACTGCGAACAGTGCGAGGAACACCTGGTTGACGTGGGTGGCGCTGCGCACGCCCGCATTGGCGCCGAAGCCCAGGTCGATCATCTGCTTGAACGCGTAGGGGATCGCCAGTGTGGAAGCGGCGGCGACGACCAGGGCGATGCCTGCGATGATGAATCGGTTGCGGTAAGGCTTGAGGAAGGGCAGCAGGCCCTTGAAGGCGGCCAGGCTGCCTTTCTGGAGTTCCCGGGCGGCGGGCTGGCCGTTGTTGGTGTTGCTCATTGCGTATTCTACGTTCTTGTTCAAAGTTTCATCGGACGGACATAGCCCGTCAATTCCAGGTAGCCGCGGCCTGCCGGCTGGCCGCCGCGCGTGACCGTCACCGCGCCTTCCCAATACACCGCGCCCGTCGAGCGGCGCGAATCAAGCTCCTGGTCCCGCTGCAATGGACTGAGCAGCCATTGTTCGGGTCCGGTGGCAATCAGGGTGGCGACGGGATACTCGGCATGGGTGCGCGGCGAACGCCAGCGCTCCTGCGGGGTAAAACTGACCTGGTCCTGCGAATAGTGCGTGATCTTACCGGATGCATCGCGCCATGTCGCGTGGGCCCATAGTTTACCACCTTGGCGGTCCCTTATCTGGAATGCCATGAGTGCGCCGCCGTCGGCCAGGTTGATGCCGGCCCAGTCCCAGCCGGCGGCCGACGGATCGAGCACCTGGCTTGACCATTCGTGATCGAGCCAGGTGACCCCTTGCACGGCTTGCGGGGCGCCGCCGCGGCGGGCCAGGGTGCCGCGGGTGCGCAGCTGGGGCTTGCTATAGTAATAACTTGCCTGGCCGGCTTGGGGGCCCTTGCGCGAATAGCCGGCGTCGCCCTGCAGCAGGACGGGCTGGGTGGGCTGCAGTTGCAGCGCGAGCGTGAATTCGGCGGCATCGATGTCGATCTGATAAGTGCCGTCGGTGCGGCGCTGCATGCGCCAGCCGTCGAGGCGCAGGTCGGTATCGCCGGTGGCGGCGCCGGCCAGGCCGAAAGCGGCGCGGGCGGTGCGCTGGTCGTGCAGCAGCTTGCCGTGGGCGGGGTCGGACAGGGCGACGTGGGCGATGATGATGTCCTTCGGCGCGAACGCGCTTGGGTTGTCGCGGCCGTGGCCCGTGCCGCTGCGGAAGAAGGTAACCTGGTAGCCGAGCTGGCGGCCGTCTTTGGTATCCAGCCAGCCGGTGGCGTACCACCATTCCGTCTTGTAGCCGGGGTGGGCGCCGAAATCGCGCGGGAAATGCAGCGGTACGCCGGGCGTGACGGGCGTGAATTCCGCGGCACGCGCGGGCAGCATGAGCGCAAGCAGGAGGCAGGCGAGTGCGCGCATCACCAGTCCTCCCGCACGGCGCGGATCGGTCCCGCGGACAGGGCGTGGCGGCCGGCCGCCAGCGCGGTCACGGCTGCGGAAGCCAGGAGCGCCAGCGCGACGGTGGCGAGCAGCGGCCAGGGATAGTGCATTTGCATGGTCCAGTGGAAGGATTGCGGATTGATGACGTGCACCAGCACCAGGCTGATGACCCATCCCAGCGCGAAGCCTGCCAGGATGCCGAGCGTG
Source organism: uncultured Duganella sp. (assembly GCA_966112955.1). Taxonomy (GTDB): domain Bacteria; phylum Pseudomonadota; class Gammaproteobacteria; order Burkholderiales; family Burkholderiaceae_D; genus Rugamonas. Next base: position 2,731 of record CBHWEO010000133.1, on the reverse strand, counting down.
GTGAGCGCCGCGCCTTCCAGCGCGAGGATGCCCAGCACCTGGCCGCGCGTGACGCCGACGTGGCGCAGCATGCCGAACTCCCTGCTGCGGGCCAGGGTCTGGGCCGAAAAGGTGGCTGCGACGCCGAACAGGCCGATCACGATCGCGATGCCTTCCAGCAGGTAGGTGACGGCGAAGCTGCGGTCGAAGATCTTCAGGGTGAGGTTGCGGATTTCGGAGGGGACGCTGGTTTCCAGCAGTTCGCCGAAGGGTAGCTTGCGGATGTTTTCCTGCACCTGGGCGGCGCTGGCGCCTTTTGCCAGCCAGAGCGCGGCATCGCCGGCGTCGCGGTCGCCGGTCATGGCGATGTAGTCGTCACGGCGCACGATCACGGCGCCGGCCGCACGGGCATAGTCGCGCCAGATGCCAGCGACGCGGAATTCGCGCGGCTGGCCCTGCAGGGGGAGGCGCAGCAGGGCGCCGGTGCGCAGGCCGTACAGGTCCGCCATCGCCTCGGAGACCCAGGCGGGAGGCAGGTTTGCCGGGGGCGACGGCGACAGGGGCGCCACGGGGGCTTGCTCGCCCACGAGGACCATCGAGCGCCCCGGGTCGGCCGGGTCGACATCGCGCGCCAGCACCGTGATGTTGGGACGGTCAGGTGCGAGCGAGACGGAGCGGATGCGCAGGAATTCCGCGCGCGCGACGCCAGGCACATTTCGTAAGGCGTCCTGCTCCGCCGGCGACAGGCCGCCGGTGGCGCCTGCCGAAGCGCTGCGGGCGTACACGTCCGCCGGCAGGATGCGCAGCACCCATTCGTCGACGGAGGTGCGGAAGCTGGCCACCATGATTGCCATGGCCACCATCAGGCTGAAGCTCGCCAGCACGCCACCCAGCGCAATGCCTGCCTGGCCGGAGGCGTTGGCGAGCCGCGCCAGCGCCAATGCCGCCACCGGCTGCAAGGGGAAGGGCGGCACAGGCGCGGGTTGCGCGGTGACCCCGGCTGCGCCCAACCATGGCGCGAGGCGGGCGAGGGCGCGGAAGACCGCCCCTGCAAGCCGGGGCATCAGCGCGATTGCACCGACCAGCAGGAACGCAATGGACAGGTACCCGAACAGCGGCAGCGCGAACACCGGCGGCGCGAAAGCCATGGCGCCGGCTGCTGCCAGGCACACAAGGCCCGGCCAGGCGCGCGCCAGCCGCCGCAGCGCCGTTTCGTCGGTGCCCGCCTTGAGCGCCACGGCAGGCCGGGCGCGGGCGGCGTCAAGGGCCGGCGCCAGGCCGCCCAGCAAAGCCACGGCCAGGCCGAGCGCGAAATACGCCAACGCCGCCAGTGGCGCCCATTGCACGCTTGGCTGGACACCCGCGAAATAGCCGGCCCCGAGGTCGCCGCCGAATACGCGCAGGACGGCAGCGGCCAGTGCATAGCCGCCGGCGATGCCCGCTGCGGCGCCCACGCTGCCCAGGACCGCGCTTTCCAGCAGCACCTGTCGCAGCAAGTGCCCGCGTTCCAGCCCCAGCACGCGCAGCAGCGCAAACTCGCTGCGGCGCCGCAGGACCGACAGCGCCTGCGAAGAAAACACGAGGAAAGCGCCCGTGAACAGGGCCACCAGCGCCAGCACGCTGAGGTTCACGCGGTAGGCGCGGCTCAGGTTCGTGTTGCGGCTTTCCTGGTCCGCGTCATTCGGCTGCCCGACCCGGAAGCGGCCAGGGTAGTCGCGCTCCAGCCGCGCCTCCAGCGTACGTTCGAAGGCCGTGCGATCGACGCCATCCCGCAACTTCAAATCGATGCGCGACAGTTTGCCAAGGCGCTGGAAATGCCACTGCGCGGCCGCAATATCCATCACTGCGAAGCGCTGCCCGACCCGTGCCCGCTGCAGCGAGCCGGCCACGCGTAAAGCCGCCACCTTGCTGCCTGCCTGCAGCCGCAGGTCGCTGCCGGGCTGGGAATCCAGCCACGTCATGGCTGCGGGCGACAGGAAAATGGCGTCGTCGGCCAGCGTGTCGTACGGGAGGTCGTCGTCCGGCGCGCCAACCAGGTCGGGCGTGATAAAGCCGGCGCGAAACACGTCGAGGCCGATCACCTTGAGCGCTTGCCGTGCGCCCGGCAGCGAAGCATCGAATTCCAGCACAGGCGACGCCACCGCGACTTCCGGCAAGCGCGCCAGTACCGGGTAGATGGATTCATCGAACACCGCTTCGGTGCCCGCCACCTGGATATCGGCCTGGCCGGACAGGTTGCGGATGGCGGTGGAAAATTCATTCAGGGCCGCGGCATTCACGAGATGGATGGCGAACCCCATCGCCACGCCAATCGCGATCGCCGCCATGGCGGTCAGGGCCCGCAGCGGGTGGGCCCGCCATTCGCCCAGGGCCAGCCAGCGCGTCAGCCGCCGCATTCCAGCTGGTAGGATTCCGCCGCGCGCCTGGCTTTCTGTTTCGCGCGCTCCGTGTTCTGCAGCGTCGCGCCGCGCGCATCTTCCTCCGCCCACTTCTGCTGCATCTGGAGTTTCTTGCATTTCTTGTTGTGGCTGGCCACGGCACGGGCCTCGGCCAGTTGCTCGCGTTCCTCGCGCGCTTCGCGCTTGCGCCGCTCGCTGGCCAGCTTTTCCGCTTCGCGCGCCTGGCGCTTCAAGTCCGCCGCGGCGGCGGGATCCGGCGGCGGGGCGGGAGGCCCCGCCCGAGGGCGGCCCCCCCCCCTTTAGCAAGGCAGGTGCGGAGAACAGACTTTACCCTCGATGGTGCACATGTGGAG
>CBHWEO010000132.1:0-14939 GCA_966112955.1 uncultured Duganella sp. | reverse complement strand
GGCTGCCTTGCTGCCTTTTTCAGCTGGAACAGCCGGGGTAGCCGGGGTGGCTGGCGTTGCCGGGGTAGCGGCGGTGGCCGGTGCGGCAGCGGCGGTGGTCGGTTTGGCAGCGTGGCCGGCGGCGGCCGGGGCTTGGGCGAAGGCAGCGGTGGCGAACAGGCCGGCGATCAGGGTGGCGATGGTCTTCTTCATGGTCAAGCTCCTCGGTGAGTATTGGGGTGAATCGTTTCGGTTGTCGTGCACTATTGGCGTGTCACTGAGCAGAAAACGGCGCCCGGGACGGCCCTGTTGACAGGCATTACACATCGTTACATCTGCCAAAACTGCTTACAAAGTGCGATGCCGTACGGTCGCCGTGGCGCCGCCGCCCGTACAGTGGCGGCATGAAGGACGCACTCAAGACTTACAAGGCGAAGCGGGACTTCAGCATCACGCCAGAACCCGCAGAGGGGGGCCAGCCGGGACGGGGGCGGCTGGCCTTTGTTATCCAGAAGCACTGGGCGCGGCGGCTGCATTACGACTTCCGCCTTGAGCTCGACGGCACCATGAAGAGCTGGGCCGTGCCGAAAGGGCCGAGCTATGATACGCACGACAAGCGCATGGCGGTGCACGTCGAGGACCATCCGATCTCGTACACCGAATTCGAGGGCACCATTCCCGAAAAGCAGTATGGCGCGGGCAAGGTGATCATCTGGGACCGCGGCACCTGGGAGCCGGTGGAGGATCCGCGCAAGGGCTACCGCGCCGGCAAGCTGGTGTTCAACCTGCACGGCCACAAGATGCACGGGCGCTGGGCGCTGGTGCGCATGCGCGGCAAGGGCGAGGACAAGGAACCCTGGCTGCTGATCAAGGAGAAGGACGAATACGTCCGTCCCGCCTCGGAGTTCAGCGTAGTGGACGAAATGCCTGACAGCGTCAAGTCGCTCGGCCCGCCGTCCGACGCCGCCGCGGCGGCCAAGCCGCCGGCGGCGCCGAAGGTCAAACGCTTGCCGGCCCAGCTGGAACCGGAGCTGGCGACCCTGGTCGATGCGCCGCCCGCCACGCCGGAAGAGTGGCTGTTCGAAGTCAAATACGACGGCTACCGCCTGCTGGCCCGCATCGAGGACGGCGACATCACCCTGCACACGCGCAACCGCAACGACTGGACCCACAAGCTGGAACCGCTGCGCGAAGCGCTGGCCAAGGCCAAATTGCCCGATGGCTGGTATGACGGCGAGATCGTCGTGCACAACGAGGAGGGCAGGCCGGACTTCGGCCTGCTGCAGCAAGCCTTCGACGGCAAGCGCACGAAAAACATCGTGTACTTCCTGTTCGACGTTCCCTACCTGGACGGCGAGGATTTGCGCGGCCTGCCGCTAGAAGCCCGGCGTGCGCGGCTTGAAGCAGTCATGGCCGGCGTCAAGGGCGACACGGTGCGGCTCAGCGCAGTGCTCACGGCGCCGCCGGATGAGGTGCTGGCCGCCGCCTGCAAAATGGGCCTGGAAGGCGTGATCGGCAAGCGCCGCGATTCCACCTATACCGAGCGCCGTTCGCGCGACTGGATCAAGCTGAAATGCGCGCAGCGCCAGGAATTCGTGATTGGCGGGTACACTGACCCCCAGGGCAGCCGTACCGGCATCGGTTCACTGCTGCTTGGAGTCTACGGCAAGGATGGTAAGCTGCACTATGCCGGCAATGTAGGCACGGGCTTCAATGAGAAAACCCTGGCCGAACTGGCCGAAAAGCTCAAGCGGCTGAAGGCCGACACCAGCCCGTTCGCCGCCAGCAAGGCGATTGCCCGCAAGGCCCACTGGGTCAAGCCGCAGTTGGTGGCGGAAGTCAGCTTCGGCGAATGGACGCGCGGCGGTTCGGTGCGCCATTCCGTGTTCCAGGGCCTGCGCAAGGACAAACAGGCCGGCGACATCCGGCGCGAAGAGCCGGAGCATATGGAGGAAGCCGTGCCAAGCAAGCTGCCCGCCTCACTCAAGGTAACCAACCCGGAGCGCCTGGTCGATGCGGCCAGCGGCCTGAAAAAGATCGACGTGGTGCGCTATTACGCGCTGGTCGCGGACCTGATGCTGGAACATACGCGCGGCCGCCCGGTGGCACTGCTGCGGGCGCCGGAAGGCGTGGGCGCCGAACTGTTCTTCCAGAAGCATGCCGATGTCAGCAAGCTGCGCGGGCTGAAGGAATTCCCGCGCGAACTGGACCCCGACCATCCGCCCATGCTGGAGATCGCCACCACGCAAGCCTTGCTGGCGGCGGCCCAGTTCAACGTGATCGAATTCCACACCCAGAATGCCTTCGGCCGCACCTACGAAAAGCCGAACCGCATCCTGTTTGACCTGGACCCGGGCAGCGGCGTGGAATGGGCGCGGATGCAGGAGGCGGCGCAGCTGGTGCATGCCTTCCTGGAAGAACTGGGCCTGCCATGCTTCCTGAAGACCAGCGGCGGCAAGGGCTTGCACGTGGTGGTGCCGATCAAGCCTTACTATGACTGGGATACCGTGAAGGCGTTCAGCAAGCAGGTGGTGGAGCATATGGCTGCGACGCTGCCGGAGCGCTTTGCCTTCAAGAGCGGCCCGAAGAACCGGGTCGGCAAGATCTTCATCGATTACCTGCGCAATGGGCGCGGGGCCACCACCGTCTCGGCCTGGTCGGCGCGGGCAAGGCCGGGCCTGGGAATCTCGGTGCCGGTGGCATGGGATGAACTGGCCAGCCTGCGCGGCGGCGACCACTGGACGGTGGCGACGGCGCACACGCGGCTCGATGTCGGCAATACGCCGTGGGCGGACTATGCGAAGGCCGCCGTCGGCCTGGCGCCGGCGATGAAGGCAATCGGCGCCCAGGACTAGTGGGCTGGACTAGGCGGCCTTGCGGCGCGAGGCGGCCGGCTTGGCGGCGGACTTGGCGGCGCTGGTGCGCTTGGCCGCGGGCGTCTTCGAAGCTGCCGGCTTGGCGGCGGTGCGGGTGCTGGAGGTACGCGCCTTGCTGGCGCCGGCGGCCGTGCCGCGGCGGGCGCGCGGGGCCGGGGCGGCGGTTTCCTCTTCTTCCTCCTCTTCCGGCTCTTCGGCGGCTGCGGCGGCGTTGCGTCCCTTGGAACCCAGGCTTTGCTTGAGCAGGGCCACCAGGTCCACCACGTTGCTGGCTTTCGGCGCCGGTGCTTCGCCGGTCGGTTCGGTCAGCGTATGGGTCTGGCCGGCCTTGACCTTTTTCTCCACCAGTTTCAGCACGTCTTCACGGTAGGTATCGTGGTATTCCTTGGGATTCCACTTCTCGCTCATGTCCTCGACCAGCGACAGGGCCATCTTCAGTTCCTTGTCGGTGATGCCGGCATCGCCCGGCAGCTTGAGGTCTTCCGGGTTGCGGATTTCGGTGGCATAGCGCAGCGTGTTCATGATGATGCTGTCGCCCACCGCGACCAGCGCGCACAAGTGCTGGCGCGTGCGGATCACGACGGTGGCGATGGCAATCTTGCCGGCCTTGTGCAGGGTTTCGCGCAGCAGCGCGTACACCTTGTCGCCGCCGCGCCCCGGCGCGAGGTAGTAGGGCGTCTCATAGTAGGTCAGCGGAACCGAGTCCGCATCGACGAAGCCCAGGATATCGATGGTCTGGGTCGCCTTCGGATTGGCCAGCCGCAGATCCTCGTCGCTCAGCACCACGTACTCGCCGTCCGTATATTCATAGCCCTTGACGATGTTGTCCCAGGTGACTTCCTTGCCGGTGCTCTTGTTGTAGCGCTTGAAGCCGATCGGCGAGAAATCGCGCTTGTCCAGCATCGTCAGGTCCAGGTCGTGCGACTCGACAGCCTTGTGCAATTCCACCGGAATGTGCACCAGGCCGAAACTGATCGCGCCTTTCCATAATGCGCGTGCCATATCATTCTCCGATACTACCGGTAATCGGTAAAACGATACCGGTAATGTAGCTGGCGCAGGACGGCGCGGCCAGGAACACGAAGGCCGGCGAAATCTCTTCCGGTTGCGCCGGGCGGTGCATATCGGTCTGGGCGCCGAATTCCTTGATCTTGTCCGGGGTCTGGTCCGCCGGGTTCAACGGCGTCCACACCGGCCCTGGCGCCACCGCGTTGACGCGGATGCCCTGGTCCAGCAGGTTGGAGGCCAGCGACATCGTGAAGGCATGGATGGCGCCTTTCGTGGTCGAATAGTCCAGCAGCTTTTTCGAGCCGCGCAAGCCCACCACCGAGCCCGTATTCAAAATCGCGCTGCCGCGCTTCATATGGGGCAGGGCGGCCTTGGCCATGTGGAAGTAGCCGTAGATATTGGTCTTCATGGTCAGGTCGAAGCGCTCTTCCGACAAGTCTTCCAGCGAGCTGGCGTGCTCCTGGAAGGCGGCATTGTTGACCAGGATGTCGAGGCGGCCGAAGGCGCGCAGCACTTCGTCGATGGCATGGCGGCAGAAGGCCGGGTCGCGCACGTCGCCCGGCAGCAGGATGCAGCGCTGGCCTTCGGCTTCCACGTACTGTTTGGTTTCGTCGGCGTCCTGCTGCTCGTCCGGCAGGTAGACCAGGGCCACGTCGGCCCCTTCGCGCGCATACAGCACGGCAACCGCGCGGCCGATGCCGGAATCGCCGCCGGTGATCACGGCGGCCATGCCGGCCAGCTTGCCGCTGCCGCAATAGTCGGGCGCCATGAATTGCGGTTTCAATTGCATTGCATGTTCCAGGCCGGGCTTTTCCAAATGCTGGTCGGGCAGGGGCGGCGCCGGGTAGTCGTGGCTGCCAGCCTGCACCGGCTGTTTCTTTTCCTCGGCCTTGGGCTGGGCAGCATCGCGCTGGTCCTGCTCCTGCTGGACGGTGCGTTGCGCGCTGCCCGCACCACTCTTTTGCTCGGAATTCGACATGACGTTCCTCCTGTGCTCGGAAGACCAGTATTCGCCCCAGAAACGTTGCTAACCGTGCGCTCCCTCACATAAAAGGGATGTTGTCGGGAATGAACTTGTGGCAAACTAAGCCGCATGCCGAATGCTTCGGGCCGCCGTCCACGGACCGGCCTTTTCCTCCATCCCGATCCCGCGCGCCGCCAGGCGTTTGTGGCTGCCTGCGCGGAATCGTTCGACCGTTTGCTGACTGCGGACAGCATTGCCAGTGCGCGCCACGCCATGGCGCACAACAAGATTTCCCTGCTGGTGATCGACCTCGATAGCCGCGACACGCCGGCCGCCAACGAACTGGCCGCGCTGGTGCGCAGCCGCGCGGGGCAGCCGGTCCTGGTGCTGTGCCCTTACACGCGCACCGCCACCATGGCCGAACTGATGGCGCAGGGGCCGCTGGCCTACCGCGTCACGCCCATCGGGCCGGAAGGCTTGCGCGATGCGGTGGCGGCCTTGATGGCGCCGGCCGCCAATACCAAGGCATCGGCCCAGCAGCATTTGCTGGACCGGGAAGCGGAGCTGAACGACCTGCTGGCCATCCAGCGCAGCCTGCAACGTGCGCTGTACGGCTCTGAAGAGCTGGAGCGCATGGGCGCGCGCGTCTGCAACGCGCTGTGCAGCTATCCCGGCATCTGCCATGCCGCCCTGCTGCAAACCGGCGACGGCGGGGCGCTGCGCCTCGTGGCCCAGGATGGGCGGGTCGAACTGGACATGCAGGACGTGCTGGCCGGCCGCGATGAATTGCTGGAAGCGCCGGTGCGGCGCGGCGAACTGGTGCTGCTCGACGAGCCGGCCAAGGCCGGCGACCCGTCCCTGGCAGGGCTGCTGGACGGGCAGGGCGTGCACATGCTGCTGGCCTATCCCTTGCGCGGCGAACCCGGCGGGCCCTTGCTGGGCGCGATCGCCATGCTGTTCGACCGGCCGCTGACCTTGAGCCGTGAACATTTCAGCTGCTTCGGTTCGGCCGCCCAGCTGATCAGCTTCGGCATGGTGATGAGCGAACTGCGGCAGCAGAACGATGCACTGGGCCTGGAGCTGACCCAGGTCACGCCGTTCGATGGCTTGACGGGCGTGGCCAACCGGCGCCAGGGCGAGCAGGTGCTGGACAGCGAAATCCGCCGTGCGCTGGCCGTGATCGCCTTCGACATCGACAGCTTCCGTACCATTAATGAACTGTACGGCTACACCACCGGCGACCGCTCGCTGGCGGCGCTGGCCAGCATTGTCCAATCGCGCCTGCGCAAGTCCGATACCCTGGCCCGCATGCGCGGCGAGCAATTCCTGGTGGTGGCCACGCACACGGTGGCGATCGATGCCTACAAGCTGGCCGAGGAATTGCGCCAGACGATCGCGGCCACCGAGCTGCCAGGCGCCGACACGGTCACCGCCAGCTTCAGCGTGGCCCAGTTGGCGCCGGACGAGGGCGCGTCGGAGCTGGTCACGCGCCTGGAAGCCGCCCTGCACCGCGCCAAGCGCGCCGGACGCAATTGCGTGGAACTGGCCATGGCCAGATAAATGCCGGTCATCATCCATGTGTGATATATTACGTCCATAATAAAAATAACAGAGGAGGGCATCATGCGGGTGAGCAGGGAACAGGCGGCGCAGAACCGCGAACGTATCGTTGAAACGGCCTCCCGGCTGTTCCGGGAAAAAGGCTATGACGGCATCGGCGTGGCCGACCTGATGAAAAGCGCCGGCCTGACGCATGGCGGCTTTTATGGCCACTTCGCTTCCAAGGAAGACTTGCTGGCCGAAGCTTGCGGCAAGGCGATGGCCAATTCGGTGGAGACCTGGCGCAAGGTGCTGGGCAATGCCCCCGACAATCCGCGCGGCGTGATCGCCCGCTATTACCTCACCCAGCAGCATCGCGACAATCCCGGCAAGGGCTGCGCCCTGGCGTCGCTCGGTCCCGACGCGGCGCGGGTGGGCGAGGAAGTGCGGCAAGCCATGGCTGAAGGTTTGCAGGCGCAGTTGCGCGTGCTGGCCGACGCCTTGACCGGTACCCCGGCCGAGCGGCGGCGCGAAGCGATTGCGACCTACGCCGCGCTGGTGGGCGGCCTGGTGTTGTCGCGCGCCGTGGCGGACAAGGACCAGTCCGACGAAATCCTGGCAGCCGTGCTGTCGTCGCTGGAACAGGCCCGCTGATGCTGGCCTGGCTGCGCACTTACCGGCGCGCGCTGCTGCCGGGCGATATCAGCGCGGGCATCGTGGTGGCGATGATGATGATCCCGCAAGGCATGGCGTACGCTCTGGTGGCCGGCCTGCCGCCGGTGACCGGCATTTACGCCAGCATCCTGCCGCCGGTGGTGTACGCGCTGTTCGGCACCAGCATGACGCAATCGGTAGGGCCGATGGCCATCGTGTCGCTGATGACGGCGGCCATCGTCGGTGCGATGGCGCCGCCCGGCTCCGGCCTGTACGCGGTGCTGGCGGCGCAACTGGCCCTGGTGTCGGGCCTGGTGCTGCTGCTGTGCGGCCTGCTGCGCCTGGGCTTCCTGGCCAATTTCTTCTCGCGTCCCGTCATGAGCGGCTTCACGGTCGGTTCGGCGCTGCTGATCGCCTGGGGCCAGCTGAAGCCCTTGCTGGGCGCCGAGCTGCCGTACTGGCATGGCCCGAGCGCGGCGCTGGGCCTGGGTTCGGTGCTGCTGCTGGTGCTGTCGCGCAGCCACCTGGGGCGCCTGCTGCGCGCCCTCGGTATGCGCCCGGCCGGCGCCGAGATGGCGACGCGCCTGGCGCCGATGCTGGTGGTGCTGCTTGGCCTGGTGCTGGTGCAGGCGCTGGACCTGGAAGCGCTGGGCGTGCGCACCACGGGGCAGGTGCCCAGCGGGCTGCCGCAACTGAACCTGGCGCTGTCGCCGGCGCACTGGCAGCCCTTGCTGCAACCGGGCTTGCTGGTCGGCTTCGTGATCTTCCTGATCAGCATGTCGGCCGCGCAGTCGCTGGCCCTGAAACGCAATGAAAAGCTGGCCAGCAACCGTGAACTGGTGGGCCTGGGCGCGGCCAACGTGGCCAGCATGTTGTCGGGCGCCTTCCCGGTCACCGGCAGCATGTCGCGCTCCGCCGTGAACTTTGCGGCCGGCGCGCAGACGCCGCTGGCCAGCATCATCACGGCCGGCTTGCTGGCCCTGGCGCTGGTGGCGCCCACCGGCTGGCTGGCGCTGCTGCCCATGCCGGTGCTGGCGGCCACCATTATCGTCGCCGTGCTGGGCATGCTGGAACTCGATACCTTGCGCACCGCATGGCGCTACGACCGCGGAGACGCGCTGGCCTGGTTTGCCAGCGGCGCCGGGGTGGTGGCGCTGGGCGTGGAGGCCGGCGTGCTGGTGGGCGTGGCGCTGTCGATGGGCACCCTGATCTGGCGCGCCAGCCGGCCGCATATCGCGGTGCTGGGGCGCATCGCGGGCTCCGAACATTTCCGCAACATCGAGCGCTATCCGGCGGAGACCCGGCCGGAACTGCTGGTGCTGCGTATCGACGCCAACCTGTTCTTCGGTAACGTGGAAGCGGTGCAGCAGCGCATCGAGGATGAATTGCGCAGCCACCCCGCCGCGCACAACCTGGTACTGGCCATGTCGGCCGTCAGTTCCATCGATACCACGGCGCTGTTCGGGCTGGGCGAGCTGAATGCCAGCCTGGCGCGGCGCGGCATCGGCCTGCACCTGGCCGAAGTCAAGGGACCGGTGATGGACCGGCTGCGCGAATCCGACCTGCCGGCGCGCCTGAACGGGCAGATCTTCCTTAGCACGGCCATCGCTTGCGACACCTTGCTGGCGTCCGGCGGCAAGGTCCAAAAAACGTTGCAGTGAGCCATAGTTTGGGTATGATCGTGGCAGTTGGTTGACGCGTGGAATATGGGCCGCTTCTCCTTCAGACGACTCCTGGCAGGCGTGATGCTGGCGGCTTCGGTAGTGGCCGCGCCGGCTGCCGAACCTTTGCCCGCCGCCCATGTCCTGTTGCTCAACTCATACGGCCCGGGCCGGCCCGGCTTTGACACCGTCGTCCAGGCCTTCGTGCGGCGGCTGCAGGCCGGCGGCCTTCCGCTCGACCACATCCACATCGAATACCTGCACCTGGACCAGCCCAACGCGGACGAGGTGGCGCCGGCGCGGCGCGCTTTGCTGCAGGCGCAATACGGCGGCCAGCGCATCGGCCTGGTGGTGGCGCTGCAGCAGCCGGCGCTGAATTTCGCCTTCGACGAACTGGCCGGCATCGCGCCGCAGGCGCCGCTGCTGACCGACAGCGAGCCGGCGGCGCAGCAGCTGGCCGCCACCCGGCGTGCCGTGTTCAAGTACGCCATCCTGCCCGACGTGGGCGCCACCATGAAGGACGTGATGCAGCTGTTGCCGCGCACGCGGCGCGTGGTGATTCCGGCCGGCGTGTCGGAAGCGGACCAGGTGTTCCAGCGCCTGGCCGAAGCGGACCTGGCGCCCTGGTTGCCCCGGCTGCAGGTCGAATTCCTGCACCGCATGAGCTGGGCTGAACAGCTGCGCTACGTCGCCAGGCTGGGGCCCGATACCGTGGTGGTGGCGGGCATGTTCAACCGCGACCGCGACGGCCTGGCCCTGCCCACCATCGACGCCACGCGCGACATCATGCGCGAAGCAAACGTGCCGGTGTTCGTGCTGTTCGACAGTGCGGTGGGCGAGGGCGCGGTGGGCGGCGCCGTGCGCGGCCTGGAGCGCTCCGGTAGCGAACTGGCCGAACACGCACTGGCGGCGCTGGCCGCGCCGCAGCTTTCCGCGGGCAGCGTCACGGCGGTCAAGGCCGGCCCGGTGCTGCGGCTGTATGACTGGCGCCAGCTGGAACGCTGGCATATCGACCCCGCACCGCTCGAAGGTGCGACCATCCTGTTCCGCCCGCCCTCCTTATGGCAGGCCTATCGCGGCGCGGTGCTCGGGGCCGGGGCCGTGATCGCGCTGCTGGCCGGCATGCTGGGCGTCATGCTGGCGCAGCGCCGCCGCCTGGCGCGGACGCCGCGCGACGCAGGCGCGGCAAGCAGCATGGGCCAGGGATGACGGGGCTGCAGCCCGCCGGTTTCGGTCGAATCCCAGCCTGGCGCCACGGTATTCTGCATAACGCTGGCATTGACGGCGCCTGAACTTTCACCGTAATGTACACTCCCGGAACCGTTACCAACCTGAGCTCCGGGAGCACCATGAAACAGTTAGTCGCAGCACTCGCCATCGCAGCAGCCTTCAGTACCCCCAGCTTTGCAGCTGCCACGCCCGGTAGTGCCGACGCGCGCTTCACCGCCATCCACCAGGCGGAGTGGAAATGGCGCCTGCAGCAAAGGCTGGAAGACGATGAAGACGACGTGCGCGGCGTCGACAGCCGACTGCCGAACGTCGGCGCGGCGGTGCAGCTGGAGCGCCAGAAGAAATGGGAAGCCACGCTGCGCCAGCTCGAAAGCATCAAGCCCGAACAGCTTTCGAAAAAGGAGCGCATCAACTACCAGGTGTACCGCGCCCAGGTCGCCGCGCTGCTCGATAACCAGCGCTTCCGCGAATACGAAAAACCGCTGAACGGCGACACCTCGTTCTGGTCGAACATGGCCGGCGAGGCGCGCAAGACCTTCCGCACCGCCGACGATTACCGCAACTACGTGGCGCAGCTGAACGACGTGCCGCGCTATTTCGGCGAAGAGATCGCCAATATGCGCGCCGGGCTGGCGCGCGGCTTCACGCCGCCGAAGGTCACGCTGGAAGGCCGCGACAAGTCGATCACCGCTGTGACCGAAGCGAAGCCGGAAGAGGTGGTGTTCTTCAAGCCGTTCAAGCAGATGCCGGCCGTGATCCCGGCCGCCGAACAGGAAGCGCTGAAGGCGGAAGCACTGAAAGCGATCCGCGACAAGGTGATCCCGGCGCACGCCGAGTTGCTGAAATTCTTCCGCGACGAATACGTGCCGAAAGCGCGGGTGGAACTGGCCGCCGAGAGCTACCCGGACGGCAAGGCGTATTACCAGTCCAAGATTGTTGAATTCACGACCACCAACCTGACCCCGGACCAGATCCACCGCATCGGCCTGGACGAAATGGCCAAGATCCGCGGCGAGATGCAGGAAGTGATGAAGCAGGTGGGCTTCAAGGGCGACTTGCAGGCCTTCCTGCAATTCCTGCGCACCGATCCGCAGTTCTACGCCAAGACGCCGGAAGAACTGCTGATGCGCGCGGCGTGGATCGCGAAGAAGTTCGACGGCAAGGTGGCCGACTACTTCGGCCGCGCGCCGCGCGCCCGCTTCGCCATCATCCCGGTGGCGCCAGAAATCGCGCCGTTCTACACTTCCGGCCGCGGCGGCCCGGGCGGTTACTGGGTCAACACCTACAACCTGCCGGCGCGCCCGCTGTATTCGCTGCCGGCGCTGACGCTGCACGAATCGGCGCCGGGCCACGCCTTCCAGATGCCGCTGGCACTGGAGCAGAAGGGCCGCCCGGCGTTCCGCAACGCCTATATCTCCGCTTACGGCGAAGGCTGGGCGCTGTACTCGGAACGCCTGGGCACGGAGATGGGCATCTACGAAACCCCGTACGAAGTGTTCGGCATGCTGAGCTACCAGGCCTGGCGCGCCTCGCGCCTGGTGGTCGATACCGGCATCCACGCCAAGGGCTGGTCCCGCGAACAGGCGCAGCAATACCTGATGGAGAACACCGCGCTGTCCTCGCATGAAATCATGACGGAAGTGGACCGCTATATTTCCTGGCCGGGCCAGGCGCTGTCCTACTACCTGGGCGAGATGGCCATCTTCGAAGCGCGCAAGAAGGCAGAGCAGGCGCTGGGCGGCAAGTTCGATATCCGCGCCTTCCACGACACCATCCTGGAACTGGGCTCGGTGCCGCTGCCGGTGATGCAGGCGCGGATCGACGATTTCATCGCCAGCGGCGGCAAGGGACCATATCCGAAAGAATAAGGCGGAGAAAAAACGTGCACCCGCGTGGTGCATTGCATTAAGCTGGTGCAGAAAGCGTAAGATAAACCCTTGAAAATCCGGGCACGAGTCTTGCAAATATAGTCGACATGACTGATCGCACCACCATCACCGTAACAAACAAGGGGGACCGTCCTATCCAGGTCGGTTCCCATTTCCACTTCTTCGAAGTCGATTCGGCCTTGCAGTTCGAACGCTGGAAAGCCTATGGCATGCGGCTCGATATCGCGCCGGGGACCGCACTGCGTTTCGAGCCGGGCAAGGCGCACACCATCACGCTGGTGCGCCTGGAAGGCGATGCGGAGGTGGCCGGCTTCAGCGCTGGCGCAAGACGATAGGCGCCATCAGTTCCGGATGCTTGCCGAGGTGGCCCGCGAAACCGGCGCGGATGGCGGCCATGTCCTGCTCCTCGTCGCCGGTCAGCCAGACATGCTCGGTCAGGCCCAGCGTCTTGTTGGGGTAATCGATGTAGACCAGCACCAGCGGCACCTTGGCTGCCAGCGCCAGCTGGTAGAAGCCGCTCTTCCAGTAAGGCTTGTAGCCGCGCGTGCCTTCCGGCGTGATGGCGACCCAATACCAGTCTTCCTTCATCATGGCGTCGGCCTGGGCCTGGATCAGGCCTTGCGGCGCGCTGCGGTCCACCGGCGCGCCGCCCAGGTAGTAGAACCAGCGGCCCAGCAGGGGAATCTTGAACAGGCTGTGCTTGGCCAGCCAGCGGAAGGGCAGGTCCAGCGTCCACTTGCCCAGCACGCCTACCATGAAATCCCAGTTCGAGGTGTGCGGATACACCACAGCGATGCCGCGCGGGCCGGGCAGGGGCTTGAACCGCATCTGCCAGCCGAAGGCGTGCAGGGTGCGTAAAGCAAGGCGCTGCTTCAGTGTTGGCAGACTGCTCGCCTCTAGCTTATATTGATCCATGCCTCCCCCATTGTCTTATTGTCACCATTGAAGTTTCGTTACTTCCGGTGCTAAAAAATTTCGCGGCGGTATTTTATCCCGCCGGTCAGCGGGGCAGCAAGGTGAAACCATGACAAGACAAGTCTTGTGCGTCGCTGCCACCACAGCAGCGCTGCCGGCGGATTTGCTTGCCGCCATACAGCAGTTCGACGTCTGCCTGTCGGCCGGCCTGGCCGAGGCGGCAGGAGCCTTGCGCCAACAGCATTTCCCGGTCGGCTTGCTGCTGCTCGATGGCTGGGCCGGGCCGCTTGACGAGCTCGACCACTTCCTGCGGCGCCATACGCGGCCGCGCTGGGTGGCGCTGTTCCGGCCCGCGGCGCTGGAAGAGGCGCCGTTCCGCCAACTGGTGCACGACCACTGCGTGGATTTCCATACCTGGCCGCTGGACGCCGCGCGCCTCAGCCATACGCTGGGCCACGCGCTGGGGCTGGCGGCGCTGTCGGGCCGGGGGCACGCGGCGGAGGTCAACCAGTCGATGCGCTTGAGCGGGCACAGCGCGGCGATCACCCTGCTGCGCCAGCAGATCATGAAAGTGGCGGTGGCCGATGCGCCGGTGCTGATCTGGGGCGAGAGCGGCACCGGCAAGGAACTGGTAGCGCGCGCCATCCACGAGCATTCGGGCCGCAGTGACGGCCCCTTCGTGCCCATCAATTGCGGCGCGATCCCGGCCTCGCTGGTGCAGTCGGAATTGTTCGGTTACGAGAAGGGCGCGTTTACCGGCGCCGGTTCCGGCAAATGCGGCCTGGTGGAATCGGCCAGCGGCGGCTCCGTTTTCCTGGACGAGATCGGCGACCTGCCGCTGGAATTGCAGGCCAACCTGCTGCGTTTCCTGCAGGAGAAAACCATTTACCGCGTGGGCGGGACGCGCAGCGTGCCGGTCGATGCGCGCGTGATCGCCGCCTCCCACGTCAAGCTGGCCGACGCGGTGGAACGCGGCCATTTCAGGGAAGACTTGTTCTACCGTCTTAATGTGCTGACCCTGCAAGTGCCGGCCTTGCGCGAGCGGCGCGATGATGTGGTGGCGCTGGCGGAAGAAGTGTTCCACAGCTATGCCACCGAGCGCGCGCGCGGTGTGCGCGGCTTCAGCAGCAGTGCGCTGCGCGCCTTGCGCGCGCATGACTGGCCGGGCAATGTGCGCGAGCTGCTGAACCGCGTGCGGCGCGCGGCGGTGATGGCCGACGGCCCGCTGATCCAGCCGCACGACCTGGAGCTCGATGCGCCGGGCCGGTTGCAGCCCGAAGCGCTGGACAGTGCGCGCGAGCGGGCGGAACGGCTGGCCCTGCAATGCCAGCTGGACGCCGGCCACAGCATTACGGCCGTGGCGCGCGGCCTCGGCGTGTCGCGCATGACCCTGTACCGCCTGATGGCGAAGCATGGCATCCAGCGTCCCTCGCGGCGCGGCGAGGACTGAACCGCTCGCACAGTCGCGTCACAGGCTTGTGACACTGGCATCCCTGGCACATCCCTCGTGTTTTCCCAGCGCTGGCGCGGAGCCGTCCCGGCCGGCCGCGTCACAGGCGCGTGACAGTGGCGGCGGCGCGCCGCCCCGCGTATGCTGCGCCGCCACACCAAAGTCGAGCAATTTCAACGGCTTAGCCAAGGTGGCACCAAGCTTGCGATAGGGGTTCTGGCCGCAGCAATGCCGGCACTTCCAGAACACGACTTCAGCGAGGACGAGATGAAAAAAACTTTGCTTGCAGCAGCCATCGCGCTGGCGATGGGCAGTGCTTACGCGCAGGAGACGCCAACCCCGACCGTTAGCCAGGCCGGACCCGGGGCCCAGGCCAACGACAATTCCCTGGCCGTCCAGGACAGCAGCCAGGCCAACGCCAACAACAACAGCACCGGGGCCGCCAGTGCGCTGGCCGCCGGCGCCGCGGCCGCCAATAACGGCGCCACGGCGACCTCGTCGATGAACAATGCCTTCAACACCTCGACCGCCACGGCCGTCAGCACGCTGACCGGCACCGTGACCAACAACACCATCAACAATATCGGCAATGTCGCCAGCAACGGCGGCAGCGCCAACGGCGGCGCGGCGGGCAGCGGCACGGCGGGCGGCGCGGTGGGCGGCAATGCCGGCGGCAGCGGTGGCGCGGGCGGTGCGGCTACCGGCGGCGCCGGCGCGGCTGGTGCGATGGGCGGCGTGGCGAATAACGGCAGCGCCACCGGCGGGGCCGGCACG
>CBHWEO010000131.1:0-15124 GCA_966112955.1 uncultured Duganella sp. | reverse complement strand
CTGTCCGGCTATCCGGCCCAGCAATATGCGCTCAACCTGTTCAAGATGGGCGCCAACGGCTACCTGAACAAGGAATGCGAAGCGGAAGAACTGATCAACGCCGTGCGTACCGTGTACCAGGGCCGCCGCTATGTGAGTTCGCAAGTGGGCGAGCTGCTGGCGCAAAGCTTTGACCGCGATCCGAATACCGCACTGCACACCGAGCTGTCGGACCGTGAATTCCAGGTGTTCCTGCGCCTGGCGCGCGGTGCCACGGTGTCCGATATCGGCACGGCGCTGTCCCTGAGCATCAAGACCGTCAGTACCTACCGCACCCGCATCATGGAAAAGATGGGTTTGCAGTCGAACAGTGACCTGACGTATTACGCAATGAAGAACAACCTGCTGGACTGATACGTCTGGTTACATTTTTGCACTGCCGCACGATTGGATTGCCGTGCGGCAGCATCTTGCTGCGGGTCTATAATGGGGAAAATGTACTTCACCATCGAACCAGCGCCCCGGCACCGCCTGCCGCTCTACAAAACGCTCCTGTGCGTGACGTGTGCGCTGATCCTCATCGTCAACGGTTTCAGCCTCTTCCATAACCTGCAATCGCTGAAGAACGCCAACGAACAGCTGGCGCTCAGTTCGCGCGTGGCGGAACGGCTGCAATACCTGAACGTGCTGGTGCTGGATGCCGAAAGCAGCGCGCGCGGCTATTTCATCTCGGGCAAGGAAACCTACCTGGGACCGACGCGCGCCGTGGTGACGGAGTCCGAACGCGAATTCCGCGAACTGGAAAGGCTGCTGGCCAATAACCCTGTCCAGCTGAAAAACCTGCAGCAATTGCAGACCCTGGTGCGCAAGCGCATCGCCATCCTGAGCCAGGCGATCGACGTCTACAAGCACAGTGGCCTGGACGAAATCGTCAATATCGCCAGGGTCAGCGACGAGCGCAGCGGCATGGATGAAATCCGCCTGCAGATTGTCATCATGGTGGGCGAGCAGGGCGAAGCCATGGCGGCGCGCGCGGCCAGCTTCTACCGGGAATACCAGAAGGCGGTGGTGATGGGCGCCGGCATCAATGCGGTGGCCATCGTGGTGCTGATCATGTTCTACCAGCTGGTGCGGCGCAGCTTCGTGCACCGCGCGGCGGTCGAGCATGCGCTGCAACTGTCGAACGAAAGCCTGGAATCAATGGTGCAGCAGCGCACCGAGCAGCTTTCCGTGCTGTCGCGCCACCTGATCTCCATCAGCGAAGAAGAGAAGATGCGCCTGTCGCGCGAACTGCACGACGAAATGGGCGCCAACCTGACCTCGATCAGCATGGATATCGCAGCCGTCGCGCACCAGCTGCAAAAGACCAATCCCGAACTCGCGGCCCAGCTGCGGCGCGCGCGCGGCACCCTGGTCGATACGGTGGAACTGAAGCGCCGCATCATCGAAGACTTGCGTCCGAGCCTGCTGGACAACCTGGGCCTGTGCGCCGCCATCGACAGTTATTGCGAAGACTTCGCGCGCATGACCAAGGTGCCGGTCGAGACGGAAATCGGGCCCGACATCGATGCCGTGGCCAAGGCCGGCGACAGCAGCCTGTCGATCGCGCTGTTCCGCATCGTGCAGGAATCGCTGACCAATATCCGCAAGTACGCCCAGGCCACCCGCGTCAGCGTGTCGCTCAAGCTGCAGCGCGACGATATGCTGGTGCTGCGCATTATCGATGACGGGATCGGCATTGCCGCGCCCACGCTGGCCAAGCCGATGTCGCATGGCTTGCTGGGAATGCGGGAGCGGGCTTTGCTGCTGGGCGGGGTCTTGAATATCCGCCGTGGGCGGGGCGACCAGGGAACCTGCATCGAGGTCTATATCCCCCTGAAGGGAAGATCCGGGCGCGGCGGCAGTGCCGTGCCCCCGGAATTGCTGCATCCTAGCAGCACGCTACATCAGCGAGCAGGCGATCATACTCGGTCTTCGCCACCTTATAGCATTCGCCCGCATAACGTTCCAGACCTTCACGATCAATCACAGTGATGTTGCCGCGGCGGTAGGTGATCATGCCGTCTTCCTGCAGCTTGCCGGCTGCGGCGGTGATCGATTCGCGGCGTACGCCCAGCATGATGGAAATCATTTCCTGGGTCACTTTCAATTCATTGCTGGGGGAGCGGTCCAGGCGGTCCAGCAGCCAGCGGCACAGTTTCTGCTCGATCGAGCTGTGGCGGCCGCCGACGGCATTTTGCGCCATCTGGGCGAACAGTGCGGCGTTGTAGCGCATCAGCAGTTGGGGCAGGGCGCCGCCCTGGTTGAAGGCGTCACGCAGGGCCTGGGCCTTCAGGCGGTAGCCGTAGCCGGCGCTTTGCACGACGGCCGTGCACATGGCGCGCTCGCCGGCGAACATCGATACGCCTACCACGCCTTCATGGCCGACCACGGCAATTTCCGTGGTGGCGCCATCTTCCATCACATACAGCAGGGACAGGATGGCGGTGGTCGGGAAGTACACGTATTCCAGCTTGCTGCCGAATTCGAACAGTTCCTTGCCGAAGGGAAGTTGCACCAGTTCCAGATGTTCAAACAGGGACTCCAGCGCTTCACGAGGGAGGGCTGCCAGCAATTCATTTTGCTGGGCGCCGCTGTAGCTGACAACTGGCCGGGACGCAACTTTGAACTCCGAAGAACCGACGGGCATTACCTGGGACAGCGAGTTCTTGGCAGAGACGCTCAGTTGAGTGTTGTTCATTTTATCCTCACAGAAACTAAAGTACACGGTGTTGCAGTCGGCATTCTTGGAGTGCTGCTTGCCGATCGCGTTGGTATTACTTTAAGTTTCTATGTGAGTGATGAACATAAGACCTGTTACCTCCTTCATGTAGGCTGGCAACATGGCAGTTTGTCAGGCTAGTCCTACAACATTGCGATTTTCGCTGGCGCACTGTTGGAAACCGGCAAGGCGGAACCGAAGGCCGATCCCAGGCGGAACTGGCCCAGCGCCTCATTCAGCAGGGCGGTTTCGGCATGGACCCGGCTGGCTCCTTCCGAGGTCTGCACCACCAGGGCGGCATTCTGGCGCGTCATGTCGTCGATACGGTGCAGGGCGCTGTTGATGCGCGCGATCTCGCTGCGCTGGCCGGCTTCGGCATCGGTAATGCGGGCGATCACCTGCTCCATGCTGCGCACCGAAGCCACCACTTGCTGCATGGTGGCGCCGGCGGCATCGACCTGGGCATTGCCGCTTTCGACCTTGCCCACCGAGTCGCCGATCAGCTGCTTGATCTCCAGGGCCGCTGCGCCGGAACGCTGGGCCAGGTTGCGCACCTCGGTGGCGACCACGGCGAAGCCGCGGCCCGCTGCGCCGGCCCGCGCCGCTTCCACGGCGGCATTCAGGGCCAGGATGTTGGTCTGGAAGGCGATGCCGTCGATCACGCCGATGATGTCGGCGATGCGGTCCGAGCTGGCGCGGATGGCGGCCATGGTGCCGACCACCGCATCGACGCTGTCGCCGCCGCGGCGCGCCACGCCGGCCGCCTGTTCCACCAGCTGGCGGCCATCGTCGGCGTGGGCGCTGTTGCGGCGCACCGCGGCGTCCAGTTCTTCCATCGCGGCGACGGTGACGTGCAGGGCTTCGGCCTGGGTGCTGGTGGAGCCATTCAGGGCCGTGCTGCCGCTGGCCAGTTCGTCGGCGGCGCTGGCGATGCGCGCGGCGCCGCTGCGGATATCGGCCACCAGGGTTTCCAGTGCGGCCGTCATGCGGCTGAAGGCATTGGCCAGGGCGCCGATTTCATCGCGTGCAGGGGAGGCCAGGCGCACGCTCAGGTCGCCCGCCGCGGCGGCGCGCACGGCGCGGTTCAGCTGCCGGATATCGCGCGTGAAGGAGCAGTAGAAACCGGCGCCCAGCCAGCCGGCCAGCAGCATCACCAGCAGCACCGCGCCGGCCACGCTGTTGCGGCGCAGGGTGTCGCCGGCGGCGCGCTCGGCCAGCAGCCGGTCCAGGCCCTCGGCGGTGGCGCCCGCCAGGCTGTCCAGCGCCGCGATGGCTTGCAGGCCGGCGCCGTTGAATTCCCTGCCGCTGGTCTGGTTGTAGGAGTTCAGCACTTCGTTGCGGGCGCGCTCCAGGAAGGCCAGGGCGGCCGGCACGGCGGCCAGGCGCGGCTCCAGCGCTGCGGCCAGGCCGGGATTGTTGGCGAGGATGGCCTGGTACTGTGCCGGCAGGCGCTCCAGCTCGTGGCGCGCCAGCATGGCGGTGGCGGTCAGCATCTGGTCTTCGCCGCCTTCGAACAGGCCGCTGTCGATGTAGGCGGCGCCGCGGCCGCTGATCACCGACAGGTTTTCCGCCAGGTCCGGGAAAGTCTTCAGGAAGGACGCAATCAGGTAGACGCTGCGCACTTCCGGATCGAGCGACAGGCGGCTGCGGTCGGCGGCCAGCACGGCCAGCGCATCGGCCTGCGCGATCAGCTTGCTGTGCGCGGCGAAGCTGGCGCGTGCATCGAAGCCCGCCTGGCGCTGCTGCAGCTGCTGCCAGCCCTGTTCCAGTGCAGCCTGGGCGTCGAGACCGGCCAGCGGGCCGACCGCCAGCTGGCGCAAGGCCGCCAGCGCGCTTTCCGCTGCATTGGCCGCCGCCGCGGCTTCGCGCGCCGCAGCCTGCTGCTTGGCGGCCAGGCGCAGGTGTTCCAGGTTGCGCTTTTCCTGCAGGCGGCGGCGCAGTTCGTGCAGCTGGCGCACATAGGCCAGGCCCTGGCGCTCCTGCACGGTGAAGCTGACCGATTTGTGCAGCTCGGCCACCAGCAGGCCGGAGGCCAGCAGCAAGGGCAGCAGGAAAACCAGGGAGACCAGGGCAAACTTGGGCAAGAGGCGCAGCCTCTGCATGAGCAGGATGGCAGGGCGGAGGAAAGGCATGGGGCGTCCACGAGATGTTTTGAAGGCGCCATCATGATGCTGGGCAATTGTTACATGCTCATGAATCGGGGCATAATGCGCAGGAATTCACTCAATCCGCGCCCCATGCATGTAATCCTGGTAGAAGACGACGCAGTATTGGCCGATGGCCTGGCAAGGGTGCTGGGCGGCCATGGCATGAAGGTGGAGCTGTTGCATAGCGGCAGCGAGGCCGACGCGCTGCTGCAGCGCCCCGGCCCGGTCGACGTGCTGGTGCTCGATATCGGCTTGCCGGGCCTGGACGGCTTTGAAGTGGTGCGCCGCCTGCGGGCGCGCGGCAGCCAGTTGCCGGTGCTGCTGCTGACCGCGCGCGATGCGGTGGAAGACCGCGTGCGCGGCCTGGAACTGGGCGCCGACGATTACCTGGTCAAGCCCTTCGCCACGCCGGAACTGGTGGCGCGCGTGCGCGCGCTGGCGCGGCGCCATGCGCCCAAACCGAGCGTGCTGCAAATGGGGGAACTGGTGCTCGACCTGGGTGCCAAGCGGGCCCGCGTGCGCGACAGCGTGATCGACTTGTCGGTGCGCGAATGGGCCGTGCTGGAATACCTGCTGCAGCACAGCGCGCGCGTGGTGAGCAAGCAGCAGATCATCGACGCCATCCTGCCTTGGGGGGAGGACGTGACGCAGAACGCGGTGGAAGTGTATATCTCGCGCATCCGGCAAAAGACGGCCGATGCCGGCATCAGCATCCGCACCATCCGCGGCTTCGGCTACATGCTGGAGCCGGCCGGCCGATGACGGGCGTGGACAGCATCCGCTTGCGCCTGCTCAAGTGGCTGATCGCGCCCGTCCTGCTGCTGAACCTGGCGGGTGTGGCATTGAGTTACGCGCTGGCCTGGATCCCGGCCCAGATCGCGTTCGACCAGTCGCTGGGCGATGCCGCCGCCATGCTGGGCGCGCGTATCGGCGAGCGCGAAGGACGGCTGGTGGTCGACCTGCCGCCGGCCGCCGAACGCGCCCTGCGCGCCGACGAACTCGACAAGGTCTACTTTTCCGTGCGCGACAGCCAGGGCCGGCTGGTGGCGGGCGACCAGGCCTTGCCGGTGCTGCCGGCGCGCGCCGGCGCCCCGGCGGTGGATGGCATGGTGGCCGGCGAAGCGGTGCGCATGGTGGCGCTGCCGGTGATGGTCGGGCAGCAGCAGGGCATCGTGGTGGTGGCCAAGACGCTGCGCAAGCGCGGCCAGGCGCGCGCCGCCATCATGCGTGCCATGCTGCCGCTGGCGGCGGTGTTCACGCTGGCCTCGGTCGGCCTGGTGTGGTTCTCCGTCACCAATGGCCTGTCGCCGCTGAACCGGGTGCGGGCCGGCATCCAGGCGCGCGGCGCCGACGACCTGGCCCCCATCGCGGCCGCCGACGTGCCGCTGGAACTGGCGCCGGTGGTGCAAGCCTTCAATGGCTTGCTGGAGCGGGTGCGCGAAGGCGCCCAGGCGCAGCAGGACTTCCTGGCCAATGTGGCGCACCAGCTGCGCACCCCGCTGGCCGGCATGCGCACCCAGATCGAACTGCTGGCGGCGCAAGAGCGCACGCCCGCATCGGCGTCCTCGCTGGCGATGATGCAGGCTGCCACCGAGCGCATGATCCGCCAGGTCAACCAACTGCTGGCGCTGGCGCGCGCCGAACCGGGACCCTTGCGCAAGACGCGCATGGAGCGCATGGCACTCGACCAGCTGCTGGAGGAATCGATCCAGCATTTCGTCGAACAGGCGCTGCGCAAGGACATCGACCTGGGCTTCGACCTGCAGCCGACCATGGTGACCGGCGACCGCTTCCTGCTGCGCGACCTGGTGGACAACCTGGTCGACAACGCCATCCGGTATACCCCGCCCCAAGGAACGGTGACAGTCAGCTGCTTCCCCCACCTGGGCGGCGGCATGCTGACGGTGGAGGACTCCGGTCCCGGCATCCCGCCGGCCAAGCGCGAGGCCGTGTTCCAGCGCTTCCAGCGCCTCGACGAAAAGACCACCGGCAGCGGCATCGGGCTGGCCATCGTGCGCGATATCGCCACCGCGCATGGCGCCAGCGTGGCCATCGACACCGCCGCCAGCGGCCAGGGCGCCCTGTTTTCCGTCTATTTCCCCGCCTGAATTTGCCGTTGTCAGGTTTTTGTCAGGGTTTCCTCAGGGTAATGCAAGCTTGCCTGTCTAGACTGGCGTCATCGAATACCCGTTTTGGAGCAAGCTTAATGGACCAGTACAAGGGCGCCGCCTCGCAGCAGGCCGGTTTCACGCTGTTGGAACTGATGGTGACCGTGGTGATCATCGGTATCCTGGCTGCGGTCGGCATGCCGATCTACAGCGATTATGTGACCCGCGGCCGCATCCCCCAGGCCACCAACAACCTGTCGACCATGCGCGTGAAGCTGGAGCAGTATTTCCAGGACAACCGCACCTACGCCGGCGCCTGCCAGGCGGGGACCATCGCGCCGCTGCCGCAGACCGACGACTTCACTTACAGCTGCGACAAGCTGACGGCGACCACTTTCGTGGTGCAGGCCGAAGGGCGCGGCCCGATGACGGGCTTTACCTACACCATCGACGAATCCAACAACAAGAAGACCACGGCGCTGCCGACCGGCTGGGGCACCGCGCCGGTGTCGTGCTGGGTGCGCAAAAAGGGCGGCGCATGTTAGCCCATCGCCAGCGCGGGGTAACGCTGCTGGAGCTGATGATCACGCTGATCATCGTGGCCCTGGCACTGGCCCTTGGCATCCCTTCCTTCGTCGAATGGATGCAGAACACGCAGAACCGTACGGCGGCCGAATCCGTGCTGAACGGCTTGCAGCTGGCGCGCACCGAGGCCGTGCGCCGCAACGCCATTGTGCGTTTCAGCCTGACCGACAACCAGGGCCGCGTGGCGTGGACGGTGGGCTGCGTCAATGTGACGCCGGAATGCCCGGCGACCATCCAGTCCCGCCCGGCGGAGGAAGGCGGCGGCGTGTCGCGGGTGTACGTCAGCACCGATCCCATTCCCGCGCCGACGCCGCCAGGGTATTTCGGCGCGGCGCTGGGGCCGTCCCAGGATCCGCTGTCCGGTGTCAGCTTCAACGGGCTGGGGCGGGTGCCTGAGAACAATGCGGGAACCGATATCACGCGCGCCGACGTTCTCATTCCCGCAAAGCCGGATGGGCGGCGCTATGTAGTCGTCGTCGGGGTGGGCGGGCAGGTTCGCATGTGCGATCCCACGCTGCCGTTCGCAAGCAACCCGCAGGGCTGCAGCTAAGGGAGTAAGGGGGCAGCATGAAGACAATGAACAAACAGGGCGGTGTGGTGATGCTGGAAGGCCTGATCGCCATCGTGATTTTCGCGTTCGGCGTACTGGCCATGGTCGGCATGCAGGCGGCGACGGTACGCCAGACCACCGATGCCAAGTACCGTGTCGACGCCAGCTTCCTGGCCAACCAGTCGATCGGGTTGATGTGGGCGGACCGCGGCAACCTGGCCGCGCACGCGGTGGAAAACGAAAAGATCGATGGCCTGCCCAACGGCAAGCGCACCATTGTGGTCGACGGCGACGAGGTGACGGTGACCGTGACTTGGCAGGTTCCGGGCGACAGCAAGGTGCACAGCCATTCGAGCATGACGCGCATCAATGGCTAAGGTGGAAATCATGAGTATGCGAGCGAATCAACAAGGCTTCGGCCTGGTCGAAGTGCTGGTGGGGCTGGGGATCGGCATGGCGGCCATGGTGGTCGTGATGCAGGTGTTCAGCCAGTCCGAAGGCCAGAAACGCACCACCACCGGCGGCGCCGATGCGCAAAGCAATGGCGCGATCGCGCTGTACATGATCGAGCGCGACACGCGCAACGCGGGATGGGGCATGGCAGGCCAGCAGTATGCCAATTGCGCCACCACCTTTACCTATTGCGACGGCAGCGCCGAATGCGGCGGCGGCACGGGCGAAATCGCGGGGTTCTCGCTGGCGTCGATCCAGATCACGGATGGCGGCAGCAAGCCCGACAAGATCACGGCCCAGTATTTTGCCAACCCCAACATGGACACCTTCCGCTACCCGGCCAATACCAAGTTGCGCAGCACGATGCCGCAACCGTCGTCCGAGCTGAACGTGAGCAGCACGGCCGGCTGCAAGGAGGGCGATATGGTGCTGGTGCAGCAGGCCGGCAATTGCACGCTGATGCAGGTCACCACGGTGCAGGACCAGGCCTTGAAGATCCAGCACAACCCGGGCGCCGACGGCATCTACAACCCGCCGGCCAATTACCAGCACAGCCAAGGCTGGCCGGCGTACACCACGGGCGCTTCGCTGTCCTGCTTCAAGGCGCCGGCCAATGCCCCGCTGTTCCAGCGCAGCTACGCCATCGACAGCGGGCGGCGCCAGCTGCTGCGTTCGGACAATTCGGTGACCCCGGCGGCGACCGACGAAGTGGCGGCGCCTGAAATCGTCGACATGCAGGTCCAGTACGGCGTGGCGCCGGCCAATTCGCAATCGATCAATGAATGGGTGGACGCGACCGACGACTGGGCCACACCCAACGTGGTCGACCGCAAACGCATCAAGGCCGTGCGCATCGCCCTGGTGGCACGCAGCTCCCAGTTCGAAAAGCCGGAGCCGGAAAAGGAATGCGCCACCACGACGAAGGACATGGCGGACAAGTGGTCGACCTGGGCCAAGTTCAGCCTCGGCAGCTACCCGGCCGACTGGAAATGCTACCGCTACAAGGTGTTCGAGACCGTGGTCCCGCTGCGTAACGTCCTGTGGAGCAATCTATGAAGCACGACAAACATGCGCAAGGTGGCGTGGTGCTGGTGGTGACGCTGATCGTGCTGGTGGCGATGACGCTGGCCGGCCTGGCCCTGATGCGCTCCGTCGACACCTCGACCGTCATCGCCGGCAACCTGGCGTTCCGCCAAAGCGCTACTGCCAGCGGCGATGCGGGCGTGGAAGCGGCCATCGCCTGGCTGGGCACCAACCGCGCCCTGCTGGAGCAGGATGCCGCCAACAACGGCTATTACGCCACCAGCCAGGATGCGCTGGACATGACCGGGAACAAGACGCCGGAAAAGAGTGAGGACGACCTGGATTGGCAGGGCAACGGCGTGATCACCCTGCCCAAGGATGATGCCGGCAACGTAGTGTCGTATGTGATCCACCGCATGTGCAACAGCCCTGGCCCCCTGAACGGTGCCACCTGCGCCACGGACCTTGAGGCCCAGGCCGGCGGCAGCATGGGCTCGTCGCGCCAGATGCTGACCTACCAGCCCGGCGGCTGGTGGGAAGACCTGGCTACGCGCGGCTATTACCGCATCACGGCACGGGTCACCGGGCCACGCAATACCATCAGCTATATCCAGGCTGTGGTGTCAATCTAACGCAGGAGATTTCACATGGACTGGACCACTGTCCCGCAACGCGCCCTGCGTGCCGTCCTGGCGCCGCTCGGCTTGTGCCTGGCGATGGCGCTGCAGCCGGCGGCTGGCGGCCCGGCCGACCTGGCCGATATGCCGTTGGCGAACGCAACGACCGCCAACATTCTGCCCAACATCATGCTGGACCTGGACAATTCCGGCAGCATGTCGTGGACCTATATGCCGGACCACGTGCGCTATTCTTCGACCAATACCTTCAACCAGTGGTGCCGGGGGCAGGACAACACCAACACCCTCGTGGTGTGCGAGCCGGGCGACCCGCCGTTTTATGCCGCCGGATTCAACAGTCTGTATTACAACCCGGCGATCCGTTATGTGTGGCCGGTGAATGCGGACGGTTCCCGCAAGGCCGACCACAAGGGCAATACCGCCTATGCCAAGCCGTGGACAGCAGTGCCGAGCGACGGCTACGGCGTCCAGAAGATCGACGACTCCAGCGCACAGGCGCCGTCCATCAAGCCCTGCGCCCCGTCGATTTCGGGCGGCACCTGCCCGGTATTGGCCGCCGATGCCGTGGTCAACCTGGAGACGGACTACCCGGAGCGTGTCTGGTGCAAGAGCGCGTCGGACAGCGTGAGTGGCGCCAACTGCAAATCGGCGCTGGACGGCGGCACGGCCTACCTCTACCCGAACAGCACCTACAAGGTCATGAAAAACAGGTACGGCGCGCCTTTCTACTACACGGTGAGCGTGGAGTGGTGCAAGACCGCCGACAATGCGCCTTACCAGAACTATGGCAAGGCCGGCTCGTGCCAGGAGAAGAAGACCGCGACCTATAACAAGGTGCGCTTCTTCAACTGGAGCCGCGTCGATATCAAGTCCACGACGGCTTTCCCGGTCAAGGCGGCGGGCCGCACGGATTGTGCCGGTACCACCTGCACCTATGCCGAAGAGATGGCCAACTTCGCCACCTGGTACGCCTGGTACCGGACCCGCACCCAGATGACCAAGTCGGCCATCGGCCAGGCATTCAAGGAAGTGCGCGGCACGCCCAACGAATCGGACCAGAACGATGGCAATTACCTGCACGCCCGCATCGGCCTGACGACGATCAACAGTCCTATCGTCCTCGACATCGACAATTTTGACACCACGCAGAAGACGACCTTCTATACCAAGCTGTATGGTTGGGAGCCGGCCGGCGGCACGCCGCTGCGCGGCTCGCTCGATTCGATCGGCAAGATGTACATGGGCAAGAGCTCGACCTACAAGGATCCGGTGCAGTACTCGTGCCAGAAGAATTTCGCCATCCTGGCAACCGACGGCTACTGGAACGACAACTATTCGGGCGTTGGCGAGCAGGATGGCGCGGCCGGCGTGACGCTGCCTTCGAAGGATGCGCTGAAGACCCCGGACACCCTGGCCGACGTCGCGTACTACTATTACAACACGGACCTGCGCACGAACTGCACCACCAAGGATGTCTGCACCAATAACGTGTCGCCTTCAGGTGTGAACACGGCGGTGGATGACACGGCGCAGCACCAGCACATGACGACGTTCACCATCGGCCTGGGCGTGGACGGCACCATGACCTATGATCCGTCCTACAAAACCAGCACCAGCGGGGATTACTACAATATCCGGCAGGGCACGGCCAACTGGCCCAAGCCGGCCGGCAACCAGCCGGAAACCATCGACGACTTGTGGCATGCGGCGGTCAACGGGCGCGGCACCTACTTCAGCACGCGTAACCCGTCGGCACTGGAAGCGGGCCTGCGCCGCGCCCTGAGCAGCATCGACAGCGTCACCGGCGCCGGCGCGGCAGCGGCCACCAGTGCGCTGCAGCCTACCACGGGCGACAACTACATTTACGTGGCGACCTACCGCACCCTGAAATGGGATGGCGAGGTAAGCGGCTATACCATCGACCTGTCGACGGGCGGCATCTCCAACGCGCCCGTATGGCAGGCGGAGCCACTGCTGCGGGCCAAGATCGCCGCGACGGGCAATAGCGACAGCCGTGTGATCTACACCGCCAACGGCACCACCCGCACGAACTTCAACGCATCGCCCGGCGGCCTGACTGCTGCCCAGCTGGCGCTGTTCGATACCAGCAAATTGAGCCAGTACGCCGGCTGGAATGCGGCGCAGAAGTCCGCCGGGACCCCCGCGTCCCTGGTGAACTACCTGCGCGGCCACGACCGAAACGAAGACCAGGACCGCGACGCCGGCTACGGCACGTACGAGCGCCTGTACCGCGACCGCGAGAAGACGCTGGGCGACACCGTGCATGCCCAGCCTATCCACGTGGGCAAGCCGCCGTACGAGTTCCTTGACTCCGGCTATGGCGGCTTCAAGACCGCCAACGCGTCGCGCGCGCCGACACTGTACGTCGGCGCTAATGACGGCATGCTGCACGCGTTCGATGCGGTCACCGGCCAGGAGCGCTGGGCCTTCGTGCCGCCTATGGTGCTGCCGAACATGTGGCGCCTGGCCGACGCGAATTACCCCACCAATCACCGCTTCTACGTGGACGGCCCGATTTCGGTCAGCGATGCCTACATCAACGGCGCCTGGCGCACCGTGCTGGTCGCCGGCATGGGCAAGGGCGGACGCGGTTACTTTGCGCTGGATATCACCGACCCGAACGACCCGCGCCCGCTGTGGAGTTTCACGGCCGACAACAACCCGAACATGGGGTACAGCTACGGCACGGCCTACATCACCAAGATGGCGGACGGCACCTGGGTGGTGGTCGTGAGCTCGGGCTACAACAATATTCCGGAAGGCGGCAAGTATGGTTCCGCCGACGGCCGTGGTTATGTTTTCGTGATCAACCTGGCGGACGGCAGCTTGATCAAGGCCATTTCGAACGGCAGCGGTTCCGCCGCCAGCCCGAGCGGCCTTGGCAAGCTGAATGTCAAGGTGGCCAATTTCAACATCGACAACACCGCAGTGATGGCGTATGGCGGCGACCTGAATGGCGTGATGTGGCGCTTCGACCTGGAGGCAGGCACCGCCAGCAAACTGGCCGACTTCGGCCCCGGCAAGCCGATCATGGCCGCACCCGAAATTGCGGAAGTCGAAGGCAAGCGTGCCGTCTACTTCGGGACAGGCCGCTATCTGGGCGACACCGACCTCGATGATGCCGGCACCCAGACCCTGTACGGCATCAAGGACGACGGCAGTTCCACCGTCACGGGGACTGGTTCGCTGGTCGAGCAGACGATCGGCGGCGACCAATTGTCGCGGACCATCAGCGGCAACACGGTGGACTGGTCGAAGAAGTCGGGCTGGTTCGTCAACCTGCCGGACACTGGCGAGCGCGTCACCATCGATCCCCAGTTGTATGCCGGTACGCTGGTGTTTGCCACCACCGTCCCGTCCGTGTCGGCTTGCCAGCCGGGCGGATACAGCTGGCTCTATCAGCTCAACTTCAAGACTGGCGGCAACGTCAAGGCCAATGTCGCCGGGGGCATGAAATTCACCTCGCCGGTGGTGGGCGTGACGGTGTCCAGGCTGCCGAGCGGAACGCCGGTGCTGCATATCGTCACGGCGGACGGCAAACGCCATGACCCGATCGAGCTGCAGCTGGCCCCCCCTGAGGCGGGCACGGGCACCAAGCGCATCCTCTGGCGCGAGCTGTTCTGAGCATGGATAAACCGTCCCGTCCCTGGCTGGCGCTGCTGATTTCCGTGCTGGCGCACGCGGCGGCGGCGCTCGTCCTGGCGGGGCAGGCCAATCGTTTGGCCAGCCATGGCGGTGCCCAACAAGGCGCAGCGGCAAGGCCGCCGCTGCTCGTCCGGCTGCTTCCCTCCGGCGCACCGCCGGCGCGGGCGGTGTTGGCCGATTCCGCCGACGTCCCGGACAGCAAGCCGGCAGCGGCCGAACCGCAACGCCCCGCGCCGCCGGCGACGGGGCGTATGACCGTGGCGGACGGGGAGACCAAGACATCGGAAGCGGAGCGCCACTATTTCGGCCCGGAGGTGATGACGGCGCAACCGCAGGTGGCGCAAGGCATGATCGTTGGCAAAATCCTCGTCGTGCCGGGCATTACGCCGCAAACGGTCCACTTGCGGGTATGGATCAGCGACGAGGGCGCGGTCGAACGGGTTGCGCTGGAAACGCCGATGCCGGAAGACGAAGAACGGATGCTGCTTGCCGCTTTCACAAGTGTGCGTTTCCATCCGGGCCGCATCGGCCGCATCGCCGTGCGCGGCCATCTGGCAATGGAAGTCATGCTCGATTACGCCGTCCGAATGTGAGGGGAGTGATGGTAAAATAGCGGGTTTTCCGTCTGCACCACCGCTGGTTGCCACCATGTCTGACGATATCCAAATTCAAAGCCCTAGCAAGACCCCCGCGCTGATTGCGCGCGAAGTCGCACGCCGCCGTACTTTCGGCATCATTTCCCACCCGGACGCGGGTAAAACCACGCTGACCGAAAAGCTGCTGCTGTTCTCGGGCGCGATCCAGATGGCCGGTACCGTCAAGGCCCGCAAGAGCGGCCGCCATGCCACCTCCGACTGGATGGAAATCGAGAAGCAGCGCGGCATTTCCGTGGCATCGTCGGTGATGCAGTTCGAGTTCCGCGACCATATCATCAACCTGCTGGACACCCCGGGCCACCAGGACTTCTCGGAAGACACTTACCGCGTGCTGACGGCGGTCGACTCCGGCCTGATGGTGATCGACGCGGCCAAGGGCGTGGAAGCGCAGACCATCAAGCTGCTCGACGTCTGCCGCATGCGCAATACGCCGATCGTGACCTTCATGAACAAGCTGGACCGCGAATGCCGCGACCCGCTGGAATTGCTGGACGAAGTGGAGTCCGTGCTGAAGATCCAGTGCGCGCCGGTGACCTGGCCGATCGGCATGGGCAAGAA
>CBHWEO010000130.1:0-15219 GCA_966112955.1 uncultured Duganella sp. | reverse complement strand
ATGATGCTGTTGTTCTCGAATCCCGCATTCACGGCGACGCCGATCGGGAAGCTCGCCAGCGATTTTAGGGGCGTGCCGTTGCTGTCCGTGGTGAAGTAGGCCGTCAGCGATTTGTTGCCGTCCATGGTGATGGTCATTGGGTTGCTGCTGCCGCTGGCAGCGCCGCCCCAGCCGGAGAACAGCGATCCCTGGAGCGGCGACGCCGTGATGGTGACCGCGCTGCCTGCCTTATAACTGTAGTTGCCCGGTGCGGGATTGGTGCTGCCGGTGCCGGTGCCGCCGAGATTGATGGCCAGGGTGTAGTTGACCGTGTTGGGGTTGCTGCCATTCACCTGCAGCTGCGCCCCACCCTGCTTGGCCACGTAGCGCAGGTAATAGTTGCCGTTGATGCGCGCCGGCATCTGGGTCGACGTCACGTTTTTGTACGACACGCCGTTGATCGTGAACGTGTCGGCCAGCCTGGACGATACGCTGTCGATGGTGCCCGAGGTGAACAGGCAGACGTTGGCCGGCCCATTCAGGACTGTCGGCAAGTTCATCGGCTTGGGATTGTTGCAGACGGCGCCGGTACTGCCGCCGGCCGTCCTCAGCGGCGCACCCGCATGTACGTTGCCGAAGGCAGTTGCCAGCCCAAGGATGCCGCCGACGAGATATGGCAACCACATCCCGCTATTTCGTGCAGTTTTCATAACGTGCCCTTTCCAATTGTTTGCCCACCGGAAATGCTAACCGGGGGCATGGTCGTGCACGTTATGAATTCACTCAGCGCATATTCCGAAATTTACCAATGGGCCAACGGTGGCCGGAAGCTCAGGCTTTGGCGCGCGCCGCGTGCAGTTTCCGATAGCTGTCCATCAGGCGCTGGTGCCGGTCGAG
Source organism: uncultured Duganella sp. (assembly GCA_966112955.1). Taxonomy (GTDB): domain Bacteria; phylum Pseudomonadota; class Gammaproteobacteria; order Burkholderiales; family Burkholderiaceae_D; genus Rugamonas. The sequence goes on along the minus strand of CBHWEO010000130.1, from coordinate 14,343 downwards.
GCCTTCCAGTTTCATGCTGGTCGGCGTCAGGCCGTAGAAGCGCACGCTGCCGTCCACGGAGCCGATCACCGCGTCCATCCGCTCGTCGCCGAACATGCGGCGGAAGTTGGCCACGTAATCGTCCAGTTCCATGTCATCGTCCAGCACCACTTCCAGTACTGCGCTCAAGGCCTGGTAGAACAAGCCGCGCTCAAGCGTGTTGTCGTTGTACTGCAGGAAGGCTTCCACCAATTCCCGGGCCGCCTCATATTCGTTCAGCGCGAGGTTGATCAACAGCTTCAGCTCCAGCACCGTCAGTTGGCCCCAAACGGTGTTCTCGTCGAAGTCGATGCCGATCAGGGTGCCGATGTCGCCGTATTCATCGAGCTCGTTGTTTTCCAGGCGTTCCAGCAGCGCATCCAGCGCGTCGTCATCCAGGCGATGCAGGTTCAGGATATCGGCGCGGAACAGCAGTGCCTTGTTGGTGTTGTCCCAGATCAGATCTTCCACCGGATAGATTTCCGAGTATCCGGGCACGAGGATGCGGCATGCCGTGGCGCCCAGCTGGTCGTAGACGGCGACGTAGGCTTCCTTGCCGATGTCCTCGAGAATGCCGAACAGGGTCGCCGCTTCCTGTGTATTGGAATTGTCGCCGTGGCCCGAAAAGTCCCATTCGACGAATTCGTAATCGGACTTGGCGCTGAAGAAGCGCCACGACACGATGCCGCTGGAATCGATGAAGTGTTCGACAAAGTTGTTCGGCTCCGTCACCGCGTTGCTGACGAAGGTCGGCCGCGGCAGGTCGTTCAAGCCTTCGAAACTGCGCCCCTGCATCAATTCCGTCAGGCTGCGCTCAAGCGCCACTTCCAGGCTCGGGTGGGCGCCGAAGGAAGCGAACACGCCGCCGGTGCGCGGGTTCATCAGCGTCACGCACATGACCGGGTAACGGCCGCCAAGCGATGCATCTTTCACCAGCACCGGAAAGCCCTGCTCTTCCAGCCCCTTGATGCCGGCCACGATGCGCGGGTATTTCGCCAGCACTTCCTGCGGCACGTCCGGCAAGGCCAGCTCGCCCTCGATGATTTCGCGCTTGACCGCCCTCTCGAAGATTTCGGACAGGCACTGCACCTGCGCTTCGGCCAGCGTATTCCCGGCGCTCATACCGTTGCTGACGAAGAGGTTCTCCACCAGGTTGGAGGGGAAATACACGACTTCACCGTCCGACTGCCGGACATAAGGCAGCGAGCAGATGCCGCGCTCGACATTGCCGGAATTGGTGTCGACCAGGTGCGAGCCACGCAGTTCGCCATCCGGATTGTAGATCTCGAGGCAGTATTCATCGAGGATTTCGGCGGGCAGCGCGTCGCCCTTTCCGGGCTTGAACCAGCGCTCGTTCGGATAATGCACGAAAGGCGCGTTGGCGATTTCCTCGCCCCAGTACACGCCGGCGTAGAAGTGGTTGTTGCTGATGCGCTCAATGTACTCGCCGAGCGCCGATGCCAGCGCACTCTCCTTGGTGGCGCCTTTGCCGTTGGTGAAGCACATCGGCGAATGGGCGTCGCGGATATGCAGCGACCAGACGTTCGGCACGATATTGCGCCAGGAAGCGATTTCGATCTTGATGCCCAGGTCCGCCAGCAGGCCAGACATGTTGGCGATGGTCTGCTCCAGCGGCAAATCCTTGCCGAGGATGTAGGTGCTTGTCTCCGCGTCCGGTTTCACGGTCAGCAAAGCCTGGGCGTCGGCGTCCAGGTTCTCCACCTCCTCGATGATGAACTCGGGGCCTTGCTGCACCACTTTTTTCACCGTGCAGCGGTCGATGGAACGCAGGATGCCCTCGCGGTCCTTGGCGGAAATGTCCGGCGGCAGCTCAACCTGGATCTTGAAGGTCTGCTGGTAACGGTTCTCCGGGTCGACGATATTATTTTGCGACAGGCGGATGTTTTCGGTCGGGATATTGCGAGTCGAGCAATACAACTTCACGAAGTAAGCCGCGCACAGGGCCGACGAAGCGAGGAAGTAATCGAACGGGCCGGGAGCCGAACCATCGCCTTTGTAGCGGATCGGCTGGTCGGCGATCACCGTGAAGTCGTCGAATTTGGCTTCCAGGCGAAGCTTATCGAGAAAGTTGACCTTAATTTCCATACAAGTATTCCAGATCTTTGCGTAAAGTGGCCTGTATTATCCGGGTTTTCGGCGCAACACGCGAGATCGTTAGAATGCAGGGATGAAGACCACTCTCGATGAAATGCAGGCGTTCATTGCCATTGTCACCACCGGCTCAATCAGTGCTGGCGCCGAACAACTGGGACTGACCGTATCCGCCGCCAGCCGCACGCTGGCCCGGCTGGAGGAAAAGCTTGCCACCACGCTGGTGCGCCGTACCACGCGCCGCCTGGAACTCACCGAGGAAGGGAGCGCCTTCCTGGAGAGCGCGCAGCGCATCATCTCGGCGGTGGAAGAGACGGAGGAGCAGATGTCCCTGCGCCGCCAGGGCCCGGCCGGCCGGCTGCGGCTCGACGCGGCCACCCCCTTCATGCTGCACGTGATCGTGCCGATGGTGAACGGCTATCGCGAGCGCTATCCGCAGGTGGAGCTGGAATTGAACAGCAATGAAGGCATCATCGACCTGATGGAACGGCGTACCGACGTGGCATTCCGCATCGGGCGCCTGAAGGACTCGACCCTGCACGCGACGCCAATCGGCAGCAGCCGCCTGCGCGTGCTGGCGAGCCCCGTCTACCTGGAGCGCCACGGCACGCCGGCCACGGTCGCGGACCTGGCCCGGCATACGCTGCTGGGATTCAACCAGCCCGAATCGCTGAATGACTGGCCGTTGATGGATGCGGATGGCCAGCCGCTGCACGTCAAGCCCGATATCCTGTCCTCCAGCGGGGAGACGCTGCTGCACCTGGCGCTGGCGGGCGCCGGCATCGCCTGCCTGTCGGACTTCATGACTTGTGGTGAGCGCAAGACGGGCCGGCTACGCCAGCTGTTTGCCGATGAAACATTGGACATTCGACAAGCAATTAATGCCGTGTACTACCGCAATACCGCCCTTTCGGCCCGCATTGCCTCATTTGTCGGCTATATGAAGGAAAAACTGGGCGATCACGGATTCGACGAGCCGGTATAATATCCACCCTTGCAACTGTAGGGTTATCACAGAATGTCTCTGCTTGACCACGAGCTCGAACTGCTGGCGCCAGCCAAAACCGCGGAAATCGGCCGCGAAGCCATCCTGCATGGCGCGGACGCCGTCTATATTGGCGGCCCCGCCTTCGGCGCGCGCCATAATGCCAGCAATCCCATCGAGGATATTTCCGCGCTGGTGGAGTTCGCGCACCGCTATCGCTCGCGCATCTTCGTGACCATGAACACGATCATGCACGACTCGGAGCTCGAGCTGGCGCGCAAGCAGATCTGGCAGCTGTACGAAGCGGGCGTCGATGCGCTGATCATCCAGGACATGGGCCTGCTGGAGATGGACTTGCCGCCGATCCAGCTGCACGCGTCGACCCAATGCGACATCCGCACCGTGGAAAAGGCGAAGTTCCTGGGCGACGTCGGCTTCTCGCAGCTGGTGCTGGCGCGCGAACTCACGCTGGACAAGATCAAGCAGATCCGCGCGGAAGTGGACACCCCGCTCGAGTACTTCGTGCACGGCGCGCTGTGCGTGGCGTTCTCGGGCCAGTGCTATATCTCGCATGCCGACACGGGCCGCAGCGCCAACCGCGGCGATTGCTCGCAGGCTTGCCGCCTGCCCTACACCCTGTCGGACAACCAGGGCCGCGTGGTGGCCTTCGAGAAGCACCTGTTGTCAATGAAGGACAATGACCAGAGCGCGAACCTGGAGGCGCTGGTCGATGCCGGCATCCGCTCGTTCAAGATCGAGGGCCGTTACAAGGACATGGGCTACGTGAAGAACATCACCGCCCATTACCGCTTGCTGCTCGATGAATTGCTGGAGCGCCGCCCGGAATTTGCCCGGGCCGCCAGCGGCCGTACCCGTGTGCTGTTCACGCCGGACGTCGACAAGACCTTCCACCGCGGCCATACGGACTACTTCGCCAACGGCCGCCAGGGCGACATCGGCGCCTTCGATTCGCCCAAGTACGTCGGCGTTGAACTGGGCACCGTGGTGCGCATCGGCGGCGATCATATCGACGTGATCACCAACGCGCCCATGGCGAATGGCGATGGCTTGAACTACATGAACAAGCGCACTACCGTCGGCATCCAGGCCAACAAGGCGGAAAAGCTGGGCGAGACCGAAGACGGCCAGCGCTGGCGCGTGTTCCCGAACGAGCAGATGGCGGCGCTGCCGGGCCTGAAGGTGGGCACCGTGATCCACCGTAACCGTGACCACCAGTGGGAAGCGGCGCTGCACAAGAAATCGTCGGAACGCCACGTCGGCCTGCAACTGAACCTGTCGGAAACGCAGGACGGCTTGCGGCTGTCGATTGTCGATGAAGACGGCATCGTCAGCGCAACGGAAGCGCAGATCGCCCTGCAGCCGGCACAGAATGCGGAGCAGGCCGAGAGCGGGCTGCGGGCCAGCCTGGCGAAAATGGGCAACACCATGTTCGTGGCCGACCATGTGGAATTGAAGCTTTCGCAGCCATGGTTCGTGCCTTCTTCCGCGATCAATGCCCTGCGCCGCGATGCCGTGGCTGCGCACGAGGCGGCGCGCCTGGCAGCGTGGCAGCGCCCTGCGCGCAAGGCGCCGGCCGAGCCGCGTGCGGTGTATCCGGACACGCAACTGAGCTACCTGGCCAATGTGTATAACGAGAAGGCGCGCGCCTTCTATCACAAGCATGGGGTGCAGCTGATCGCGGCGGCCTACGAGGCCCATGAGGAAGCGGGCGAAGTGCCTTTGATGATCACCAAGCATTGCCTGCGCTTCTCCTTCAACCTGTGCCCGAAGCAGGCGAAGGGCGTGCAGGGTGTGCAGGGGCAGGTCAAGGCCGAGCCGATGACGCTGGTCAGCGGCGACCATACGTATACGCTGCGATTCGACTGCAAGCCGTGCGAGATGCACGTGGTGGGGGCGATCAAGCCGGGCATCCTGAACTCCCCTCCTCCATCGGCGGTGCCTTACAGCCCGCTGGTGTTCCATCGCAAGCGGCCAGGCTAAGCCAGCAAGGCGCGCGCTTCCGCCAGCAAGCCCTCGGCGCAGGGCTTGCCGGTTTTCGATTCCCGCAGCGACACATGCCAGAGGCCGACGATACCGGCCAGCTGGCTTTCGTCGTGCGCGGTCTCGATGCGGCGCACCAGGTCGGCGGCCAGCAAGCCCAGGTGCTTGCGCGCGGCGCCCGCCATCAACTCGCGTGCCGCTGCCACCGCAGCCGAAGGCGGACGCCTTACGGCTGTGCTCGTGTCACCCAAAGGGTCTGACCCCAAGGTTGACACGGGCTGGGCTGTAATGCGGGCGAGGCCTTGCCGCAGCAGGCATTCGACTGCCTGCAGCAGGTCGTCTTCGTTCAGCCAGGTGCCGAGGTCGCCGAGCGGTTTCTGGCCGTCGAGCAGGATCAGCACGGCGCGCTGGCGGGCCGTCAGGCCGGCGCTGCGCTGCCCGACCTCGGCGCGGCCGGCGTCGGTCTTGCCAAACACAGTGGTGCGCAGGCGGGCTCGGTTTTCCGGAGTGAATTGCATGCCGCGATGCTACAAGGCAATTATTACCGGATGATTTCACGCCGGGGCGCTTCGTGTTATAAAGGCAGCACCACGGACCAGCCAGCACGCCCCATGCCTTCTCGCCTGCGTACGCTCACTGCCTTGCTGCTTGCCGCGGCTGTGTACTACCTGCTGGCACGTCTTGGCCTGATGCTCGCGCTGGCGCAAAGCAATGCCAGCCCGCTCTGGCCCCCCTCCGGCTTTGCCCTCGTATTGCTGCTGCGCTTTGGCCGCAAGTTGTGGCCGGCTATCCTGCTGGGGGCCTTCCTTGCCAACCTGGCGGTGTTCCGCAACAACCAGGTGGCCGGCCTGCCCGTCCTGCTTGTCGTGTCCCTGGCAATTGCCTGCGGCAATACTGTCGAGGCCTTGGTTGCGGAACGCTTGCTGGGGCGCTTCGGGATCCGGCAGCTGGGGCTGCATAGCCAGAGCGAGGTCTACCAATTCAGTGGCGCGATCGCCGTGGCGGCGTTGGCGTCGGCTTCCGTGGGTGTCGCTGCGCTGGCCGTTTCGAACATCGTACCGCCGTCGCTGACCTGGCAGGTCGCGGCCACCTGGTGGACGGGCGACTTCCTGGGTCTGCTGCTGCTTTCGCCATTGGCAATGACCTGGCTGGCGCGCCCTGCCCGGCCACTCTGGAGCCCGGGCCAATGGCTGTTCCTGGCGGCGCTGACGCTTGCCTCGCTGGCGGTCTTCGTCAACGATTCGCATCATGCGGCGCTGCAATTCCTGCCTTACTGCTTGCTGCTTTTCCTGGGCCTGGCAGCGGTCAGGCGCTGGCGGGCCATGGTGCGGCTTGGCGTAGCCATCATTGCGGGCGTCGCGATTCCTGCCACTGTGCTCGACCATGGGCCCTTTGTTTCCGGCGTGCTGCACCATTCGCTGCTGGCCCTGTGCACCTACCTGGCCATCGCCAGCATCCTGGCCTGGGTCCTGGCGACCGATGAAGATCCCGGCCTCGAAGAAAGCTATGCCTGGACGCCCATCCTCACGCTGCTGGCCTGCATGGCGCTGACCGTGGCGGCATGGGGCTGGATCAAGCACGATACCGAATCGCGTACGCGCGAGCGCTTCCAGCGCGCGGCAGACGATGTGCGTGAAACCATCGCTTTGCGTATGCAGGCTTATGAATCCGTGCTGCGGGCCGGCGCCGCCCTGTTCGACGCTTCGGCCAGCGTGGACCGCGACGAATGGCGGGATTTTGTGAAGGGGCTGGAACTGGAACGCCACTACCCCGGGGTGCTGGGCATGGGCTTCGCGCGTTTTGCGCCGGGCGGGGCCCGGATGGGACTGAACAAGGAAGTGCGCATCTGGCCGGAGGGTGAACGCGACCTGTATGCGCCCATCCTGTTCCTCGAGCCGCGCTCTCAGCGCAATCTGGTGGCCATCGGCTTTGACCTGATGTCCGAGCCCACGCGCCGTGCCGCCATGACAGCCGCCATGCAGAACGGGAAAATGACGGCCAGCGGTCCCATTACCCTGGTGCAGGAGATCAGCGGTCCCAAGCAGGTCGGCTTCCTGGTCTTCAATCCCGTCTACGACCATGATGCTGCCGGCCGGCACGCCTTGCTTGGTTTTATCTACAGCCCGTTCCGCATGGGCGACTTGATGACCAGTATTTTCGGTAGCGGCTTGCGCGAACTACGGATCGACATCCGTTTCCAGGAGCCGCGCGGCCAGTTGATGTATTCCAGCGCGAGCAGTGCCGTCGGCCCCAGCTTTACCCGGCTCGCCAGCGAGCAGTACGTGCCGGTGGGTGCGAATGGCCAGCTGTGGGCGCTGGACATCCGCCCGACGGCGCTGTTCGACGCGACGGTCGACCAGGCCAAGTCCTTCATGCTGCTGGTGATGGGCACCCTGATCAGCCTGCTCTTTTTCGGCGTCAGCCGCACCCTGGTGCATGAACGCAGCGCCGCCTTGCGTGCCAAGGACCAGTCGGCCCGCCAGCTCGAGAAGCAGACCGCCAACCTGGAAGAGTCGGAGGCGCGCTTCCGGCTGCTCACCACGCACATCCGCAACCATGCCATCGTGCTGCTCGATCCGGCCGGCATCATCACCACCTGGAACGAGGGGGCCGAGAAACTGTTTGGCTACACGGACCAGGAAATTATCGGCCAGCCGCTGCAGACCCTGATGGCGGACAGCGACACGGCCTCCAGCCTGGCCCAGGCGCTCGAAGATGGGCAGTATGAAACCATGTCCCTGCGCCGGCGCCGCGATGGCACGACCTTCCTCGGCCTGAAACAGCTGTTCCCGGTGCACGACGAGCGCGGCCGCTGCGTCGGCTACGCCATGATCATGCGCGACGTGACGGCGGAAAAAGCGGCCGAGAAGGAGCTCAACGACGCCAAGACCCAGGCCGAATCGGCCAGTGCGGCCAAGAGCGCCTTCGTGGCCAATATCAGCCATGAATTGCGCACGCCGATGAATGCGGTGCTGGGTGTCACCCAGCTGCTGGCGCGCACGCCGCTCAATCCGGAACAGCGGCAGTACCTCGACATGGTGTCCGGCGCCGGCCGTTCACTGCTTGCGCTGCTCAACGATGTGCTGGATTTTTCGAAGATCGAAGCCAACAAGCTGGAGCTGGCCGACGAGGATTTCCTGGTCGACGAGGTGCTCAGCGCGCTGGCCGCCGTGATGACCATGGCCAGCGCGGACAAGGACCTGTCCCTGTCGCTGTGCATCGATGCGGAGGTTCCCCTGTCCCTGCACGGCGACGCCCAGCGCATCCAGCAGGTCCTGCTCAACCTGGTCAGCAATGCGCTGAAATTTACCGAACGCGGCATGGTCAGCGTGCATGCCAGCCGCGACCAGACCCAGCCGGGCATGCTGCGCTGGGACGTCAGCGATACCGGTATCGGCATCAGCAGCGAGCAGATGCAGCGCCTGTTCAGTCCGTTCAGCCAGGCCGACGCGTCGATGGCCCGGCGCTTTGGCGGTACCGGGCTGGGCCTGGCGATCTCGCAGCGGCTGGCGCATATGCTGGGCGGGTCGATCGAAGTGCGAAGCCAGCCAGGGCGCGGTACCACGTTCAGCTTCCTGGTGCCCCTGCGCGAAGGCGCCCTGCCCGATCCTTACGTGCTGCACGGGCCGCGCCGCCAATGGCGCGTGCTGTATGCGGAGCCTGACCAGAACCTGCATGACGATGTGGTGCAACTGGCGCGGCGCTGGGGCTGGACGTGCGACACCGTCGACAGCGGCGCGGGCATCACGGCGGCCTTGGCGCGCGGCAGTTACGACTTGCTGCTGTACGACAGCAGCCTTGCCCCGGTTGCGCGCCGGTCCGGCGTGCCGCAGCGGATCCGCCTCCGCCGCGCTTCCCAGGCCCCGGCTGCCGACGCGGGGCATGATCCCGAGCTGCTGCGGCCCCTGACGCGTTCGGCCCTGTACCACGCGCTTGCCATGCCGCCCGAAGCGCCGGCCCAGGCGCCGCAGCGCGAGCCGGTCAGGGCGCCTGCCTCCAGCGCGCGGCAGCCGGCGCTGGCTGGCATGTCGATCCTGCTGGCGGAAGACAATGCCCTCAACCAGCTGGTGGCGCGCAGCATGCTGGAAGCGGTCGGCGCCACCGTGCACATCAGCGAGAATGGCCAGCAGGCGCTCGACTTCCTGCGCGATGGCGCAGCGCAGGTCGACCTGGTGCTGATGGACGTGCAAATGCCCGTGCTGGACGGATTCGCCGCCACCAAGGCGATCCGCCAGGATTTGCGGCTGGACGTGCCGGTGCTGGCCATGAGTGCCGGCGTGACCCTGGCGGAGCGGGCGGAATGCGATGCGGCCGGCATGAATGGCTTTGTCGCCAAGCCCATCGACGGGGATGACTTAATTACAACAATTTTACAATTTGCTCACACTCGCGAGCGCAATTGAAAGCTGCAGGATTGCCACAAAGGCTATAATCTGACTCGCAGCTTATTATACTTCTGGAAATAAATGAAAAAGTTTTTGCTCGGGGCTACCTTTGCTGCCCTGTCGTTGCCGGCCCTGGCCGATACGTTCGCAACGATTGACAACCAGCCGCTGTCCGAACTCTGGATCAACCCGGGCTTCTACTCCTACCACTTCCAGCGCGACAAAGGCTTCGACGACACCAATCCGGGTTTCGGCGCCGAGTACCGCTTCTCGAGCGTGGCTTCGGTCACGGCCGGCCGCTTCCATAACAGCGACCGCCGCATGTCCAATTATGTCGGGGTCTATGTCCAGCCATGGGCGATTGGGCCGGTGCGCCTCGGCGCTGTGGTCGGCGGCTTCAACGGCTACCCGAAAATGCGCGATGGCGGCTGGTTCCTGGCGGCCATCCCTGTTGTCAGTGTCGAATATCAACGCGTCGGCGTTAACTTTGCTATCGTACCTACATACAAGGAACGATTGCATGGCGCTTTTTCCGTGCAACTGAAGTTCAAACTGCTGTGATCGAAATGAACAAGCGCGCCACCATCGAACACCTGCAGGCCGGCTCAATGGAAGAGCTGCAGCGCCTGGCAGGCTTCGTGTGCGGCCAGCCCGTGCCCGCCGAGGCGCTGGCCGATGAGCAGCGCTTGTTCACTTATCTGCCACGCAACCATACACCCGGGCAGCGCGATGCGCTGGCGGATCTCGCCAGCTGCGTGCGCACCTTGCAGGGCTTGCGCAGGAGCCTGGCGCGCGCCAATGGCTTCCTGGCCGGGTTTGCCGAGCATGCGCCGGCGCCGCTCTGGATCAAGGACGCGGATGGGGATTACGTGATGGGTTCCAGCCTGGAGCAGCAGGATGGCTCCTCGCCGGAAAATCCGGACGTCACCAAGACCATGGAAACCACGGATGCGGGCAAGCGCCACTGGCTGGTGCATAAATTCCCCATCCACGTGAATGGCGAATCCTTCGTCGGCGGCTCGGCCATCGATGTCACGACCGAGGTGGAGAAAGAGCGGGCCCTGATCCGCCACGACAATTTCTACGTGCTGCTGTCACGCCTGAGCGCCCTGATTCCCCGTTCGCGCACGCTGGAACAGCTGTGCCTGGACGCCTGCCGCCTGGCGGCCCACCAGCCGGGCCTGGATTGCGCGGCCATCAGCCGCAAGGCCGAAGACGGCTCCCTGCAACTGTTCGCCTCGGCCAGCCGCGAAGGCCAGGAACGCCATTGGAGTCCCGGCGAAACGCCGCCGGACTGGCTGGCCTCGGAACTGGCGGCGCATGTGGTGGCCACCGGCCGCGTGCAATCGGGTTCGCGCAAGGGCCACGACATCGCTTCCTGCATGGCGGTGCCGCTGTTCGTCAACAACCAGACCTGGGGCGTGGCGACGTTCTATTCGCGGCGCGAGCAGCATTTCGATGCCTTCTACCGCGAACGGGCCGGTGAGCTGAGCAATGAACTCAGTTACGGCATCGAACGCCTGGTCAATGCCCAGGAAATGCACCGGCTGGCGCGCACCAATGTGCTGTCCGGCCTGCCGAGCCGCCTGCAGTTCGAGGAAGAGATCGCGGCCCTGGCCGCCTCCGACGCGCGCGGCACGGTCCTGCTGCTCAATATCAACCGCTTCGACGAAATCAGTTCGGCCTACGGCAATGCGGCCGCGGTCGGCCTGATGCGCCAGATCGCCCAGCGCCTGCGCTCCGTGGTCGCGGAAAGCATGCTGCTGGCCCACGTGGGGGTCGGCCGCTTCGCCATCTTCCTGCCCGCCCACGGCACCCAGGCCGCGGCCGAATTCGTCCACGAGACGGCGGTGCCGATGCTGCAGGGCGCCTACCAGGTCAAGGAACACAAGATCTGGTGCACCATCAACGCCGGCGCCGCCGCCCTGCCCGACGACGGCACCACCGCCGACGAACTGCTGGTGAAGGCCTGGGATGCGCTGTCGGCCGCGCGCGACCTGGACTTGCGCTTCGGCCAGTACGACCGCGCCGCCGACCGCGTGGTGGCGCGCCAGATCAGCCTCGAAGTGGAATTGCGCGAAGCGCTCGAGCGCCAGGAATTCGTCAATTTCTACCAGCCCAAGATCGACCTGCGCACCGGCAAGCTGACCGGCGCCGAAGCACTGGTGCGCTGGCGCCATCCGCAGCGCGGCCTGGTCCAGCCTTCGGAATTCGTGCCGGCGCTGGAGCGCACCGGCCTGGTGATCGCGGTGGGCCGCCAGGTCATGCAGCGCGCCATGCAGGATTGGCGCGCCTGGCACGACGCTGGTCTGCAACCGCCGCAAATCGCGGTCAACGTGGCACCGGCGCAGTTCCGCTGCGACTCGCTGTTCAGCGACATCGAACGGGCCTTGCATATGGCCGGCGCCGACAAGCAGCCGCTGTCGATCGAGATCACGGAGAGTTCGCTGGTCTCCGACCATGACCGCGTGGTCGACATCCTGAGCCGGGTGCGCGCACTCGACGTGCCGGTGGCGATCGACGATTTCGGCACCGGCTATTCCTCGCTGTCCTACCTGGTCCGGCTGCCGGTGGACGTGATGAAGATCGACCGCTCCTTCGTCACCCGCATGTCGCAGGACGCCGGCTACATGGGTCTGGTCAGCACGGTGGTGTCCCTGGCGCACAACCTGGACCTCAAGGTGGTGGCCGAGGGTATCGAGACGGAAGAGGAAGCCAAGCTGCTTAAACTGCTGCGCTGCGAGCAGGGACAGGGCTTCCTGTACGGTCACCCTGTCCCGGCGGACGAATTCGCCGCGCTGCTCGACGCGGCCTGAACCAGCTTGGTGGGCGCTCAGTCGCGGGCCGCCGTGCGCGCCGTCGCCACCTGGTCGAGGATATGCTTCGGCACGGCGGCGTAGTGCTCGAACTCCATGGTGTAGGTCGCCCTGCCCTGCGTCAGCGAGCGCAGCGAGGTCGAGTAGCCGAACATTTCCGCCAACGGCACCAGCGCGCGGATCTGTTTGCCGCCGCCACCGGGGATTTCGTCCATGCCCTGCACCATGCCGCGCCGCGTGGTCAGGTCGCCCAACACATTGCCCATGAATTCCTCGGGCGTTTCCACCTCGACGTGCATCATCGGCTCCAGCAATTGCGCGTTCGCCTTGCGCATGCCGTCCTTGAAGGCCATCGAGCCGGCCATGCGGAAGGCGTTCTCGTTCGAGTCCACGTCGTGGTAGGAGCCGAAGGTCAGCGTGGCGCGCACGTCAACCACCGGATAACCCGACAGCACGCCGGAATTCAGCGTTTCGCGGATGCCCTTCTCCACCGCCGGGATGAACTCGCGCGGCACCACGCCGCCCTTGATGGCGTCCACGAACTCGAAGCCCTTGCCCGCTTCCATCGGTTCCAGCTTCAGTACCACGTGGCCGTACTGGCCCTTGCCGCCGGACTGCTTGATGAATTTGCCCTCGATGTCGCTGACCGGCCGCGTGATGGTTTCGCGGTATGCCACCTGCGGCTTGCCCACCGTGGTCTCGACGCCAAACTCGCGCCGCATGCGGTCCACCAGGATTTCCAGGTGCAGCTCGCCCATGCCGGACATGATGGTCTGGCCCGATTCCTCGTCCGTATGCACGCGGAAGGACGGGTCCTCCTGCGCCAGCCGGTTGAGGGCAACCGCCATCTTTTCCTGGTCGGCCTTGGTCTTCGGTTCCACCGCCTGCGAAATCACGGGCTCGGGGAAGACCATCTTTTCCAGGATGATCACGTGCTCCGGCGCGCTCAGTGTGTCGCCCGTGGTGACGTTCTTCAAGCCCACGGCGGCCGCGATGTCGCCCGCGAACACTTCCTTGATCTCCTTGCGTTCGTTGGCGTGCATCTGCAGGATGCGGCCCAGGCGCTCCTTCTGGCCCTTGGTCGGGTTGTAGACAGTGTCGCCGGAATTCACGATGCCCGAATACACGCGGAAGAAGGTCAGCTGGCCCACGAAGGGGTCGGTCATGATCTTGAAGGCGAGCGCGGAGAACGGCTCCTCATCCGAAGGGTGGCGCTCGATCTCCTTGTCGTCCTCGTCATGGCCGGCGATGGCCGGCACGTCGACCGGCGACGGCAGGTATTCCACCACCGCGTCCAGCATCGCCTGCACGCCACGGTTCTTGAAGGCGCTGCCCGCCAGCATCGGCACGATTTCGTTGCGGATGGTGCGTTCGCGCAGGCCGCGCTTGATCTCGTCCTCGCCCAGGGGTTCGCCATTCAGGTATTTTTCCGTCAGTTCGGGCGTCGCTTCGGCGGCCGCCTCCACCATATGGTCGTGCCACTTCTGCGCCAGCTCCTGCAGGTTGGCGGGAATGTCCTCATAGGTGAACTTGACGCCCAGCGTCTCGTCATCCCACATGATGGCGCGCATCTTGACCAGGTCGACCACGCCGTGGAAGTTCTCCTCGGCCCCGATCGGGATCTGGATCGGCACGGCGGTGCCTTTCAGGCGGTCCTTGATCTGCTGCTGCACGCGGAAGAAGTCGGCGCCCACACGGTCCATCTTGTTGACGAAGGCAATGCGCGGCACCTTGTACTTGTTGGCCTGGCGCCAGACGGTTTCCGACTGCGGCTGCACGCCGCCGACCGAGTCGTACACCATGACCGCGCCATCGAGCACGCGCATCGAGCGCTCGACTTCGATGGTGAAGTCGACGTGGCCCGGGGTGTCGATGATGTTGATCCGGTGCTCGGGGAAATTGCCGCCCATGCCCTTCCAGAAGGCGGTGGTGGCTGCCGAGGTGATGGTGATGCCGCGCTCCTGCTCCTGTTCCATCCAGTCCATGGTCGCGGCGCCATTGTGCACCTCACCCAGCTTGTGGTTGA
>CBHWEO010000129.1:0-15265 GCA_966112955.1 uncultured Duganella sp. | reverse complement strand
GCGCTGCGCTGGCGCGGTTCGCTGTCGATTCCCAGGAGCAACGATTGGCTCCCGTCTCTTACTAGCCAAGCCATGTTTCCCTCCATCTCAGAGATCGGATATTCAGTATAGGCAAGGAGTTAACGATTTCAAGCTGAGATCGCCGCCTTTTCCGTTCATCATCGGAAATCCACCGTTCGTCGCAATCCGATGGCCGGGCACGGGCGCGCAGCCTACAGTGACACCATGTTCAACGCCACGAGGCCACCCATCATGAAAAAAGCCCTTGCCCTCTCCCTGGTCCTGCTGTTCTTCCTGGCCATTGCCGCCTGGCTGGCGGTCGACGCCAACGACCTCGTCGTCACGGTGGGCGATGAAGATTTCGACGGCCCGCTGGGCGCCCTGCTGGGCACCGTGATTGCCGGCGGCGTGTTCGCCATCGTGGCCGTGGTGCTGACCTTTGTGGCCGTGATGGTCGGCTTCCTGATGGCCGGTGTCGGCGTGCTGGTGATCCTGGCGCTGGCCCTGGCGGCCCTGGTGACCATGGCGGCTGTCTCGCCCCTGCTGCTGCCGCTGCTGATCCCGTTTGCGATCTACTGGCTGGTCAAGCGCGGCAAGCGCAAGCCGGCCGCAGCGGCCGCGCCAGCCCTGGAGCATTCGCCGGCCTGAGTCACCCTTCCACCCGGTTGCGGCCGCCGCGCTTGGCGCGGTACAGCGCCTGGTCGGCGCGTACCAGGGCCGCATCCCCGCTGCGTTCGGCCGGCGCCAGGCTGGCAATGCCGATGCTGACCGTGATCGCGATGCTGCTGCCGTCGCGTGCCATGGGGGTGCCGGCCACCCGCTGGCGCAAGCGCTCGGCGAAAGCGCGCGCCGCCTCCGGGTCGGCGCCCGGCAGCAGGATGGCGAATTCCTCGCCGCCCACCCGGCCCAGCATGTCGATCTTGCGCTGCGATTCGCGCATCAGCCCGGCCAGGTGGCGCAACACCGCATCGCCCCAGTCGTGGCCGTGGGCATCGTTGATATCCTTGAAGTGGTCGATGTCCAGCATCAGCACGGCGGCGCGGCCGCCCACGTCGCGCTGCAGGCGCGCCTGCTCGTCTTCCAGCCGCGCCATGAATTCGCGCCGGTTCGGCAGGCCGGTCAGGAAGTCGGTGGTGGCCAGCTGCACCAGCTCATCGTTCAGCCGTTTGCGTTCAGTGATGTCGAGGGTGGACACGATCACGAAGTCCAGCGCATGCTCATGGCCGGGCATCACCAGCAGCGTCACTTCATTCTGCCGTTCCACCCCATCCAGCTGCAGGAAGCAGCCCTCGCCCTGGAACAGCTGCAAGCCCTGCTCCAGCGCCAGCAGCGCGCGGCCAAACACCGGCATCGCCGCCGGGGCGAAGTTTTGCGCCAGGGTCAGGCGGCCGGGCTGCTTGCAGGCCGCGTCGGCACCGACCTGGGCCAGCGCCGCCGCATTGACGTCGGTGATGCGCACCAGCCCGGCCAGGCGCTGCAGCTGGCTGGGGTTCACCTGCAGCCATTGGCCGATATCCTCCACCCCCGATTCCGCCAGCTCGCGCAAGGCGGCGCGCACGGCCGACCAGTCCTGCTGCCACAGCGCGACGGGCGCGTGGTCGTACAGGCTGCGGAAGCGCGCTTCGCCCACGCGCAAGGCTTCGGCGGCGCGGCCCTGTTCGACGGCAATGCCGACCAGGCTGGCCGCCTGGTCCAGCAGCGCCAGGTGGGCCACGCTGGGGCGCTGCGGCTGGCGGTGGTAGATGGCGAACGCGCCCAGCACCTTGCCGTTGGCGCCATGCACCGGCTCCGACCAGCAGGCCGCCAGCCCGGCGCGCAGGGCCATTTCGCGGTACGGCGCCCACAGCGGGTCCTGGCGGATGTCTTCCACGATGACGCGGCTGTTGCTGGTCACGGCCTTGCCGCAGGAGCCGTTGCCGTAGCCGACGGGCAAGCCGTGGATGGCGTCGTTGTAGAACGGCGGCAGGCTGGGGCCGGCCGCCACGAACAGGTGGCGGCCCTCCTCGTCCAGCAGCATCACGCTGCAGATCATGCCGGGATTGGCGGCTTCGATGCCGCGCAGCAGGCTGTCCAGCACTTGCTGCTGCGGCGCGCCGGCGGCCAGCAATTCCAGCACCTGGTGGCGCGCTTCCTCGCGCCGCTCGTTCAGGGTGCGCTCCGTGATGTCGCGAAACGACCAGAGCCGCGCCGGCTCGCTGCCCAGGTGCAGCGGCACCGTGGTCAGCTCGAGCACGCGGCCATCGCGCATCTGCAGCTGGCTGTGGCATTGTTCGCCGTCCACGTCCTGGCAGTTGCTGGCCTGCAGGAAGGCAGCGGGCGCTTCCAGCTGGCTCGCCATGTGGGCCATGAGGATCGCGCCATCGCTTTGCCAGTCCAGCTGCTCGGGCACGTTCCACAGCTGGCGGAAGCGGCGGTTGGAATTCAGCACCGCGCCGCGGTAATTGTCGACCAGGATGCCGTCCACCGTGGAGTCCAGGATGCAGCGCAGCACGGTCTGGCTGCCCTGCGCATGCTCGGCCATGGCCAGCAGGGTTTCCTGGCCCTCGCGCAATTCGTCGGCCAGGCGGCTGCTGTCGTCCAGCGCCAGGCGCAAGCGCTGCCGGCTTTCGGCCAGCACATAGGCCAGCAAGGCAAGCAGCGCGCTGAACAGCAGGCCGCCGATGGCAATGGCGCGCGGCTTGTCCGACAGCACGCCATTGGCCCTGGGCAGCGCGCTGATGTGCAGGGTCCAGCGCCGGCCGGCCAGGCTCAGGCGCTTGACCGTATGGCGCCGCTCGCCGCTGGCGGCGGGGCCGGGCGCGCTGTCGAACATGCGGGTCGCTTCGTTGGCGTCCTCGCCATCGTAAATTTCCACGTCGAGGCCGTGCATGGCGTCGTGGCCCAGTGCCGCCATGACGTCGCCCATGCGGAACGGGGCGTACACCCAGCCCTTCAGCGCGGCGCGCCGCTGCAGCAGCGTATAGCGCCCCATGCCGTTCTGGTAGATCGGCAGCACCACCAGGAAGCCGGCCTGCACCGGGGCGGCCACTTCCTGCTTGAGCAGCAGCTTGCCGGTCATGGTCGGCAAGCCGGAATCGCGCGCCTGCTCCAGCGCGGCGCGGCGCACCGGCTCGGACAGGCCATCGTAACCGAAGGCTTGCAGGTTGGTGCCGCTGAACGGTTCCAGGTAGACCACGGGCGCGTACTGGCTGCGCTGGCCGGGCGGCGTGACCGTATAGTCGGGGAAGCCTTCCGCCTGCACCGTGGCGACGTGCGCCGCCAGTTGCGGGCCGGCCACCAGGCGCATGTAACCGATGCCCTGCAGGCCGGGAAAGTTCTGTTCGATGTCGAGGCGTTCGAGATAGGTGCGGAATTCCTGCCGGTCGACGAAATCGGAACTGGCGAACAGGCCCTGCACGCCGTACAGCACTTGCACATAGGCCTGCATGCGGGCGGCAATATGGTTGACCAGCTCACGCGCGCGGTACTCGAAGTCGGCACTGGCGTCGCGCTCGGCGTCGCCGTGGGCGCCCCACCAGACGCTGGCGGTGGCCGTCAGGCAGAGCGCCGCCACCAGCCCCGCCAACAGGCGTGGTTGGAGCAGGCGTTGCGACAGCGGGCGGGCTGGAGGCCTTTGCATACCAGCATACTAGTTTATCTGCAGCAAATTAGTTGCCACATAGAAAAAGTCAATCACTGCCAGCGGGGCGATTGCCCGCGCTGGTCGCCTGGTATAGGCGGTAGCCGCGCGCACGCAATTCGCAGGCCGGGCAGCTGCCGCAGCCATAGCCCCAGTCGTGCAGTTCGCCACGCTCGCCCTTGTAGCAGGTATGGGTTTCGGCGCGGATCAGGTCGACCAGCGGCCGGCCGCCGAGGCGCTCGGCCAGCTGCCAGGTCTGGGCCTTGTCCAGCCACATCAGCGGGGTTTCCAGCTTGTTGCGGGTGTCCATGCCGAGGTTAAGTGCCACTTGCAGGGCCTTCATCGTATCGTCGCGGCAGTCGGGGTAGCCGGAGAAGTCGGTTTCGCACATGCCGCCCACCAGCACAGTCAGGCCGCGGCGGTACGCCAGGGTGGCGGCCACCGTCAGGAACAGCAGGTTGCGGCCGGGGACGAAGGTGTTCGGCAAGCCGTTCTCCTGCATCACGATCTCGATGTCTTCGGTCATGGCCGTTTGCGACAGCTGCGAAATCAGGCCGAGGTCGATCATATGGTCGTCGCCCAGGCGGCCGGCCCATTCCGGCTTGATGCCGCGCATCAGTTCCAGCACGCGCGGGCGTACTGTCAGTTCGATCGCGTGGCGCTGGCCATAGTCGAAGCCGATGGTTTCGACGCGGGGGTAGCGGTCCAGGGCCCAGGCCAGGCAGGTTGTGGAATCCTGTCCACCGCTGAACAGGACCAGGGCGGCGTCGTTAGTCAGCATCGCTTTTACTTTCTGGTTTTTTTTGAAATCTTAGGGATACGCCATCATGGCGGCCGATCCGGTAACATTCGGTTTCGACTTCCCGATCACGAACCACGAATTTTGGCACAAACCGGCATAAAAGTATTGAAGGGCCTTGTACTGGGCTGCGCCGCCCTGCTGCTGCCCTTGCTGGCGGCTGCCCAGGGCTGGCAGTACCAGGTGCGCATCAGCGCGCCGCGCGCACTGGAGTCCCTGCTGGAAGACAACCTGGACCTGGTGCGCTACCGGACCAACCCGCGCATGGACCGCGACCAGTTGCAGCGCCTGCTGCGCGCCGCGCCGGAGCAGGTCAAGACGCTGGTGGCAACTGCCGGTTACTACACCCCCGCCGTGAACATCCACCTGGATGAATCCGGCACGCCGACCGTGACGGTCGACGTGGCGCCGGGCGATCCCGTGCTGGTGGGCGATGTGGAAATCGACCTGGTGGGCTTCGAGTCGACGCCCGCCGCGCCGTTCGACAAGGAGGCGCTGAAGGCGGGCTGGGGGCTGCCGGTGGGCGCCGTGTTCCGCCAGGACGAGTGGGAAAAGGCCAAGCGCGACATCCTGCGCGCGGTGGTGCAGACCCGCTATCCGCGCGCCCAGATGACGGCCAGCGAAGCGGTGGTCGATCCGGAAACCCGGCGCGCGCTGCTGCACGTGACCGTCGACAGCGGGCCGGAAATGCGCTTCGGCGAATTGAAGATCGAGGGCTTGCGACGCTATCCGGAAGCGGTGGTGCGCAACCTGAACCCGATCAAGCCGGGCGACTACTACAGCGAAGCGGCGCTGCAGGCTTACCAGGCCAAGCTGCAGGACACGGGCTATTTCGCCAACGTGGAAGTGAGCGCGGACCTGTCTTCCGTGCTGGGCGAGCAGATCGAGGCGGCCGAAGGCAAGGCAGCCGGCGCGCCGCAGCCCGCCACCATGCCGCCCCTGCCGCTGCTGGTGCGGGTGCTGGAGAACAAGCGCAAGAATGCCAGCGTGGGTGTCGGCTTCAGCACCAATACGGGTGCCCGTATGTCCGGCACGTACGACGACCTGTCCGTGTTCGGCCTGAAGATGAAGAGCGCGCTGACGCTGGAAACCAAGCGCCAGGCGGCGCGCAGCGACTTCTTCTTCCCCACCACGGCGGACGGTTACAACGACAGTTTCGGCGCCGCCGTGGAGCGCAAGGATATCGAGGGCGAGATCACGCGCACCGCATCGGTCGCCGCCAAACGGGCCTGGGGCACGCCGCTGCTGGAGCGTTCGATCTCGATCGAATACCTCAACGAGAGCAAGACGGTCAACCGCGTGCTGTCCTCGCACAGCCAGTCGCTGCCGATCACCTATGCCGCCACCTGGCGCAAGCTGGACAACCTGGTGTTCCCGACCAAGGGCTACGTCGTGAACGGCACCCTGGGCGGCGCGCTGCTGCCGCTGCTGACCGACGAGAAGTTCATCCGCGCCACGGCGCGCGGCATTACCTACCGCCCGCTCGGTCCAAAGTCGACCGTGATCCTGCGGGCGGAACTGGGCGCGCTGGCCTCCGCGCACCAGGAAGGGGTGCCGGCCACCTACCTGTTCCGCGCCGGCGGCGACAACTCGGTGCGCGGCTATGCCTACCAGGAGCTGGGCGTGCAGCAGGGCGACGCCACCGTGGGCGGGCGCTACCTCGTCACCGGCAGCGCGGAATACCAGTACTGGTTCAAGCCAAGCTGGGGCGCCGCGGTGTTCTACGATGTGGGCAATGCCGCGAATTCCTTCGGCGGGCTGCATCCCAAGTCGGGCTACGGCGTCGGCGCGCGCTACAAGAGCCCCGTCGGGCCGATCAATGTCGACCTGGCGTATGGCCACGCCACGCGCAAGGCGCGGCTGCACTTCTCGCTGGGGTTCACGTTCTGATGGATACGCCACGCACTCCGCCCACGCCCGGCGCACCGCCGCCTGGTTCGCCGCCGGCCGGCCGCAAGTGGCTGCGCCGCGCGCTGGCCGGCGGCGGCGTGACGCTCGCCCTGCTGGGCGGCGCCGCCTGGCTGCTGGGACGCGAAACGACCCTGCAGCGGATTGTCGCGCAAATCGCCCGCGCCAGCGGCGGGCAGGTTGCCGTCACCGGCGTCACCGGCTCGCTGTATGGCCGCATGCACATCGGCCGCATCGTCTACCGCGACGAATCCAGCGTCCTCACGCTCGACAACATTGACATCAACTGGTCGCCGCTGCAGTACTTCAGCGAAGGCGTGGCGATCAGCGAACTGCACGTGGCGCAAGCGGAGTCGCGCGCCACCGGCCCGGGCAAGCCGCCCAGGCTGCCCGACTCGATCACGCCGCCGTTCCGCCTGCGCATTGCCGACGGCCGCGTGAACCGGCTCGCCATCGTCGCCGCAGACGGCGGCCGCACCGAGCTGCGCGCCATCAAGCTGCAGCTGCAGGGCGATGGCCAGCACTGGCAGCTCAAGGACGCCACCGCCGAAACGCCGGTCGGCGCCCTCGCCGCCAGCGCCGACATCTCCACCGCACGGCCCTACAAGATCAGTGCCACCGCCGCCCTGGCCCCGATGCCGCCCGCGCCAACCGCCGCCAGGCCGCTCGATCCCGGCCTGGTCCAGCGCAGCGCCACCCGGCTGGAGGCTGTCGCCAGCGGCGACCTCGCGCAACTCAGGCTGGACGTGAAGGGCACATCGAACTACGCCAATGGCGAAGGCACTTTGGCGCTGGCGCCATTCGATCCCATCCCCCTGCGCAGCATCAAGCTGCAGGCACGCGGCGTCGATCCCGCCCGCTTCGATCCCGCCTGGCCCAACGCCACCATCGACCTGGCGCTGGACGCCGCCATCAACGGCGAGCAGTTGTCCGGCAAGCTGGCAGCCACGAACCGCGGCACACCCGGCCCGCTGGACCAGCAGAAACTGCCCCTGCAAAGCGCCGCCGCGCAACTGGGCGGAACCCTCAACAACGCTTCCCTCGGCGGACTGCTGATCGACCTCGGCGCCGCCGGCAAGTTCACCGGCAGCGGCACCCTGCGCCGCCTGCCGAAAGACGGCGGGATCGACAGCGCCAGCCTGCGCTTGCATACCGACCGCCTCGACCTGCGCGGCCTGCACGGCGCCGCCATCCGCACGGCCATCGCCGGCGACATCAGCGCCGAAACCAAAGGAAAGCTGCACACCGTGCGCGCCGCCCTGGGCGAAGGCAAGCTGCGCCTGGATGCCCACGCCACGCTGCAAGACTTGCTGCTGACGGTGCACCAGGCCAGGATCGCGGCCGGCCAGGGCAGCATTAGCGCCACCGGGCACGCCAGCCTGAAGGAAGACAAGGCGTTCAAGGCCAATGCCACCGTCCAACGCTTCGACCCCGCCGCGCTGGGCGACTTCCCGGCCGCCGAGCTGAATGCCGAAGTGCAGGCCAGCGGCAGGCTGGCGCCGAACTGGCGGGCCAATGCCGACATTGCCGTCCAGCCCAGCAAGCTGCTCGGCCAGGCGCTGTCCGGCAGCGTCACGCTGGCCGTCGATGCGCAACATATCTCCGCCATCGACGCGCGCCTCGCCTTCGCCCGCAACAATGCCACGGCACGCGGCACATTCGGCGCGGCAGGCGACCAGCTCGAATGGCAGCTCGATGCCGCCCAGCTCTCGGCGCTCGACCCGCAGTTGCAAGGCAGCGCCAACGCCAGCGGCATCCTGACCGGCGGCTACAAGGCGCCGCGCACCAGCTTCACCACCGAGGCACGCGGCCTGGCCTGGCTGGCGCCCGCCGCAGTCCCGCGCAAACGAGCCGGCCAGGCGCCGGCGCAGGCGGACGCTGTCCCTGTCCCGGACGAGGTCCCGGCCGCCACGGCCGAGGCGCAATCGCCCGCGCGCAGGAACGCGGCAACCGCTGCCGCGCCGGCCCGTGCGGACAGCGTGATCCGTGCCAGCGGCGAAGCGGCGCTGTCCGGCGCCATGGATGTCAAACTGTCCGGCAACGCCACGCGCGTCAACCCCGCCAACTTCGGCGCGCCGCTCAGCGGCAACGTCAACGCCGATTTCAGCGCCACGCTGCGTGCCGGCGCGGACTGGCTGGCCAATGCCGACATCCGCCTGCTGCCCGCATCGGTAATCGGCAACGCGCCCCTGAGCGGCTACGCCAGGTTCGCCGCCAGCCCCGGCCGCGTACAGGACGGCGATATCGACCTGCACCTCGGCCCCAACCTGCTGCAAGCCAAAGGCTCGTTCGGCAAGCCGCAAGACCGCATCGACTGGAAGCTCGACGCCCCGCAGCTTGCCGCGCTGGGCAGCGGCTGGTCCGGCAACCTGCGCGGCAGCGGTTACGCCAGCGGCGGCAGTGTTGGCGGCCCACGCAGCGCGGCCAACGGCGCCACGCCGATGCCGGTGCTCAGCGCCACCTTGGACGGCGCCCACCTGCGCCTGCCGGGCCAGCGCGAAATCTCCGCCATCAAGGGCAGCGCCACCCTCGGCACCGCTTTCGCGCCAAACGACCCGCTGCAAGCCGACCTCACCGTCACCGGCATCAGCGCGCCCGGCTTGCTGATTGACCGCCTGCGGCTGCAAGCCAGCGGCACCGCCGGCAACCACACGCTCCAGCTGTCCGCCGCCAACCCCGACTTCGACGCCAGCGCCAGGGCGCGCGGCGCCTTGGCCCCCGACAGCTGGAGCGGCAGCATCGACGCCCTGCAGAACAAGGGCCGCTTTGCCCTCGCCCTGCAAACGCCGGCAAGCCTGCGCATCGCGGCGCCCAAGGGCCAAGGCATCGCCGGCCTGGCCAAGCCGGACCAGCTCGCGCTGGGCAGCGCCACCATCCTGATGCCCGAAGGCAGCCTGCGCATCGACACACTGGAGAAGCACGGCCTGCACTGGCGCAGCAAAGGCAGCGCCGCCGGCGTCAACGCCAGCTACCTCGCGCAACTGTCCGACACCTGGCGGCGCAGCGTGGCCAGCACCATGACGCTGGGCGGCGACTGGTCGCTCGACCTCACCGCGCCCGCGGCGAAAGGCGCAGCGCCCGCGCTGGACGGCACGCTGCACGTGTTCCGCGAAAAAGGCGACATCACGATCACCGGCGGCGCGCGCCCCATCGCCCTCGGCCTGAAGTTGCTGGACGCCCGCGTGACGGTGACCGGCGACCAGCTGAAAGCCCAGGCCGAGCTGGCCGGCGACCGCGCCGGCAACGCGCGGCTGGAAGCCAGCGCCCAGCTGCGCGATGGCCGCATCCCATCCGACAGCCCGCTCAGCTTCGGCGCCAGCGCCAGCCTGCCCTCCCTCGCCTGGCTGTCGCCGCTGCTCGGCGTGCAGGGCATGGAGCTGGATGGCGCCCTGCGCGCCAGCGCGGCCGGCCGCGGCACCATTGCCAACCCGCTGCTGGACGGCGAAGTGGTGGGCGAAGGGCTGGTGCTCAACTGGGCCGAACAAGGGATCCGCTTGCGCAACGGCGCGCTGCAGGCCAAGGTGGCCGGCGACCAGCTGCAGCTGCAGCGCCTGCGCTTCGACGGCGCGGAAGGCAATGTGCAGGCCGATGGCTGGATACGGCTTGCCAACGGCGAAATGTCGATGGACCTCAAGCTGGCCGCGGACAAGCTGCAAGTATTCAACCGCCCCGACCGCACGCTGGTCCTGAGCGGCAACAGCACCCTGGTGCGCGATGCCCGGCATTTCGAACTGGACGGCAAGTTCAGGGCCAACCGCGCCAGCATCGAGCTGCCTTCACTCGACACCCCGACCATCAGCGACGACGTGGTGATCCTGGGCCGCGACAAGCCGAAAGCCCCTGCCGGCGCGCTGCCCTTGACCGTCGACGTGGAAGCCGACCTGGGCGACGACTTCACCCTGCGCGGCAAAGGACTCGACGCGCAGCTGGCCGGCTCGGTACGCGTACGCATGGGCGAGCGCCGCGCGCCGCGCGTCAACGGCAGCATCCGCGTGGTCAGCGGCACCTATGCCGCTTACGGCCAGCGCCTGGCGATCGAGCGCGGCGTGCTGAACTTCACCGGCGCCTACGACAATCCCGGCCTGAACATCCGCGCCGTGCGCAAGCGTCCGGAGGGCGAAGAACTGAGCGAACACAATGTGGAAGCCGGCGTCGAGGTGCGCGGCACGGCCCTGGCGCCGTCGGCCAAGCTGGTGTCCACGCCATCGGTGCCGGACAGCGAGAAGCTGGCCTGGCTGGTGCTGGGCCACGGCACGGCCGACATGGCCGGCAATGAAATGAGCCTGCTCGGCACGGCGGCCGGCGCGCTGCTGGGCGGCAGCGGCGGCCCGAGCCTGGCCAACCGGGTCGGGCTGGACGAACTGGGCGTGACCCAGGCCAAGGGCCTGGAAAGCACCGTGGTCACGGTCGGCAAGAAGCTGTCCTCGCGCGCCTACCTCAGCTTCGAACAGGGCGCCGGCAGCGCCACCAGCCTGGTCAAGCTGCGCTACAAGCTCAATTCGCGCGTGACGCTGCAGGTGCAGACCGGCACCAACAACGCGCTGGACGTGCTTTACAACTGGGCTTTCGACTGACCTGGCGGCGCCAGCTCAGGGTTGTGGTCCGGCACGGGATCGTCCTGCGGGACGGGGTTGTGCGGACTGTGGGGATGCACCGGCTCGGGGCGCGGTTGCGATTCATCGACCGGCACCGGCAAGTCCGGCGCGCGGTGGGCGTGGATACGGTGTTTTTCCATGGCTGGGGCTCCCGAAAACGCGATCACGGAGGGATATTTTACGCCTCCGGGTAAAATCCTTCTTTTTTACGCATCCGGCGCGCCATGCAACTGACAGTCACCACGGTAGTCCTGCTCATCCTCGTCCCGACCCTGATCTGGCGCATCTACTCGCGCCTGAAGCTGGTATTCCGGCGCCAGGAATCGGTGACGTGGCGCCACTGGGTGGGCGCGGCCGGCCTGCCGATCCTGCTGCTGGCGGCCGCGCAATCGATGCTGGGCAACCTGCCGTCGCTGTCGATGATGGCCGGGGCGGTGATTGCCGGCGCCTGGATGGGGGTGTTCGCGCTGAAGAAAACCCGCTTCGAGAAAGTCGACTACCGGCTGTACTTCACGCCGCCGAGCCGCACCGCCATCCTGGTGTGCATGCTGTTCGCCGCGCGCGTGCTGCAGATCGGCGTCGAGTTCTACATCAACCGCCAATCGGAACACCCGCGCGTGATCAACCAGACCGAAGTCCTGCAGCACCCGCTGACCGTGGTCCCCTTCGGCCTGATGCTGGGCTACCTGGCCGCCTACTCCATCGGCCTGCTGCGCTGGAACCTGGCGCAGAAAAAACTGGCGGAGCAGGACTAGCCTAAACCAGGTCCGCCAGCGCCTGCCGCACGGTGGGGTAGCGGAAGGCGAAGCCGGTGGCCAGGAGGCGGGTGGGCGCGACAGCGACACCTTCCAGCAGCAAGTCGGCCTGTTCTCCCAGCAGCAGCCGTACCGGCCAGGCCGGTGTCGGGAACACGCAGGGGCGGTGCAGTTCGGCCGCCGCGGCGCGGGTGAATTCCCACTGCGTCGGGTGCTCGGGTGCGGTGAAGTTCCAGGCGCCATCGGCGCTGGCGCCGAGGCGCCACACGTGGGCCAGCGCGCGCAGCAGGTCGGCGATGTGGATCCACGAATTGCGCTGGCGGCCAGTCCCCATCCTTCCGCCGAGCCCCATCCTGATCGGCAGCAGCATCGGTTGCAGCGCTCCGCCGTGCCCGAAGACGACGCCGAAGCGCGCCAA
Organism: uncultured Duganella sp.; assembly: GCA_966112955.1. Taxonomy (GTDB): domain Bacteria; phylum Pseudomonadota; class Gammaproteobacteria; order Burkholderiales; family Burkholderiaceae_D; genus Rugamonas. The sequence goes on along the minus strand of CBHWEO010000129.1, from coordinate 3,171 downwards.
TGCGACCGGCACGCCATGTTCGCGGGCGCGGCTGGCGGCGGCCTCCCATTCCTGGCACAGCTGCGACATGAAGATCGCCTGCGGCGGGCTGGCCTCGTTCAGCACCTGTTCGCTGCCTTGCGGCTGGATGCCGTAGTAGCCCACCGCCGAGGCATTGATCAGCAGCCGTGGCTTGCGTGAAGCGGTGGCGATCCAGTCCACCACGTCCCTGGTCAACCCAACGCGGCTGGCGCGCAGCACGGCCTTGCGGCGCTCGGTCCAGCGCCAGCCGAGGATGCGCGCGCCGGCCAGGTTGACGATGACGTCGACGGTTTCGCCCGACGGCAGGTCGGCCATGCTTGCCACCGCGCGTACCGCGCCATTGAACTCCCATGCCGCTTTTTTCGGCTGCCGCGACAGCACGAGGACGCGGTGGCCGCTGGCCAGCAGTGCCGGCACCAGCGAACGGCCGATAAAGCCGGTCGCGCCAGTGACCAGCACCGTCTGCGGTGCGCCGTCGAAGCGTACCGCCTGGCCGGCAGCGGCAGGCGCGGTGCGCGCGGCAGCCAGCGCATCGCGCAGGCCGGAGGCGCTCACGCCCACGCCGCACAGCGCAAGGAAAACACTGAGCCAGCCTTGCGGCGCGTACTGGAAGCCCGTCGGCGCGGCGATCGATGCCGGCGCCGACAAGGCGAGAAGGCAGATAAAGGCGCCGCCGTTGATCGCCAGCACCGTGTGCGTCACGCGTTCGGTTGCGGGCAACAGGCGGGTCTGGTCTTCCACGACAAAATCCCACAAGGTGAGGGCGATCTCGACGCCGAACAATGCGAGCAGCGCCCACGTCCATGCGCCCTGCCATACCCAGGCCGACAGCCCGATGAACAGCACGCCATAGATCGTGGCCCGCACGGCATGGATGGCCAGCTCGCGCCGCGCCGTGGCACGCCGCGGCAAGGCTTCCGTCAGTTCGTGGTGATAGACCGTGTCGAATGCGCCGAGGCAGCCTTGCGCGGCCATCAGCTGCAGCGCGAGTACGTGCGTGTTCATATGGCTTCCTGCACGCTGGCATCCAGGCGGTACAGGCGCCAGGCGGCGGGCAGGAGCGAGGCCAGCGTGGCGATGTCGAGCCATACGTTGGGCCACACGCCGGCGCGCAAGGAGACCATGATGTCCTGCGGGCCCCACAGTAGCAGGCCCGCCGCGATCCACAGCCATGCGGCCGGTTCGCGGCGCTGGTCGCCGATCCACACCAGCGCCAGCATCCACAGGCCGACGCACTGGATGGTCGGGCCGAACAGCGCCATCCACCACGCGTGCTGCGGCCGCGTGGCGACAGCGCCGAGCCAGGCGTGGTACCAGTCCAGCGCGGCGGCATCGGCGACCCACGGCAGCACCAGGCCGACCAGCAGGTGTGCGACAGCACTGGCATACAGCCAGCGTACGAGCCATTTACGTTCCATGGCGGTCTCCCAGTGTGATGCCGCAGCTATCGCCGTCGCAGGCGCCGCCCGCGTTGCCGATGCCGAGCCAGCGCGAAATGCGGTAGCGGTTGCGGGCGAAGCTGCGGTAGGCCGCGGCCGGCACGGGCCGCAGCAGCGTCAGGGCAGCCATGGCCTCAATCCTTGAGCAGGCGGGCGACCTTGCCGCCCATCTTGAGGAACTTCTTCAGCGTGGCCGGCGGCAGGTGCTTGTAGTCGTCGTAGGTGGCTGCCAGCATTTCCAGGAATTCCAGCACCTGGTCCATGCGTGCCTTGGTGGCCGGGTCGAGCGCGGCATCCTGCCCGCCTTCGATGGCGCACTCGCGCATCACCGACAGCGTGGGATCGATCTCGCGCTTCTTGCGCTCCTCCATCACGACGCGGAAGATTTCCCACACGTCCTGCAGCGCCGTGAAGTGGTCACGCCGGTCGCCCATCACGTGCACCACCTTCACCAGTCCCCAGCTTTGCAATTCCTTCAAGCTGTTGCTGACGTTGGAGCGCGCCACGTTCAGCGTCTCCACGATGTCCTCGGCGTTGAGTGGCTTGTTTGATAAAAACAACAAAGCGTGAATTTGTGCGACGGTCCGGTTAACACCCCAGCGGCTGCCCATTTCACCCCAATGCAGAATGTACTTTTGCTCGGTCGGGCTCAGTGTCATGGCATTTTCCTTTATTTCTGTCGTTACAGAAATTAAAGACCAACTTCCAGGCGATGTCAATCCCGTAAAGGTCGTGTATTCTGAAGCCACATAAATGATTGCCATGAGGAAATATTCTTATGACGACGTATAACAAGACCGACAAGGGTCGGGATGAAATCGCGGCGCGCACCTACGGCCTGCCGCCGCGCATGCGCACACTGTTGGTCATGATCGATGGCCGCCATCCGATGGAGGAGTTGCTGCCGAAAGTGACCGGCCTGGGGCTGGATGCCAGTGCCGTGGCCGAACTGCTGGCCCAGGGTTTCATTGAAGAAGGGGAAGCCCTGCCGCCGCCGCCCGTGCAGCCGACCGAGCAGGAGCTTGCTGCGCAATATCAACAAGCGCGCGACTTCTATGCCCGCACCATCGAGCCCACCCTGGGCTTGCGCGGCCAGGTGCTGCAGGCCAAGTTGGAAGCGGCAGCCACGCTGGAAGATTTGAAAGCGATGCGGATCACCTTCTTCGAAATGGTGAACCGCATCCGCGGCCGGCCCGTGGCCCTGGCACTGAAGAAGGAACTTGACGCCATCCTGGTCGGAAGTTGATCCAGGTCATTTTCGGCGCCGCCGGGCTTTTCCATACTGGTTGCCAGTTAAAGGAGAAAAGCCATGAGCATCAGTGAAAATGTCGGCACGGTAGACCGTGCCTTGCGCATCGCCGTCGGCGTCAGCCTGATCACCGCCACCCTGCTGGGCTTCATCGGCCCGTGGGCGTGGATCGGCGTGGTCCCGCTCCTGACGGGCACGATCAAGTTCTGTCCCTTGTATCGTGTCGCCGGGATCAGGACCAACGAGCACTGATCAGGCAGCGGCGGCCTGGCGCCGCTGCAGCACGAAGATCGGCTGCGCCCAGGTGGTGTCCTTCTTTTTCTTGCTCGTGATGAGCGTGAGGTCGGAAGGATCGTAGACGTCGGTGTTGTGGGTCAGCGGCGTCGTCATCAGGTACTGCGCATCGGTGTTCTTCAGGAACTCGCCGACCAGCTGGATGTTGCGGATGTCCAGGTGGGCGAA
>CBHWEO010000128.1:0-15435 GCA_966112955.1 uncultured Duganella sp. | reverse complement strand
TTCACTTCCTTGCGCCAGCGGCCGTCGCTGTTCTGGATCCAGCTGTACAGCGCCGCCTGCGGTTCTTCCAGCAGGGTCATGGCGTCATAGCCCGCCGCGCGTGCCGCTTCGGCGGTCAGTTCGCGCGCCGCCGGGTCGAAGGAGGCCGGGATGGTGACGGTCACGGCCTGCTGCGCGAAGGGTGCTTCGGGATGGGCATGGTCCCAGGCCGCGCGCAGGTGCTTCAGGTAACGGGTCGAGGCTTCCAGCGGCGACACGCGCTGCACTTCTTCCGGCGCGTCATGCGGCAGGATGGCGGCACGGCGGTCCACGCCTGGATGGCACAGCCAGCTCTTGGCGCTGGAGACCAGCCGGATCGGCGTGGTGGCGCCGCGGCTGCGCGCCATCTCGCCCGTCACGCCGGGCTGCCCGCCGGCGGAGGCCCAGGGCAGGGCCAGTTCGCCCGGCGCCAGTTCATCCGGGTGCGGCAGATAGAGGAAGCTTGGCAGCAGCGTCAATTCTTCCACCGTGCCCGGCGCGGTCAGCTGGGGCACAGCCAACACGCCGTGGCGGGTCTTCTCGCCATCGCTGCCCGCCAGCTCCACATAGGACAGGGCGCTGTGCGTGGTGCCAAGGTCGATGCCGATGGCGTAGCGTGGTTCGCTCACAGTTCCACCTCGGCCGGGGCCAGTACTTTGGCGTCGTGCGCTTCGGCCAGTTTCGGCAGGCGCACGCCGGCAGCGCGCCAGCCGCGGTGGCTCAGCGTGCCGGTGAACGGCGCCATGCCGACCACGTTGCCGGTCAGGCGCACGGCGGCGGCGTCGAAGCCTGCAGGCAGCGTGACGCGGCTGCCTTCGGCTTCGCTGCGGATCGCTTCGATGGTGAAGTGCTCGCGCAGCACCTTGGCGCAGCCTTCGTGCACCACGCGCGCGGCGGCGCCGATGTCGGCGTCCGAATAGGCGGACAGGTTTTCCTGCGTGAAGTCGATCAGGCGCGCTTCGCGCTGGAACAGCGACAGCAGCTGCAGGGCTGCGTCAGGGGTGGCTTCGCGCAGGGGCGCGGCGGCCGGGGCAGGGGGCGCTGCGGGCGCTGGCGCCGGCGCGGCCACGGGGCCGACGCCGTCGTCGCGCACGCGCGCGGCGAATTCGGCATCGCCCAGGATCTTGAAAAAGGCGCCAAAGGCGAGGGAAATCCTGCTCCCGAAGGAAGGCAGATTGGTCATTTTGCTCATTTATTGCTCTTTGAATGTCGGGGGGGATCCCGGAGAAGTGCGCATGATACCAGCTTGGCTTGCAGCGGCGGCGCAGCGGGTTTAGAATGCTGTACGTATATACAGTATCCAGCCGCAGGGGCGCCGTATGCAGGACCATGATCTAGAGGGGCAGGTGATGCTGCCGCCGCAGCCGCGCAAGGCGCAAAAAGGGCGCGGAGCAGTATCAAACATGCAAGGCAGGTATGAGTTGCAGGTGCGGGAAGCATTCGATGACGGCTGGGCGCCCGATCCGGACGACCCGGACGCCGAAAAACTGCCGCCGCGCACCATCGTGACGGAGGAAATGGCGAAAACCATCCTCACCCACAACCAGTCGCCCGATATTCCGTTCAATGTCTCGCTGAATCCCTACCGTGGCTGCGAGCATGGCTGCATCTACTGCTTCGCCCGTCCGTCGCACAGCTACCTGGGCCTGTCGCCGGGGCTGGATTTCGAAACCCGGCTGTTCGCCAAGGTGAACGCGCCCGAACTGCTGCGCGCCGAACTGTCCAGGCCCGGCTACCAGGTGGAATCGCTGGCGCTGGGCGTGAATACGGACGCCTACCAGCCCTGCGAGCGCGAATACCAGCTGACGCGCCGCGTGCTGCAGGTGCTGGCCGAGTGCAACCACCCGGTCGGACTGATCACCAAGTCCTCGCTGATCGAGCGCGACATCGACATCCTGGCGCCGATGGCCGCGCGCAACCTGGCGGCGGCTTCGATGACCCTCACCACGCTGGACAGCAAGATTGCGCGCACGCTCGAGCCGCGCGCCGCCGCGCCGGCACGCCGCCTGCGCACCATTGAAACGCTGGCCAAGGCCGGCATTCCGGTCGGCGTCAGTATCGCCCCCATCATCCCCTTCGTCACCGAGCCCGATATCGAAAAAATCATGGCCGCCGCGCGCGATGCCGGCGCCGTCATGGCGACCTATGTCGTGCTGCGCCTGCCGTGGGAAGTGGCGCCCCTGTTCAAGGAGTGGCTGGAAGCCCACTTCCCGGACCGTGCCGCGCGCGTGATGAACCGCGTGCGCGACATGCGGGGCGGCAAGGACTATGAAGCCGAGTTCGGCTCGCGCATGCGCGGCGAAGGCGTATGGGCGGACCTGATCCAGCAGCGCATCGAAAAGGGCATCACGCGCTTCGGCTTCCACGGCCGGCACAGCAAATTCCGCTCCCTCGACTGCACCCAGTTCAAGCGCCCGGAATACATCCCCCCGTCCGGCGCGCGCGCCCGCGCGGCCGCCAAAGCGGGGCAGATGGATTTGTTCTGATGCAGGAGGGCGCCATGTCTTGTGGGATTTATCGCGTCGAGCAAGGTGTAGCCATCTTCGCGAGGTAAGCCTCAATTGCGTGCACGTGCTCGTCGTGGTGGCCCATCTCGCGCATGGCGGCGGCCAGGCGCAGCAGGTATTCCGTGTTCGGGCCGCTGGGACCGGCGGCCGACGCGATGTGGCGCGCAATTTCCTCCACCGGCGCCTCGCCCAGCCAGGCAGCGTTGTCGGCGGCGGCGATGTAGATCAGGCCTTCTTCCACGCCGCCCGCCTCGAAGTGGATATCGATGGCCACGCGCAGGTAGCCGTTCTTTTCCCGATGGTCGAGGTGCACGAATTCTTCCGGCGTGATGAGGTAAGCCATGCCGTGACAGACCGCGCCTTCCGCCGGGACCAGCGTCGCCACGCGGCCCGGCGCGTCGGGTGTGCCGCGATGGTCGTGCGAGCCTTGCCAGAAGCGGCGCGACCAGCCGTAAATGTGGGCCGGCCGCCGCTCGATGTAGGGGAAGTCCGCCTTGTAGATCAGCGAACCATAACCGAACAGCCACACCTGGTGGTGGCCGTCGAACTTGTCCATTGCCTTGTTGGCTTCAATCGTGTTGTGCGACATGCGGCAAATTATAGGGAATGTTCGCCCAGCACGCTGATGAAGCGCTCGGCCGCGGGCGAGGGTGTGCGCGAGGTCTTGGTGTAGATGAAGAACTTGCGCTTCAATTCCGGCTCGACCAGGGGCCGCGTTTCCAGCCCGTACAGGCGCACCATCGGCTCGGCATATGGCAGGCAGGCCGTGATGCCGAGCCCCGCCGCCACCATGGCCAGCGCCGTCGTCATGAAGGTCACCTCGTTGTAGGGCGCCAGCGTGGTCATGTCGCGCAGCAGGCGCTCGGTGAACTGGCCCTGCAGGGCGATGAAGGAATGCTGGTTCACTTCCGCCCAGGCCACGCGGCGCCGCGCCGCCAGCGCATGGCCGGGCGGGAACACCACCACGAACGGCATTTCGAACAGCAGTTGCGCATCCACCTCGGCTGTCACGTCGCGTTCCGGGCCGATGCCGACATCCACTTCGCCGCTGACCACGCGCGCCGCCACATTGTCGACCGGGCAGTCGACCAGTTGCACCTGCACGTCCGGGTAGGCGGCGCGGAAGGCGCCGATCACCTGGGGCAGCAGGGTGCAGGCCATCATTTGCGGCGCCGCCACTCGCACCATGCCTTTTTTCAGGGCCTTGCGGCTGGCGATGTCCGCCATCGCCCCGTCCAGGTCCTGCAGCAGCTTGTCGAACAGCGGATACAGTTCCCGCCCCACCTCGGACAGCTGCACGCGGCGCGTGTTGCGCTCCACGACTTTCACGCCGAGCAGCTGTTCCAGCTCCTTGATCTGCCCCGACAGGGCGGACTGGGTCACGTGCAGCAGGTCGGCGGCCGCCGTAAAGCTGCCGGTGCGCGCCACGGCAACCAGGGCGCGCATCTGGCGGATGGTTGGATTCATCAGGAAATCTAATAAATTGACATGAAAATATCGTTTGTATGATAGCTGAAACAAGCGTTTAATGGCGGGATACAAAGGAGCCCCGCCATGAAAATCAAGCAAATCCACCACGTTGCCTACCGCTGCAAGGATGCCAAGGAAACCGTCGAGTGGTACGTCAAGCACCTGAACATGGACTTCGTGCTGGCCATCGCGGAAGACGAGGTGCCGTCCACCAAGGCGCCGGACCCGTATATGCACGTGTTCCTGGACGCCGGCCACGGCAACATCCTGGCCTTCTTCGAGCTGCCGACCCAGCCAGCCATGGGCCGCGACGAAAACACCCCGGCCTGGGTGCAGCACCTGGCCCTGGAAGTGGGTTCGATGGACGAGCTGCTGGCCGCCAAGGAGCGCCTGGTCGCCGCCGGCATCGAGGTGCTGGGCCCCGTCAACCACACCATCTTCAAGTCGATCTACTTCTTCGACCCGAACGGCCACCGCCTGGAGCTGGCGGCCAATACCGGCACGCCGGAGATGATGAAAAAGCTGGACGACGTGAAGTGGGAAATGCTGGAAGAATGGTCTAAAACGAAAAAGGCGCCCAAGCACGCTGCCTGGATGCATGCCCCACAAAACTAAGGAAAGCAATGAAACTCGCCTCCCTGAAAGACGGCAGCCGCGATGGCCGCCTGGTCGTGGTCAGCCGCGACCTGAAAACCTGCCAGCCGGTGCCCAATATCGCCGCCACCATGCAGGATGCGCTGGACAACTGGGACAGCGCCGCGCCGCAACTGAAGCAGATCTATGCCCTGCTGAACCAGGGCAGCGCGTCCGGCGCCAAGCCTTTCGACGAAAACCAGTGCCACTCGCCGCTGCCGCGCGCCTACCAGTGGGCTGACGGTTCGGCCTACATCAACCACGTGGAACTGGTGCGCAAGGCGCGCCATGCGGAAGTGCCGGCATCGTTCTACACCGACCCGCTGATGTACCAGGGCGGCTCGGACAGCTTCGTCGGCCCGCGCGACGCCATCTTCGCGCTCGATGAAGCCTGGGGCATCGACCTGGAGGCGGAGGTGGCCGTCATCACCGGCGACGTGAAAATGGGCGCCACGGAAGAAGAAGCGGCCAAGGCAATCCGCCTGGTCATGCTGGTCAACGACGTTTCGCTGCGCAACCTGATCCCGAACGAATTGGCAAAAGGCTTCGGCTTCTTCAACTCCAAGCCGGCCAGCGCCTTCTCGCCGGTGGCGGTGACGCCGGATGAACTGGGCAAGGCCTGGGACGGCAACAAGCTGCACCTGCCGTTGCTGGTGCAGATCAACCGCCAGCCTTTCGGCAAGCCGAACGCCGGCGAAGACATGACCTTCAATTTCGCCCAGCTGGTGGCGCATGCGGCCAGGACGCGCGAACTGTGCGCCGGCAGCATCATCGGCTCCGGTACCGTGTCGAACAAGCAGGGCAGCCTGCACGGTTCCAGCATCGCCAACGGCGGCGTGGGCTATTGCTGCCTGGCCGAAGTGCGCATGTATGAAACCATCGAGAGCGGCAAGCCGCAAACCGGTTTCCTGCAGTTCGGCGACAACGTGCGCATTGAAATGCATGACGCGCAGGGCAAAAGCATTTTCGGCGCCATCGACCAGACGGTGCGCAACTATGGGGAACGTGCATGAAGCTCTATACCTACTTCCGCAGTTCGGCCGCTTACCGGGTGCGCATTGCGCTGAACCTGAAAGGCCTGTCCTATGAAGCGGTGCCGGTGCACCTGCTGCGCGACGGCGGCGAGCAACTGGCGCCGGCCTATCGGCAGGTGAACCCGGCCGGGCTGGTGCCGGCGCTGGTGGACAACGGCATCGTGCTGACGCAATCGCTGGCCATCATCGAATACCTGGAGGAAGTGCATCCGATGGTGCCGCTGCTGCCGCAGGATGCGGTGGGGCGCGCCCGGGTGCGCGCGCTGGCCCAAACCATCGCCTGCGACACCCATCCGCTCATGAACCTGCGCGTGCTGAAGCACCTGAAAGGCCCGATGGGCCTGAGCGAAGAGCAGAAGATGGACTGGTACTACCACTGGATGGGCGAGGGCATGCGTGCGCTGGAATCCCACCTGGAGCGCGACGGCGACGTGGGCCGCTTCTGTTACGGCGATACGCCCACCATTGCCGATTGCTGCCTGGTGCCGCAGGTGTACAACGCGCAACGCTTCGAGATCGACCTGGCGCCTTACCCGAACGTGGCGCGCATCGCGGCCAACTGCGCCGACCTGCCGGCGTTCAAGGCGGCACATCCTTCGGCGCAGCCGGACGCCGAGTAAACCACGAAAACCGGTTTTGCGGCAAACGAACAAACGCTACTTCAGCAACTCATACAACTGGTCCGGCGTAATCGGCTTGACCAGATGCGCCGCAAATCCCGCAGCCAGCGAGCGCGCCTGGTCGGCCTGCTGGCCGTAGCCGGACAGCGCCACCAGCCGCGTGTTGTCGAAGCCGGGGCGGCGCCGCAATTCGCTGGCCAGCTCATAGCCGTCCATGCCCGGCAGGCCGATATCCAGGATCGCCAGGTCGGGCACGAAGCTGGCGCTGGCGCGCAAGGCGCTGGCCGGGTCGCCCACTGCCTGCACCACATGGCCGCCCACTTCGAGCAGGGAGCGCAAGCCCTGCAGCACATCCTGGTTGTCGTCGACCAGAAGGATGCGCCGCGGCGTGACGGTCGCCTGCCGCCCCGGTGCGTCGTCCGCCACGGCAGGCACGCTGGCTTCCTGCGCCAGCGGCACGCGGATGGTGAATTCGCTGCCCCTGCCGATGCCCCCGCTATGCGCTTCGATTTCTCCGCCATGCAGTTGCACCAGGCTGCGGGCAATCGACAAGCCCAGGCCCAGGCCGCCGCGTGAACGGTCCAGCGACTGCGGGGCCTGCACGAATTTGTCGAACAGCTGCGGCAGCATGTCGGCGCCGATGCCGATGCCGGTATCGCTCACCTTGATCACGGCGCGACCTTTGGACGCCACCGCGCGCACCACGATGTGGCCGCCGGGGTTGGAATATTTGGCCGCATTCGTCAGCAGGTTGACCAGCACTTGCGTAAAGCGCATCGGGTCGGCGTTGATCGCCAGGCCCTCCGCCGGCACGGCCAGTTCCAGGCCTTGCTGGCGTTCTTCCAGCAGCCCGCTGACCGTCTCCAGCGCCTGCGCCAGCAGTTTCGCCATTTCGACCCGCTCGAGCCGCAGCGTGATCTTGCCCTGCGCAATGCGCGCCACGTCCAGCAGGTCGTCCACCAGTCGTACCAGGTGGTGCGCCTGCCGCTCGATGGCGGCATGCTCGCGTTCCAGCACGCCGACGCCCTTGAGGCGCATCAGTTCCAGTGCGATCAGGATCGGCGACAGCGGGTTGCGCAATTCGTGGCCCACCATGGCGAGGAAATCGTCCTTGGTGCGGTTGGCCAGTTCCGCATCGCGACGCGCGCGCACCAGCTCCGTCACCTCGAACGCCACGATGGCAATACGGTCCACTTCACCGCGCGCATTGCGTACCGGCTGGTGCACGTAATCGAAATAGCATTCCTGCAGCACGCCGTCGCGTTTGAGCATGACGCGGCGCGCCTTGCCGATCACCGGCTCGCCGCTGACCAGGGCTTCTTCCATCTCTTCCAGCATGCCCTGGCCTTCCAGTTCGGGGAAGGCGCGGCGCAACGGCAGGCCGATCAGCTGCCGCTGCCAGCTCAATTCCGCGAAGCGGTCGTTGGCCAGTTCGAAATCCAGCGACGGGCCGCGTACGATGGCAATGGCGGCCGGCGCTTGCTGGAAAGTGTTGGCCATGCGCACCATGTGGGCGCGTTCCGCCTGGCGGATGCGCGAGCGCATCAACTGCGAATCGACGCGCGTCACCAGTTCGCGCGCCGAGAAGGGCTTGACCAGGTAGTCGTCGGCGCCGGCGCTGATGCCCTCGATGCGCGCTTCCTCGCCGGCCCGGGCCGACAGCAGCATCACCGGCACGTCATGCAGCCCGGGCTCGGCGCGCATGGCGGCGATCAGGCCGAAGCCATCCAGTTCCGGCATCATCACGTCCGACAGCACCAGGTCCGGCACCCGCCGGGCCATGGCATCCAGTGCCTCGCGGCCGTTGGCGGCAGTGGCCACGTGCCAGCGCTGGCGCAGCAGGCGCGCCAGGTAGTCGCGCATGTCGGCATTATCGTCCACCACCAGCACATGGGCGCCCAGGGTCAGCATGCTGTCGTCGTCGACCAGGTCGAGGAAGGGTTCCTCGCAATCCTCTTCCGGCTGCCAGCGCTGGGCTTCCAACAGGAAGGCTTCGCGCACACTGGCGCTGAAGCCGTCGCCATCGTCGGCCAGTTGCTCCTCGCGCAAGTGGGACCGGCCCAGCGGCAGCGTGATGGTAAAGGTGCTGCCGGCGCCCAGCGTGCTGTCCAGCGCGATGCGGCCGTGCAGCAGTTCCACCAGGTCTCGCACCAGGGCCAGGCCGATGCCGGAGCCTTCATGGGTGCGCGAACGCGTGCCTTCAACACGATGGAAGCGCTCGAAGATGCGCTGCTGCTGGTCGGCGGCGATGCCGACCCCGGTGTCGCGCACGGCCAGCACGGCCGACTGGCCTTGCTGGCGCAGCGTGACGGTGATGCCGCCCTCGAAGGTGAACTTGAAGGCGTTCGACAGCAGGTTGAGGACAATCTTTTCGAACAGGGCGATGTCGACCCAGGCGCTGGCATCGAGTGCGCTGCAGTCGACCTCCAGGCGCAGTCCGGCGCTCTCGATGACGGAGCGGAAGCCGCTGGCCAGGTCGCGCGTGAGGGCGGCCAGGTCCACCTGCGAATAGCTGGCGTGCATGCGGCCGGCCTGCACGCGCGAGAAATCCAGCAGCGTATTGACCAGCTTCTGCAGGCGCAAGGCATTACGCTGGGCCAGCTGCAGCCGCTGGTGGTGGACGGCCGGCAGGCGGCTGGCCTGGTCGCCCAGGGCTTGCTCGATCGGGCCCAGCATCAGCGTCAGCGGGGTGCGGAACTCGTGGCTCACATTGCTGAAGAAGGCGGTCTTTTCGCGGTCCAGCTCGGCCAGTGCTTCGGCGCGCTGGCGCTGCTCGGCGGCGGCACTGGCGTTCTGCACGGCGGCCGACACCTGGGCCGCCACCAGCTCGCAGAAGGTGCGGTATTCCTGGTCCAGCTGGCGCGTCGGGCTGATGCCCAGCACCAGCACCCCATCGGTGATCGGCAGCGCCAGCGCCACCCGGACGGGCTGCCCCGCCAGGCCGGGCGGCAGGCCGGGCACGCCGGCCGTGGCGACGGCCACCGCCTGGCCGCTGGTCAGCACCTGGCCGACCGGCCACAGCGCGATATCGCAAGCCGCGTCTTCCACGTGCGCGGTCTGCTGCAGGCGCACCGTGTCGCCCACCCGCTTGAACAGCAGGGCGAAGGGCACGTCAGCCGGGTTGGTGCCGATGGTATGCATGGCCGTGGCGCAGGCGCTGGCCACGTCCTGTTCGCGCAGGGCGCTGGCGGACAGTGCCGACAGGGCCGCCAGCCGGCGTGCGTTCAGGCGCGAAGCCGTGGTGTCGGTGGAAGGGCAGAACAGGCCGCCCACTGCGCCCGCTTCGTTGAAGATCGGGCTGTACGAGAAAGAATACCAGACTTCCTCCACCCAGTCGCCGCGGCTCATGAACAATTGCACGGCTTCCACGTAGCTGGAGGCGGCGCGCTGGAACACCTTGTCGACCAGCGGCCCGCAGTAATGCCAGATTTCCGACCATACTTCCTGTGCCGGCCGGCCCAGCGCCCAGGGGTGTTTGGCCGCGCCCAGCACTTCGACATAGGCGTCGTTGTAAAGGAAGGTGGCGTCCGGTCCCCAGCCGATCCAGATCGGGTGGCTGGAATTGAGCATCAGGTTCACGGTGGTGCGCAAGCTTTGCGGCCAGGCGTCCAGCGGCCCGAGTGGCGTGGTGGCCCAATCGAATGCGGCGATCTGGCGGCCCAGCGCGCCGGGCGATGCGAGGAACTGCAAACCTTCCTGTGTGATAGTCACTCGATTCTCAACCTGAATTTTTTAGCAATTCTGCACTGTAAGGAACTTGGGCGGCGCGCACAAGGGGGGCGTCCCGGGCGGTTTGACAGCAGCATGCAAGCAACGGATACTGCGACGATGACGACGCTGCCGTTCCCCATCCGCAAAGAGTGCCCGCCGGGCGCCTGCGACTGCAAACGTGAACTCTTGCTGGAGGACCCGCAGGCCGACTTGCGCGTGCTGCGCCTGACCAGGGAAGAGGAAAAGCGCCTGCTGGAGCGGATCGAAGCGATTGCCAGCTATGCCGAGCTGATGCGTATCAGCCAGCGCCTGGAAGAACAACTGGGCGTGTCGGTACGGATCGAGCCCGGCCCCAACGAAGTGCGCACCGTGCGCGGCTTCCAGATCGAGCTGGGCGAGCGGCCCGGCCTGTGCCGCAAGACGCGCCAGTCGGTGCCGGCGGCCATCCGCCGCTGCCTGGACCGCCACCCCGAAATCGCCTACGCCATCCTGAACGCCCACGACCTGTTTGCCCGGCTGTAACACGGGGCAAAAAGATGATAAATTTGCATCTCGGCTCGAATCACCCACCGGGAGGCAAAACAATGAAAAGCATTCCAAGACGTGAGTTCCTGAAGCAGGCCGGCATGGCCGGCGTGGCGACCGCATTCGGCGGTCCCGCCTTGGCCGCGTCCAACCGCGTGCTGCTGCCGTTCGACAATGGCGAGCGCGAACTGGCCGCTTTCCCGCAAAAGCGGCCGATGATCGTGCTGACCAGCCGTCCGCCGCAGCTGGAAACCCCGTTCAGCGTGTTCGGTGAAGGCGTGCTGACGCCGAACGACGCCTTCTTCGTGCGCTACCACTGGAGTGCGATTCCCACCTCGATCGATCCGCAAAGCTATCGCCTGAAAGTCGGTGGCCATGTGAATACGCCACTGGACCTGTCGCTGGCGGAGCTCAAGCAGTTGGGCGACCCGGTCGAGATCGTGGCCGTCAACCAGTGCTCCGGCAACAGCCGCGGCCATTTCACCCCGCGCGCCAATGGCGGCCAGCTGTCCAACGGCGCCATGGGCAATGCCCGCTGGACTGGCATCCCCCTGAAGCGGGTGCTGGAGCGGGCCGGCATCAAGGCCGGCGCGGTGCAGGTGGCCTTCAACGGGCTCGACACGCCGCCGGCCGGCGACGGCCCCGACTTCGTCAAATCGCTCAACGTCGACCACGCCCTGGATGGCGAAGTCATGCTGGCCTGGCAGATGAACGGCGAAGACTTGCCCATGCTGAACGGCTACCCCCTGCGCCTGGTGGTGCCGGGCTATTACGGCACTTACTGGATCAAGCACCTGTCCGACATCACGGTGCTGGACAAGCCTTTCGACGGTTTCTGGGTGGCCAGTGCCTACCGCATCGCCGACAATGCCTGCGCCTGCGTGCCGCCCGGCACGGCGCCGGCCAAGACGATACCGATCAACCGCTTCAATGTGCGCTCCTTCATCACCAGCCATCTGGACGGCGCGCGGCTCCAGGCCGGCAAGCCTGTGGTAGTGAAAGGGATCGCCTTCGACGGAGGCTACGGCATCACCGAGGTGGCGTTCTCGTCCGATGGCGGCAAAACCTGGCAAGCGGCCACCCTGGGCAAGGACCTGGGCAAGTATTCCTTCCGCGAATGGAGCGCTGCCTTCAAGCCGGGCAAGGGCGAACACGTGCTGATGGTGCGCGCCGTCAACCGTATCGGCCAGAGCCAGCCGTCCAGCCCGCTGTGGAATGCGGCCGGCTATATGCGCAATGTCGTGGAAACCACCCGCGTAACGGCAGCCTGAAGGAGAACCGATGAAGACCATTGCCACCTTGCTGTTGCTGGCCGGCGCCGTGCAGGCCGCGGCCGCCGACATCAAGCTGCCCGACGAGACGGCAGCCTACAAGCCCAGCACCTTGCCGGGCTACCAGCTGGTGCAGGCGCACTGCCTGATGTGCCATTCCGCCCATTACGCGCAAATGCAGCCGCCCAGTTCGCCGCGCACCTACTGGGAAGCCACGGTCAAGAAAATGAAAAAGCCGTTCGGCGCCCAGTTCCCGGACGACGATATCCCGGCCATGGTGGACTACCTGGCCAAGGTTTACGGCGCGGAACAGCCCAAGCCGTAGGGAGGGGCGCGCCGGCGGGCGAGGGGACAGAGGCCTGCGCATGGGATACAATCATTGCTTTTTTGCGCAGCAAAGTGATCCCATGACCGTTCTTTCGCCCATCCTGAATGCTGTTGAGCGTGCCGACCCATCCTGGCGTCCGATCCTGATCAAAGGCCTGCAGGCAATGATGCAGGCAGACTTGGGCTACCTGTCCGGCCTTGCCACCGACAGCTTCCTGCCGACCGATTCGCGCCTGTTCGCCGCCTTCCAGCAGCCGCTGGACCAGGTGAAGTACGTGCTGGTGGGCGAAGGGCCCTATCCGCGCGTGGAAAGCGCGACCGGCGTCAGCTTCATGGACGGCGCCGTCGGCAGCCTGTGGTCGGAAGAAGAGGGCGGTGGCCTGTCCAAGCCGGTCAACAAGGCGACTTCGCTGCGCAACTTCATGAAGATGCTGCTGGTGGCGGATGGCCACCTGAGCGAAGAAGCCACCAATGGCGCCGCCCTGGCCGAAGTGGCTGCCCGCCTGCGCGGCGGCGAAGGCGCCGCCCAGACGCTGGCCCATATCCAGGACAAGCTGCACGCCAACGGCTTCCTGCTGCTCAATGCTTCCCTGGTGTTCCGTGAAAGCGTTTCCCCTGCGAAAGATGCGAAAGCCTGGCGGCCATTCTTCGACACCGTGATGCAAGCCCTGGCCGAGCGCAAGCCGACCCTGATCCTGTGGGGCAAGATCGCCGAGCAACTGAACAAGCTGGAAAGCGTCAAGGCGCTGCCGCAGATCGTGGCGGAACACCCGTACAACGTGAGTTTTATTGCCAATAAGGAAATGCAGGCCCTGTTCGGCCCGATGGGGCTGCTGAAGCGCTAAGCCCGGCGTATGCGATCCCTCGGGCGTTCCGGGGGCGCGTCCGGCAAGGTCTGCGCAACTCTGTTATACTTGACTAAATCGTTCAAGTAATCAGGTTTGGAATTGCGAGAACAGAACGATATTTTAACTGAGTTGAACCGAGGTTGTGATGCGTCTGACTACCAAAGGCCGTTTTGCCGTGACTGCGATGATTGACCTGGCCATGCGCCAGGGCAAGGGACCGGTGACGCTTTCCGGGATCAGCCAGCGCCAGTCGATTTCCCTGTCTTATCTCGAGCAATTGTTCGGCAAGCTGCGGCGCCACGAAATCGTGGAATCGATCCGTGGCCCTGGCGGCGGCTACAGCCTGGCCCGCAAGGCAGACAAGGTAACCGTCGCCGACATCATTATCGCTGTCGACGAACCGCTCGATGCAACCCAGTGCGGCGGCAAGGAAAACTGCCACGGCGCGGACCACGCGAACGGCACCCGCTGCATGACCCACGAACTGTGGGCCACCCTGAATGAAAAAATGGTCGATTACCTGGATTCCGTTTCGCTGCAGGACCTGGTGGACCAGCAAAAAGCCAAAGCCGCGGCAGAGCAGCCTGTCCATGTGCACCGCAACAGCAACCAAGCAGCCCTCGGTTAACCGAATTGGAGTAATGTAGATGAACGCCCCAGAAAAGAACGTCGCCCAGGTAGCACCGGTAGAATTCAAGACCGCGCCGCACTTCCCGATTTACATGGACTACTCGGCCACCACGCCGATCGACCCACGCGTGGCGGACAAGATGATCCCTTACTTGCGCGAACAGTTCGGCAATCCGGCCTCCCGCAGCCATATGTACGGCTGGACCGCGGAAGCGGCGGTGGAAGAAGCGCGCGGCCACGTGGCCGCCCTGGTCAATGCCGACCCGCGCGAAATCATCTGGACCTCCGGCGCCACTGAATCGAACAACCTGGCCCTGAAAGGCGCGGCCAACTTCTACAAGTCCAAGGGCAAGCACATCATCACGGTCAAGACCGAGCACAAATCCGTGCTGGACACCGTGCGCGAGCTGGAGCGCCAGGGCTTCGACGCCACCTACCTGGACACCCAGGACAATGGCCTGATCACCATCGAACAGCTGGAAGCGGCCGTACGCCCGGACACCATCCTGGTCTCGGTCATGCTGGTCAATAACGAAATCGGCGTGGTCCAGCCGATCAAGGACATCGCCGCCTTCTGCCGCAAGAAAGGCATCATCTTCCACTGCGACGCGGCGCAGGCGACCGGCAAGCTGGCCATCGACGTGCAGGACCTGAAGGTCGACCTGATGACCTTCACCGCCCACAAGACCTACGGCCCGAAAGGCGTCGGCGCCCTGTACGTGTGCCGCAAGCCGCGCGTGCGCATCGAAGCGCAGATGCACGGCGGCGGCCATGAGCGCGGCCTGCGCTCGGGCACCTTGCCGACCCACCAGATCGTCGGCATGGGCGAAGCCTTCCGCCTGGCCAAGCTGGAAATGGATTCCGAGATCGCACGTATCCGCGCGCTGCGCGACCGCCTGGCCAGGGGCCTGCAGGAAATCGAAGAAACCTATGTCAACGGCGACATGGACCACCGCGTGCCGCACAACCTGAACGTGAGCTTCAACTTCGTGGAAGGCGAATCGCTGATCATGGCCGTGAAAGACCTGGCCGTATCGTCCGGCTCCGCCTGCACCTCGGCTTCGCTGGAGCCATCCTACGTGCTGCGCGCCCTGGGCCGCAGCGACGAGCTGGCGCACAGCTCGATCCGTTTCACCATCGGCCGCTTCACCACCGAGCAGGACATCGACTTCGCCGTCGAACTGCTGAAAGGCAAAGTGGGCAAGCTGCGCGAACTGTCGCCACTGTGGGAAATGTACAAGGACGGCATCGACCTCTCCACCATCCAGTGGGCAGCGCACTAATTTACAGATTTTAGGGAGCATCAACATGGCATACTCGGAAAAAGTCCTCGACCACTACGAAAACCCACGCAACGTCGGTTCCTTTGAAAAGGGCGACGAGACCGTCGGTACCGGCATGGTGGGCGCGCCAGCCTGCGGCGACGTGATGAAGCTGCAGATCAAGGTGGGCGCGGACGGCAAGATTGAAGACGCGAAATTCAAGACCTACGGCTGCGGTTCGGCAATCGCCTCCAGCTCGCTGGTCACCGAATGGGTGAAGGGCAAGTCGCTGGACGAAGCGCTGGCCATCAAGAACACCCAGATCGCGGAAGAACTGGCCCTGCCGCCAGTGAAGATCCACTGCTCCATCCTGGCGGAAGACGCCATCAAGGCAGCCGTGAACGACTACAAGGCCAAGCACGGCGCTTGATTTGCGCACGGAGGAAGTATGGCAATCACCCTGACCGAAAAAGCAGCCAAGCATATCAACCGCTACATCGAGCGTCGCGGCAAGGGCATCGGCCTGCGCTTTGGCGTACGCACGACCGGCTGCTCCGGTCTGGCCTACAAGCTGGAATA
>CBHWEO010000127.1:0-15482 GCA_966112955.1 uncultured Duganella sp. | reverse complement strand
CCCAGAAGGATGCGGCGGAGGCGGCCTATAACGCCGCCCACCCGAAACCGGCCAAGCCCGATCCGGCCAGCAAGCCGGCGCCGAAGCCGGCCGCCGTGTCGCTGGAACAGCGCCAGGCCGAGCATGATGCGAAGGAACGCGATCGCGCTGCGCGCGAAGTGGCTGAAGCGCCGAAGCGCGCCGCCCGCGCCGCGGAGTTCGAGCGCAAGAAGGCTGAATCGGAAAAACGCCAGGCTGAGGTGAAGGCCAAGGTGGCGGAGAAGGAAGAGAAGAAGAAGCGCCGGGCAGCGGAAGCTGAAAACCGGTAATTCTGGGTCAGACCCAAGGGTCAGACCCTCGGGTCCGACCCTGGCTTACCGGTTTCAAACCGCCTTGCGCAGCTTCTGCACCGTATAGTTGATCTCTTCCTTCGGCAGGGCCACCAGCTTGATGATGGCCATCGAGCAGTTGTCGCCCTTGCCTTGCGCCCGTTCCCGCGCCTTGTTGATCAGCATTTCCGCCGCCTCGCGCGGCGACTTCTTGGCGATCACGGTGGCCAGTTCCACATCCGCGAAATAAGACCACAGGCCGTCCGAGCACAGCAGGAAAGCATGGCCCGGCTTCAAGTCTTCCTGCACCCCGAATAACACGAACGGCTCGCGCAGCTTGTTGCCCAGCGCGTTGGTGAGCATCTTGGCCTGGCGGTGTTTGCGCGCCGCGTCTTCCGGCAGCTTGTCGTGCTCCATCAGGTGGGCGATGTACTCGGCGTCGCTGCTGCGGGCGATACATTCCTTGTTGTCAAAACGATACAGCCGCGAATCGCCGACCACTGCCCAGACGGCCTGGCGCTGCGGCGTCAGCACCAACAGCACCATGCTCGATTGCGGCTCGCTGGTGCCGGTGCGCGGATCCATCAGCAGGATCTGGTGCACATCGTGCGCGATTTCGCGCAGTAATTCCTCCAGCCGCGGCAGGCTGACGTTCTCCGACGCGCGGTATTCGTCAAACAGTTGTTTGGCTGTGTGCAGCACTTGCTCGGCGCCGGTGGCGCCGCCGCTGATACCGTCGGCCAGCACGGCGAGCACGTAGCCTGGTGCTTTCGGCGCGGTAAACAACGCGACACGGTCATTTTGCTGGGGCCGGCTGCCGATGTGTTGTGCAGTGCCGGCCTCGATCTTGTACGTGCTCATAGGGTCTTGACAGCTTCTTTCCAGTGACTACCTGAGTTAAACTATGCACCTGTATGCAGTTTTGTTGCAAGTATAGATTGTTGTCCAAACGAAACTGTAAGTAAACGCTCAACGCAATCGTGCAGACGACTTTCCCCCTATGATCAACAAAGAAGAAATCCAGCGCCGCATTATTGAGCTCGATGTCGAGCACCGCGACCTGGACGCGGTGATCGAAATGTTGACCCTGGATGGTCACCACGATCAACTTCAGTTGCGCCGCCTCAAGAAGCGCAAACTGCAGCTGAAAGACTATATCACCCTGCTGAAAATGCAATTGGTGCCCGACGTACCGGCCTGAGCAGGGCCATTCATCCTTCGACGAACTTGACTGATCCACAACAGCCGACCGCCGTCCCCGGCGCGCCGAGTGAACCCGTTTTTCCACCGGGCGCACACGACGCCGATATCGAGCGCCTGTTTGGCCCCGGCGGCCCGCTGGGCCCGGCGGTTGGCGGCTTTCGCCCGCGCAAATCGCAGACCGAGATGGCCAAGGCGATTGCCGATGCCATCGCCAAGCAGCAAACCCTGATTGCCGAGGCGGGCACGGGCACCGGCAAGACGTTCGCCTACCTGGTGCCGGCCCTGCTGTGGGGCGGCAAGACCATCGTTTCCACCGGCACCAAGAACCTGCAGGACCAGCTGTTCCTGCGCGATATCCCGACCATCCGCTCCGCGCTGCAGGCGCCGGTGTCGGTAGCGCTGCTGAAGGGCCGCTCCAACTACCTGTGCCACTACCACCTGGAACGCACGCTGCAGAACGGCCGCATGACCTCGCGCGAGGATGTGGGCTACCTGCGCGAAATCCAGCGCTTCCTGAAGATGACCAGCACCGGCGACAAGGCCGAGCTGGCGCGGGTGCCGGAAAACGCCCTGGTGTGGAACCTGGTGACCTCCACCCGCGAGAACTGCATGGGGCAGGAGTGCCAGTATTACCAGGACTGCTTCGTGATGAAGGCGCGCCGCGAGGCGCAGCAGGCCGACGTGGTGGTGGTCAACCACCACCTGTTCTTCGCCGACGTGGCGCTCAAGGATACCGGCGTGGCCGAGCTGCTGCCTTCCGCCAATACCGTGATCTTCGACGAAGCGCACCAGTTGCCCGATACGGCCACGCTGTTCTTCGGCGACAGCATCTCCACCTCGCAGATCCTGGAACTGTGCCGCGACGTGCTGGCCGAGGGCCTGGCCCATGCGCGCGACGGCGCCGAGTGGGCCAAGGTGGTGACGCCGGTGGAAAAGGCGGCGCGCGACCTGCGCCTGACCTTCCCGCAGGACATCGTGCGCATGTCGCTGCCGCAGATCGCCCCGTCCAGCGATTTCTTCCCCGCGCTGCAGACGCTGAAGGACGAGCTGGTCGACATGATCGCCGTGCTGGAAAAGAATGCCGAGCGCGCCGAGACCATCGAACAGTGCCGCGTGCGCGGCAACGAACTCTCGGCCCGCCTGGAGGCGTGGAAGTTCGACCCGAAAGCCAAGGTCACGCCCGGCGAGGAAGCCGTGTTCTGGGTGGAAGCTTTCCAAAGCTCGCTGCAGCTGCACAAGACGCCCTTGTCGATCGCGCCGATCTTCAATGGCCAGCGCGAAGGCGTGCCGCGTAGCTGGATCTTCACCTCCGCCACGCTGGCGGTGAAAAACGACTTCACCCACTTCGCCCAGCAACTGGGGCTGGAGAACGAAGTCGCGCGCAATTGGCCCAGCCCCTTCAACTACGCAGAGCAGGGCATCCTGTACGTGCCGCAAGGTTTGCCGGACCCGAACTCGATGGGCTACACCGATGCCGTGCTGGATGCGGCGCTGCCGATCATCGAAGCGGCAGGCGGGCGCACCTTCCTGCTGTGCACCACGCTGCGCGCCGTGAAGCGCGCCGCCGACCGCCTGCGCGACGAATTCGACAAGCGCGGCCTCAACTTCCCCCTGTTCGTGCAGGGCGACCGTGGCCGCACCGAGCTGCTGGATCAGTTCCGCAAGGCCGGCAATGGCGTCCTGATTGGCTCGCAAAGCTTCTGGGAAGGCGTGGACGTGCGCGGTGATGCGCTGTCGCTGGTGATCATCGACAAGCTGCCATTCGCGCCGCCGGACGATCCGGTGCTGGCCGCGCGCATCGAAGTGATGGAGCGCCAGGGCTTGAACGGCTTCATGGGCCACACCCTGCCGGAAGCCATCATCAACCTGAAGCAGGGCGCCGGGCGCCTGATCCGCGACGAATCCGACCGGGGCGTGCTGATGCTGTGCGATCCGCGTGTGATCTCCAAGCCTTACGGCCGTCGCATCTGGCAAAGCCTGCCGCCGTTCAAGCGTACGCGCGAAGCTTCCGACGTGATCGCCTTCTTCCGCGGCGACCAGGGCTAGCGTATCGTGGCCGGCGCTTCGCCGGTCAGCAGCCAGTCGCCGATGGCGCGGTAGACTTGCGCGCGCTGGCCGTGCAGGCCATGCGCGCTTTCGCGGCTGCAGTCGCGCGGCGTGGCGCCAAACACCGGCGGGAATGCGGCATTGTCCACTACGATCAAGGGAAAGAAGCGCGCCTTCGGGTAGCTGTCGCGGAAGGGCAGGCAGGCGTCGCGCTTGTGGTGCACGCCGAGCACCGGCCGCTTCAGGTGCGGCACTTCGGCCCAGGCGTCGGCGCTGCCGTTGACCAGCACCACCTTGTCCACCGTGGGCAGGCGGTTCGCGATGTAAGCGGCCGAGAAGGCGCCATTGCTGCTGCCCATCAGCACGATGCGCGCCTGGGGATGCCGCTGCCGCATGAAATCGATGACCGCCGCGATATCCTGCCGGTGCGCGGCGCCCTGGCGGTCGAGCATCGACAGCACTTCATGGTCGCTGGCGGTATCCACGGCCACCATGGCGCCCACTTGTTCCGCCAACTGGCGCTGGGCGCCGAACAGGGTGTCCGGGTCGGTCGGCAGGCTGCCTGGCCATACGCCCTGCAAGCCACGCTGGCCGGAACCGCCGGCCAGGTACAGCACCACATGGCTGGCCGGGCGCTCGCCGGTCATCTCGAGCACCCGCACCGTGGCACCGGGCCGCGTGGGGATGTCGTGCAGCACTTCTCCTGCCTGCGCAGCGCCCTGCAGCGCGAGGATCAGCAATACCACGTGGCGCAGTCCCATATGAGTCACCTCAAGGCAAATGGCGGAAATGGTCATTTTGCCAGCATTTGCAATAGAATCTGCAAACTGTACCGACAACCGGAGGGGTGATGAAGCTGACACGCGCCATGCTGGACGAAGCGGCAAGCCAAGGCTTGCTCGATGAAGGGCAGGCGGGCCGCCTGTGGCAATTCCTGCAGGAGCGCGCGCAGCATACGCCCGGTTTCAAGCCGGCGCATATCCTGTACTACCTGGGCGGCCTGATCGCCATCGGCGCCATGTCCCTGTTCATGACCCTGGGATGGGAAACGTTCGGCGGCGCCGGACTGCTCTTCATTTCACTGTGCTATATGGTGGCGGCGATCGGCAGCGTCGAATGGCTGCGCGCACGCGGCCTGGTGCTGCCGGCCGGTGTGCTGGCCGCTTTCGCCGTGGTGCTGGTGCCGCTGGCGGTGTACGGCTTGCAGCATGTGCTGGGCCTGTGGCCTGCCGACCGGGCGGGCACCGGCTATCGCGACTACCATTACTACATCGACTGGCGCTGGGTCCTGATGGAGCTGACGACGTTGGCCGGTGGCGCCGTCGTTCTGTGGCGCTACCGCATGCCGTTCACCGTGATGCCGGTTGCGGTGACGCTCTGGTACATGAGCATGGACGTGACGGAAATGCTGCTTGGCCGTTACAGCCTGTTCTCGCATGAAGGCAAGGTAGTGTCGGCGGTGTTCGGCGTTGCCATGACGCTGCTGGCGTTGTGGATCGACCTGCGCAACCGCAGCGACAAGGACTATGCGTTCTGGTTGTACATCTGGGGTGTGCTGACGTTCTGGGGCGCCCTGTCCGCGATGGACTCCGGCAGCGAGCTGGGAAAGCTGGTCTACTGCCTGGTCAACGTGGGCATGATCGGCCTCGGCGCCGCCTTGTCGCGCCGGGTGTTCGCGGTATTTGGCGGCCTGGGGCTGGCCGGCTACCTGGGCCACCTGTCGTACAGCGTATTCCGCGACAGCCTGTTGTTCCCCGTGGCGCTGACGGCAATCGGCATCGGCATCATTGCCGCCGGCGTGTTCTGGCAACGGCGCGAAGCAGCCATCGGCGCCAGCCTGCGCCAGTGGCTGCCCGGTCCACTGCGTTTGCTGGTCGAACGGCGCGCGGCATGAGGCGCGGGATCCGCGTTGGCGCCGCGCTGACCGGTTTTCTGCTAATGCTCTCAATGCTTGGAGCATCAGGCTGTTCGAGTTCATGGGAAGCTTCGATTGAGCGTAAGCCAGAGATGGGGCGAACACAGTTGCCATTGGTGATTAAGATGAGCAGTTCGCTTGGTGGCCAATTCTCTGGGGTGCTCAATGGCCCCTGCATTGAAGTCAAGATCGAGAAGAGCAATAAGCTTAAGAACCAGATCGCCATACAGCTATTCGACTTGGATGGACGCAAGGCGGGTGGCTGGCGGACGTGGCTGCGGGGGCGATTGCAGGCAGCTGCGCCAGGAACTATCATTGCCAGATAATTAACCCGGGAGGGAAGCAATGCTGAAAGCTTCATGCCATTGCGGCGCGGTCACGCTGGAAGTGCCTGCGCCGCCGGCCTATGTCATCGACTGCAACTGCTCGATCTGCCGCCGCACGCGGGCGCTGTGGGCCTTCTACCAGGAAGATGCGGTGCGGATCGACGGCGACCCGGCGCGCACGGAGGACTACATCTGGGGCGACCGCACCCTGCGTACGGTGCGCTGCAAGTGCTGCGGCTGCGTGACGCACTGGAAGCCGCTGGATTCGAAAGGGAATGGACGCATGGGCGTCAACATGGCCAATTTCGAGCCGGACGTGGTGGCGCCGCTGGAAGTGCGGCGCTTCGACGGCGCTGATACGTGGGAGTACCTGTGATTGCCGACCTGCCCGACGACGCCTTGTTGCAGCGCTATCGAGAGCGGGGCGCCTACACGGATTGCTTCGCCATCGACCTGCCGCGCCAGGTCAGCCATGCGCAGTTCGTCGAGGCGTTCTATACCACCGCCATCTTCAAGCTGGAGCGGCTGTTGCTGGCGCTGCTCGTGGCGCGCCCTTCGAACGATGCGCAGGCGTCTGAGCTGGCAGGCGGGCTGCGCGAACAGTTCGCGGCGTGGTCGGTGGAGGCGCGCGCGCCGGGCCAGCTGCTGATGTGCGATTTTGCCGGCAGCACGCGCTCCTGGCTGATGGCCGTTGCGGCGCCGGGGCAGGGCGCGGCGGCAGGCGCCGGCACGCGGCTGTATTTCGGCTCCGCCGTCGTGCGCTCGCGCCAGGGCAAGGCGTTCCGCGCGCTGCTTGGCTTCCATCAGCTCTATTCGCGCATCCTGTTGCGCGCCGCCGCTTCCCGCTTGCTCAAATCGGCCTGACGCCGCAATGGATTCCCTGATCGCCGCCGCGGCCCGTGCCCTTGCCTCGGGCGACGTGCTGGGCGCGCTGAAACATGTAGCGCTGCGCAAGGATCCGCCGTCGCTGGCGCTGCGCGGCATTGCCATGGCGCGGCTGGGCGACTACCCGCGTGCGCGCGAGCTGCTGCGGCAGGCGGCACGCGGCTTCGGCTCGCACGAGGAACTGGCGCGCGCCCGCTGTGTGGTCGCGGAAGCGGAGGTGGCGCTGGCCATGCGTGACCTGGCCAGCCCGCCGCGCGTGGTGGCGGGGGCACTGGCGGTACTGGAGTCGCGTGGGGATTATGGCAACGCGCTGCAGGCGCGCCTGATCGCCGTCCGCAAATTCCTGCTGCTGGGCCGTCTGGACGCGGCGGCGCAGGAACTGGCGCGCCTGGACATGCGTGCGCTGACGCCGGCACTGGCGGCGGTGGCCAGTCTCGCGGCGGCCGAACTGGCAATGCGGTCCCTGCAGCCGGCCGTGGCGCGCAATGCGCTGGCGCGCGCCCACGCGGCCGCCACGCGCGCGGGCGTCCCGGAACTGCTGGCGGAGGCCATGGAGGCCAGTGCCGCGCTGCAGCGTCCTGCCGCGCGCCGCGCCGGGGCGCGGGCAACCGCCCATGCCACGGCGATGTCGCTGGACGAGGTAGCGGCGCTGCTGGCCTCCGATACGCTGGTGCTGGACGCCTGCCGCCGCGGCCTGGGCTGCGGCGCGGCATGGCGCCCGCTGGCGCGCCGGCCGGTGCTGTTCGCGCTGGCCCGGGCGTTGGCGGATGCGTGGCCGGGCGATGCCGAGCGCGATGCGCTGATCGAACAGGCCTTCAATACGCGCCGTCCCGACGACACCCACCGCGCCCGGCTGCGGGTCGAAATCGGCCGCCTGCGTGCCCTGCTCAAGGGCCTGGCCGGCATCGACGCCACGCCGCGCGGCTTCGCGTTGCGGCCGCTGGGGGGCCGCGACCTGGCCGTGCTGGAACCGCCCATCGACGGCGCGCAGGCATCGCTGCTGGCGCTGTTGTCCGACGGCGCCGCCTGGTCCACTTCGGCGCTGGCACTGGCGCTGGATGCCAGCCAGCGCACCGTCCAGCGGGCGCTGGCCGAACTGGAAGCGGCCGGGCAGGTGCGCTCGGTCGGCAATGCCCGCACGCGGCGCTGGCTGGCGCCGCCCCTGGCCGGATTCACGACAATCTTGTTACTCCCTGCTGCGCTGCCGTTGGAATAAAGTTCACATGCGGCGCCAATCAAGGGCGCGCCACATAAGGAGCTGAGCAATGACCCGTAATGCAAGCAAGGTGCGCACGGCTGAAATCCTGCGCGAATATGGCCCGTTCGAGGGCGTGACCAAAGTCGGCGGCGTCACCTGGGACGGCCACCTGGTATGGGCCGCCACCGGCGAACGCCTGGTCGGCTTCGACCCCGGGAGCGGCAAACCGGCCCGCGCGCTGGAGCGGCCGGCCGATGCCGGCACGGCGTTCGACGGCAAATACCTGTACCAGATCGCCGAGCAGCGCATCGACAAGATCGACCCGGCCAGCGGCAAGGTGGTGGTGTCGATTCCGGCGCCCGGCAAAGGCGGCGATTCCGGCCTGGCCTGGGCGGAAGGCAGCCTGTGGGTGGGGCAGCACAGGGACCGCAAGATCCACCAGGTGAATCCGGAAACCGGTGCCGTGATCCGCACCATCGAATCGAACCGCTTCGTGACCGGTGTGACCTGGGTCGACGGTGAGCTGTGGCACGGCACCTGGGAAGGCGACGAGAGCGATATCCGCCACATCGACCCGCAAAGCGGCGAGGTGCTGGAGCGGCTGGAAATGCCGCCCGGCGTGTTCGTCAGCGGCCTGGAGTCCGATGGCGCCGGCCTGTTCTACGCCGGCGGCGGGAGCAGCGGCAAAGTGCGCGCAGTACGTCGTCCACAAGGAGAATGATCAGGCATCCCGTCGTCAATCACGCGCAATGGCTGGCGCAGCGCAAGGAACTGCTGCTGCGCGAAAAGGAAGTGATGCGCCAGCAGGACCAGCTGGCCAGCGCCCGCCGCGCCCTGCCATGGGTGCGCGTGGACAAGCAGTACGTGTTCGACACGCCGCAGGGCAAGCGCTCGCTGTCCGACCTGTTCGAAGGCCGGCGCCAGCTGGTGGTGCAGCATTTCATGTTCGCCCCCGGGCAGGAGCGCGGTTGCGCGCACTGCTCCTACATGGCCGACCACACGGACGGGTCACTGCCGCACCTGGCGCAGCGCGACGTCAGCTTTGTGGTGGTGTCGCGCGCCCCGCTGGCCAGCCTGGAAAGCATGCGCCGGCAAATGGGCTGGAAGTTCAAATGGGTGTCGTCCGGCGACAGCGATTTCAATTACGACTTCCACGTCAGCTTCGCGCCGGAAGATGTGGCCGAAGGCGAGGTCTATTACAACTATACCGGGCAGGCTTTCCCGCACGAAGACGCGCCCGGTGTCAGTGTGTTCTACAAGGACGATGCGGGCGTGGTCTACCACACCTATTCGACCTATGGGCGCGGCGTGGAAGTGATGATGCACACCTACCGCTTCCTCGACCTGACGCCGCTGGGGCGCCAGGAAGACGACTTGCCGTACACAATGGCATGGGTCAGGCACCACGACCGCTATGCCCAGCAGCCGGCGCCGGCAGCGGCCTGCTGCAGCCACGCCTGAAGCGGGAACGCCATGCCGCGCTTCAGGCCTTGGCGGGCGGCGGCCGCCATCGCCTGCGGCCATGTGGCGGCGATGGCGGTGGTGGCCGCCGCGGTGGCGCTGCGCCTGCCGCTGGACCGCACGGCCCTGCAATGGGGCGGGGGCCTGCTCCTGGCAGCCGCGCTGGCCTGCCGCTGGCGCACGGGGCATGCGCTGGCAGGACAGGCCGGCATGGCGCTGTGGACTTTCCTCGCCTCCACGGCCCACGGCGCCGGTTTCTTCCTGGTGCCGGCCTTGATGACGTTGTGCGGCACCGGTCCCGGCGCCAGTGGGCCGCTGCTGCAAACCCTGGCGGCAATGGGCCTGCACCTGGCGGCGATGACGGCGGCGAACGGCGCGCTGTTCTACCTCGCCGCACGCCTGCTGCAATGGTTCAGGGCTTGACGATCACCTTGCCCGTGACCTTGCGCGCCGCCATCGCTTCCAGTGCGCGCGGGGTATCCGCCAGCGCATAGCGCGCCGAGATGTGCGGGCGGATCTTGCCCTCGGCCAGCCAGCCGAGCAGCTGCATCATGCCCGCCAGGTTGGCCTTCGGTTCGCGCTTGACGAATTCGCCCCAGAATACGCCCACCAGCGAAGCGCCTTTCAGCAACATGAGGTTGAGCGGCAGCTTCGGGATGTCGCCGTTGGCGAAGCCCACCACCAGGTAGCGCCCGCGCCAGCCGATGGAGCGGAAGGCCGGTTCGGCATATTCGCCGCCCACCGGGTCGTAGATCACGTCCGGGCCCTTGCCGTCGGTGGCCGCCTTGATCGCCTCGCGCAGGTCGCCGCTGCTGTAGTTAATCAGCACGTCGGCGCCGTGCTCCTTGCAGACCGCGAGCTTTTCCTCGCTGGAGGCGGCGGCAATCACACGCGCGCCAAGCGCCTTGCCGATCTCGATGGCGGCCAGGCCGACGCCGCCCGCGGCGCCCAGCACCAGCATGGTCTCGCCGGCGCGCAACTGGGCGCGGTCGACGACGGCGTGGTGGGAGGTGCCATAGGTCAGGGTGATCGCTGCGGCGGTGTCGAAATCCATCCCCGGCGGCATGGGAATCAGCGAGGCGGCAGGCGCCAGCAACTGCTCGGCAAAGCCGCCGTGGGCGGAAAAGGCGATCACAAGGTCGCCCGGCTTGAAGCCCTGCACGCCTTCACCCACCGACAGCACGACGCCGGAGACTTCATTGCCCGGCGTGAACGGCAGGGCGGGCTTGTACTGGTACTTGCCCTGGATGATCAGCACATCCGGGAAGTTGACGGCAGCCGCCTTCACCTGCAGCACGACCTGGCCGGGGCCCGGCTGCGGGTCGGGTACTTCCTCCAGCGCCAGGGTGTCGGGCAACCCCCATTCCTTGCAAACGATAGCCTTCATATGGTCTCCAGAATTATCGAACGGTCGTGCGATTATGCCCCAGAACACTTTGCGCGCAAACAAAGTTTACCGCGCGCCCGGGGAATACATTGGGCTGGCAGGGGAGGCGATTGCCATGAGTATCCGGTACGGCTGCTTTTTCAGTTACGCGCATGGCCAGCACGCATATATGAGCCATTTCAAGGACGACCTGGTCGACGCCTTGAAGTGCTATCTCGAGCCCCATTTCGACAACGAGACCGAACTGTTTGTCGATAGCGAGCAACTGGGTGGCGGCGACGATATCGACCGCCGCATCGCCATGGCGATGTGCCAGAGCGTCTCGATGATCATGATCTACACGCCCAAGTACGAGGCCCACCCCTATACCCGGCGCGAATTTGCCGCCATGCAGATGATCGAGGCCGAGCGCAGCGGCTGGTACGAGCTGCCCAGCCACCTGGTCATCCCCGTCATCATGACCCGCCATCCCGTGAGCCTGCCGCCGCAGATCAGCGAACCGGGCATGTATGTCGACTTTTCGCGTTACACGCTGGCGACCGGGGAGTTGAAGACCAACCCCGATTTCCTGCCCGACATCCGGCGCATAGTGGACCGCATCACGATGCATTACCACTGCCTCAAGGCGAGCATCCCGCCCGGCCACGATTGCAGGGAATTCGTGCTGCCGCCGGTGCCGCCGGCCTGGCGTCCGCCCGCGCCACCCCATTTCCCACGCTGATCCTACTGAAAGAGCGCCATGGAACACCTACGCCTGCACCTGCCGCAGCTGCCCGCAGCCGGCGAAGTCACCACCTTCTATTCCTACAAAGGCGGCGTCGGCCGCACCATGGCGCTCGCCAACCTCGGTTACCTGCTGGCCCAGCGCGACGCGGCGCCGGTGCTGCTGGTGGACTGGGACCTGGAAGCGCCCGGCCTGCATTACTACTTTCCCGGCGCGGCGGAAGCGCCGGGCGTGCTGGACCTGTTCGAAGCGTGCCGCGACCAGCTGCAGGAGCGCAGCCAGCGCTATGCCAGCGACACGGCGCTGGCCGAAGCGGTGCTGGACGCGGTGCGCTGGGAGCAATACCTGGTCAGGGCATGCGAAGACCGGCCACTCTGGCTGCTGCGCGCAGGGCGGTGCGATGGCAGCCACGCGGAACGCGCGGCCATGCTGGACTGGCAAGGCATGTTCGACGCTTGCCCCGCGCTGTTCCGCACCTTTGCCGCGCGCCTGGCGCGCCATTTCGGCCATGTGCTGGTCGATGCGCGCAGCGGCCGCGCCGACAGCGCGGCCATCTGCACCACGCTGTTGCCGACCCGGCTGGTGCTGGTGTTTGCCCCCAACCGGCAAAACCTGGACGGCCTGCAGGACCTGGTGGCGCGCGCCACCGGCTACCGCGCCTGCCACGAGGACGAGCAGCGCCAGTTGCTGGTCTACCCGCTGCCATCGCGCATCGATGCCTCGGATCCGCTGCAGGGCGCGCAGTGGCGGCGCGGGGAGGGCGGCTACCAGCCCCTGTTCGAACACATCCTGGCCCATGCGTACGGCCTGGGCTGGCTGTCGCTGGAAGACTATTTCAATACCGTGCAATTGCCGCACTGCGCCAGCCTGGCCTTTGGCGAGCCATTGCCGGCCCAGGCCCTGCAGCACGGCTACGACGGCTTCCTGCGCTGGTTCCGCGACGGCGCCTGTCCCTGGCAACGGCTGGCCGTTGCCGAACACGGGGCGGCCAACAACCACCACGCGCTGCCGCTGGAACAGCGGCGCGCCGCCTACTGGCCGGTACCCGCCGCACTGTAAATTTGTCGTAGCGGGCGCGGCGCGGCGGTCGTTGCTTCGGGTAAAATTCCCTGTATGAGAATCCTTATCAGTAACGACGACGGCTACCTGGCGCCCGGCATCAATGCACTGGCGGAAGCCCTGCAGCCTATCGCCGAGATCGTGGTGGTGGCGCCCGACAGCAACCGCTCCGGCGCCTCCAATTCGCTCACGCTGGACCGTCCCCTGTCGGTGCAGAAGGCTGCCAACGGTTTCTTTTTTGTTAATGGCACGCCCACCGACTGCGTCCACGTGGCCCTGACCGGCCTGCTGGAAGAAGCGCCGGACCTGGTGGTATCCGGCATTAACAACGGCCCCAACATGGGCGACGACACCCTGTATTCGGGCACTGTGGCGGCGGCCACTGAAGGCTACCTGTTCGGCATCCCGGCAATTGCCTTTTCGCAAGGTTCTTATGGCTGGGCCAACGTGGACGCCGCCGCCCGCGTGGCGCGCGACCTGGTCGAGCGCTACCTGGAGCTGCTGGAGCGGCCCTACCTGCTGAACGTGAACATCCCCAACCTGCCGTACGAGCAGCTGGGACCCCTGACCCCGACCCGCCTGGGCCGCCGCCACCAGGCCGAACCCGTGGTCAAGGCGCTGGACCCGCGCGGCCGCGAAATCTACTGGATCGGCCCGCCTGGCGCCTGCAAGGATGCCGGCGAAGGCACCGACTTCCATGCCGTCGCCAACGGGAGCGTGTCGCTCACGCCGCTGCAGATCGACCTGACCCATCGCCAACAACTCGATTCCCTGGCAAAGGCCATCGCATGAGCGACAAGACCCGCACTTTCCCGCTGCCCCTGTCTTCCATTACCGACAAGAGCCCGGCGAAAAGGCCGGTCTACAAGCGCGTGGCCACGCCACAAACGGCCACCCAGAACGCGGCGCGCACGGCTGCAGCCAGCCCGGGCGGCTGGCGCCCGCCGCAGGCGGTGGCCTCGCCGTCGCGCTCCCACTCTTATGCCCAGGAACGCGCCCAGGTGCAGCTTGCCCCGCTGGCCGGGCCGCGCCAGCACGCCCTGGTGTCGGACGGGGTGCGGCGCGCCATGGTGCAGCGCGTGGCGAAGCAGGGCGTCAGCGACCCGGTGGTGCTGGGCGCGCTGGACACTGTACCGCGCCACCAGTTCATGGATGAAGGCCTGGCGCCGCAAGCCTATATCGACGCTTCGCTGCCGATCGGCCACCACCAGACCATCTCCCAGCCCTATATCGTGGCGCGCATGATCGAGGTGATGCGCGCCGGCCAGGACCTGCACCGGGTGCTGGAAATCGGCACCGGCTGCGGCTACCAGGCGGCGGTGCTGGCCTGCGTGGCGAAAGAAGTCTATTCGATCGAGCGCATCAAGCCGCTGCACGAACTGGCCAAGGCCAACCTGCGGCCGATGCGCTTGGCGAACCTCCGTTTGCACTACGGAGATGGTATGCTAGGCTTGCCGCAGGCGGCGCCCTTCGATGGCATCATCCTTGCCGCCGCGGGCCTGGAAGTACCCCAGGCCTTGCTGGAACAACTGAATATCGGCGGCCGCCTGGTCGCCCCGGTCGGGGCCCGTACCCAGCATCTCGAACTGGTGACCCGCGTCAGCAAGAACGAATGGGTGCGCCAGACGCTGGAAGACTGCCATTTCGTGCCGCTGCGGCCCGGCACCGTTTAACACACAGAACAAAGAGCATGACGAAGAACTATTCCCTTTACCTGATGGCGGCTTCGCTGCTGGTGCTGACCGCGTGTACGACCACGCCGCGCCAGGCGCCGGTCGAAGACCGCTCCACGCCGCTGCCGGCCACCCCGCCCAAGGCGGCGCCAGTGGAGGAGCCGAAAGACAAGGAAGGCTATTACACGGTCCGCAAGGGCGACACCCTGATCCGCATCGCCTTCGACCGCGGCTTGAATTACCGCGACCTGGCGGCCTGGAACAACCTGTCCAACCCGGACGACATCAAGGTGGACCAGGTGCTGCGCCTGACGCCGCCGGAAGGCGTGCAGACCGCCGCCGTGCCGACCCCGCCGCAGATCGAAAAGACCCCGCCGCCGCCGCGCAAGTCCACGCCGAAGGGCGAAAAGCGGCCGTATTCCGACACCGCCGTGGCGGAGTTGCAGAAAGCCGACGAGCGCAGCGACAAGCCGGCCCAGGTGGCCAGCCTGGCCCCGGCGCCGGCGCCGGCACCGCCGGCGGCGCCGGCGCCCGCCATCAGCGCGGAAGACCGCGACCTGGCCTGGACCTGGCCGTCCGACGGCCGCGTGATCGCCCAGTTCGACGAGGGCAAGAACAAGGGCATCGACATCGCCGGGCGCGCCGGACAACAAGTGTTGGCTGCGGAGCGGGGAAAAGTGATGTATGCCGGCAGCGGCATCCGCGGATATGGTAATCTCGTCATTGTGAAGCACAGTAACAGCCTGTTGTCGGCCTACGCCCACAACCGCGCCATCCTGGTCAAGGAGGGGCAGGAAGTGCGCCGCGGGCAGGCAATTGCTGAAATGGGGGACTCCGATACCGACACAGTCAAGCTGCACTTCGAGATAAGGCAGCAGGGCAAACCGGTGGATCCATCGAAATTCCTGCCTAACCGCTAGATAAGTACCCATGACACGCTCGCCGAATGACCAACTGGAAGACGACTCGATTCCTGAGGAATTCCCGGACGAGCCGATCGACGAAGTAGCGATCGATGCCATGGAACCGGACGGCGAGGTGGCGGCGGAAGGTGCCGGCGCGGTCCTCGAAACCGTCGACGAGCTGAAAAAAGTGCTGGCGGCGGAACTGTCCACCGACACCACCCAGCACTACCTGAACCAGATCGGCACCCGCCCGCTGCTGACGGCGCAGCAGGAAGTCCATTACGCCACCCTGGCCAAGCAGGGCGATTTCGCCGCGCGCCAGACCATGATCGAGCACAACCTGCGGCTGGTGGTGTCGATCGCCAAGCATTACATCAACCGCGGCGTGGTCC
>CBHWEO010000126.1:0-15538 GCA_966112955.1 uncultured Duganella sp. | reverse complement strand
ACCTGCGGATTAACAGTCCGTCGCTCTACCGACTGAGCTATCAGGGAAAAGAGGCAATATTATAACTGCCGTTCAGTCTTTTGCAAAGCCTATTTTAGATCACATGCCGAGAGACTTCAAAAGTTCGTCCGCATCGTCACCGGAAATCGCCTCTGCCTGTGCCGACTCTTCCTTCCGGGCAGCCTGCTCGCGCTCCAGCAGCACATCCGGATCTTCCGCTTCGGTCTTCTCGAAATCG
Source organism: uncultured Duganella sp. (assembly GCA_966112955.1). Classification (GTDB taxonomy): domain Bacteria; phylum Pseudomonadota; class Gammaproteobacteria; order Burkholderiales; family Burkholderiaceae_D; genus Rugamonas. The sequence continues at coordinate 15,300 of CBHWEO010000126.1, read as the reverse complement.
TGCAATTTAATAAACTCGGTGCGGTCGATCGCCAGTTCGAGGTAGAAGATGTTGTTACGCTCGGTAAAGAAGGACACGCGGCGCATTTCCGGGCGGTCCAGCGGCGTATCCACGCTCAGCGTGACCTGCTTGTTCAGCACCAGCATCTTCGGCTGGTTCTGGGTGATGTTGGTATGCAGTTCGCTGCGCACCTTGCCGGTGAAATCGCCGACGATCTGGTTCATCAGCTCACCCATGATGTTGGCCACCTCGTCGGAGGTGAAGGAACTGGCCAGCTCCGACTTTGGCATGCCCATGCTGAGCATATAGCGCTCGTAAATTTCCATCGCGGCTTCGGCCGAGAAGTTCAACACGACCAGACCGGTAAAGCCGCCGTCGAACAGCACGAAACAGCCGATATCGGGCTTCAGGCCGACCTTGGTGATGCGCTGGACCATGGCCGAGTAGGTAATCCGGCTTTGCGACGCCACGTTCAACACACGGGTGACGGACGTGCAAAGGGTGGTCAGCAGGTCTTCGGTGCCGTACACCACCCGCTCTTCTTTTGTAATCATTCTTCAAATGCTCCGGATTGGATCGTATAGATAACTTGAAGAATAACTGATTCCACCCCAAAAGCAAAAATGGTTAAGTGAAGTATTTCAACATTCAGTCTCATCCTTGCAATACCCAAGTCGCCCGGCCGCGCTGGTCCAGCGCAACATTGCGCAACCGGCCACGATACCGCACCGCCACCCGGCTCCCCGGTTTGCCGCGCAGCGCCAGCCGCCGCAGGCTTCCACCCGACCATTCCACGTCCGCCTCGATGCCGCCGCGCGCGCGGATGCCGTGCATGGCGCCTTCCGGCCAGGCCGACGGCAATGCCGGCAGCACGTGCACCTCGTCGCCCCAGGACTGCAGCACCATTTCGATGATCCCCGCGGTGCCGCCGAAATTGCCGTCGATCTGGAACGGCGGGTGGGCGTCGAACATATTCGGATAGGTGCGCTCGGGCCCCAGCAGGCCAAGCAGGATGGCGTGGGCGCGGTCGCCCTCCCCCATGCGCGCCCACAATGCCAGGCGCCAGGCGGTGGCCCAGCCGGTCGACTTGTCGCCGCGCGTATTGAGGGTCACCTTGGCTGCCTGCACGAAGTCCGCGTTGTCGCGCACATTGAGCTGCCCGGACGGATAGATGGCGTACAGGTGGGACACGTGCCGGTGCTGCTGCTCCGGCGCCCCTGCATCCCAGTCTTCCAGCCATTCCTGGAACTGGCCCTGGGCGCCGATGCGGTCGGCCGGCAGCCGCGCCAGGGCCGCCTCGATGGCGCGGCGCAGTTCGGCGTCCGAATCGCCCAGCAGGGTCTGGGCGGCCAGGGTGTGGCGGAACAGGTCGCGCAGGATCTGGCGGTCCATGGCGGGACCGGCGCAAATCGCCACGCCGGCGTGGTGCTGGTTTTCCGGCGAAATCGAAGGCGATGTCACCAGCCCGCGGCCCTGCGGGTCTTCCACCAGGGTATCGATGAAGAACAGGCTGGCGCCCTTCAGCAGGGGATACAGGCGGCGCAGCCACGCTTCGTCGCGGTAGTAATCGTAATAATCCCACAGCGTGTTGCACAGCCACGCGCCGCCGGTGGGCCAGATTCCCCACAACGGCCCATCGATCGGCGCGGTGGCGCGCCACAGGTCCGTATTGTGGTGGGTGACCCAGCCGCGCGCGCCATAAGCCTTGCGCGCCGTCACGGCGCCCGTCACGGCCAGTCCTTCGACCATGCGCAGCACCGGTTCGGTACATTCGCCCAGGTTGGCCGGCGCCGCCGGCCAATAGTTCATCTGCGTATTGATATTGATCGTGTACTTGCCGCCCCATGGCGGATTGGTGCCCTCGTTCCACAGCCCCTGCAGGTTGGCCGGCTCGCTGCCGGGGCGCGAGCAGGACATCAGCAGGTAGCGCGCATATTGCACGTACAGCGCCGCCAGCGTCGGATCGGGCTGCGATTCGGCGCTGGCAATGCGCTCATTGGTCGGGCGCGCATCCTGGCCTTTGCCAAGGCGGACCGAGAAGCGGCGGAACAGCGCCTGGTGCGCCTTCACATGCTCCTCGCGCAGCTGCGTATAAGTCTTCTTCGCTGCGGCGACGCAATGACCGCGCACGCGCGCCACCGGGTCGCCGCTGACATCGGCGAAGTTGACAAAGCTGGTGGCGGCAGCGATGAGCAGCGTGACATTGCGGGCGCCACGCACCTGCAGCCGCTGCCCTTCCACGCTGACCTTGCCGTCGCCGATCGCCTGCACCCGCACGGCGTAGCGCAGGGCGGACGGCACACCGGACGATGCGATATTGCGGCCTTCGACCAGCAGCGCGCCATCGCCATCGGCGCGGATCGCCAGCGTGGGCAGGTGCACCGGTTCAGGCAAAGGCTCGCGCAGCCCGTCCGGAGCGTCGGTGACGCCATATTTCACTTCCCTCGGCGCGCGGTACCCCATGTCGAAGTCCAGCACGCCTTCGGTGGCGGCCAGGCGCAGCACGATCACTTGCGCCGGCGCGCTGGCGAACACTTCGCGCGTGTAGCGTGCCTTGCCGGCAGTGAAGCTGGTGTGGGCGACTGCGGTATCCAGGCTGAGCGAACGGCGATAGCCGCCAGGTTCGGACGGCGCGTTAAGGAAGTCGAACAGCAGATCGCCGGCGGAGCCGTATGGCATCTGCTGGTGCGCGATCATGGTGCTGCCGCACAGGTCATGGGCCTCCTTGAACTTGCCCTGGTCGATCAGGGCGCGCACCCGCGGCAGCGCAGCCAGCGCTCCCGGCATGTTCGGGTCGTTCGGACCGCCTGCGAACAAGGTATCTTCGTTCAGCTGGAGGCGCTCCTGGCCGACGCGCCCATAGACCATGGCGCCGAGGCGGCCGTTCCCGACCGGCAGCGCTTCCACCCACGGCCCGGCCGGACGCTGGTACCAGAGTTCCAGGTCTTCCCGCTTGCCGCGCGCCGTTGCGGTGACCGCGGCGCCTGCGAGCCCGGGAAATGCCGCCGCCAAACCGAGCGACACCATCAAGTGCCGCCGCCGTACATTCACGCCCATCTTGCCTCCGTATAGTCTTGTCTGCGCAAATTATCGCCGTGGCCGATGCCGCCCCTGCTATAACTTATTTGTCATGAGGTATGCCGATTGGACTTACCAAAACCAATTTTGGCCTGACCAATGTGGAAATTGCCGTGACCTCGACAACCATTCGTCCATGCATATCGACCATTCGTCGTATGGCGCTCGCGCAATCATCCGGCCGCGGCGACAATCCGTCACACCACTTCGATGAGGCACCCGATGAAAAAACTGCTATTGATCCCCTTGCTGGCCGCAAGCCTGGCCGCGCCGGCCGAGGCGCAGGAGGAACCGCCCCTGTACAAGGAAATCGCGGCAATGGACAAGACCTTGTTCGATGCCTTCAATCGCCAGGACAGCGATGGTGTGAATTCCGTGTTCTCCAGCGACCTGGAATTCTTCCACGACACGGCCGGCTTGAGCAATTACGAGCAAAGCCTGCAGAACACGCGCACCCTGTTCGCCCGCAACATGCACCTGCGGCGGGAACTGGTCCCCGGCAGCATGCAGGTCTACCCCGTGAAGGATTACGGCGCGATCCAGACCGGCGAGCACACCTTCTGCCACATCGAAAACGGCAAGAACGATTGCGGCAAGTTCAAGTTCCTGCACATCTGGAAGCGCAACGCGGACGGATGGAAACTGGCGCGCGTGGTCAGCTACGCGCATTGAAGCCCGCAAAGCAAAAAGCCCAGCCGGTGAAGGCTGGGCTTTTCTGTATTCTGGCTCCCCGACCTGGACTCGAACCAGGGACCTGCGGATTAACAGTCCGTCGCTCTACCGACTGAGCTATCAGGGATCATTTCTGACCGCGTTGCGATCAGAGAGCAGCATATTAAAGCACCTTGGCGATGGCGTCAACTACCGTATCGATATTCTTCGAATTCAGCGCAGCCACGCAGATACGGCCGGTGTCCACGGCGTAGATCGACTGCTCGCGCAGCTTGGCCACCTGTTCCTTGGTCAGGCCGGAGTAGGAGAACATGCCAACCTGTTCACGCACGAAGTCGAAGTCGTGGCTTGGCGCCTTGACCTTCAGCTTCTGCACGAAGGCCTCGCGCATTTCCTTGATGCGCACGCGCATGCCGGCCAGTTCTTCTTCCCACATCTGGCGCAGTTCCGGGGTAGCCAGGGCGGTCGCCACCACCTTGCCGCCGTGGACCGGCGGGTTGGAGTAGTTGGTGCGCACCACGCGCTTCAGTTGCGACAGCAGGCGCGAAGCTTCTTCGGCGGACGAAGCCACCACGCTCAGGGCGCCCACGCGCTCGCCGTACAGCGAGAAGGACTTGGAGAAGGAGTTCGATACCAGCAGCGGCACGCCGGTGGCGGCGAAGCGGCGCACCACGGCGCCGTCTTCCGCGATGCCGGCGCCGAAGCCCTGGTATGCCATGTCCAGGAACGGCACCAGGCCGCCCGCGACCACGGCGGCGATCACTTCATCCCACTGGCCCTGGGTCAGGTCGGCGCCGGTCGGGTTGTGGCAGCAGGCGTGCAGCACGACGATGGAACCGCGCGGCATGGCCTTCAGTGCAGCCAGCATGGCGGCGAAGTTCACGCCATGGGTGGTCTCGTCGTAGTAAGCGTAATTGTTGACCTTGAAACCGGCGCTCTCGAACAGGGCGCGGTGGTTTTCCCAGCTCGGGTTGCTGATGTACACCTCGGAATTCGGCGAGAAACGCTTCAGGAAGTCAGCGCCGATCTTCAGTGCGCCGGTACCGCCCAGTGCCTGCACGGTGACGGCACGCTTCTCTTGAATTACGGCGCTGTCGGCACCAAATACCAGCTCTTGCACAGCCTTGTCGTACGCTGCCAGGCCTTCGATCGGCAGGTAGGTACGCGGGGCGTGCTGCTCGATCAGGATTGCTTCCGCTTTCTCCACGCACTTCAGCAGCGGCACTTTGCCATTGTCGTCATAATAGACACCTACGCCCAGGTTGATTTTTGCCGGGTTGGTGTCTGCGTTAAAGGCTTCGGTAATGCCGAGGATCGGGTCGCGCGGGGCCATCTCGATGGCGCTGAAAACGGATTGGTTCGTCATGATAAGATTGGAAACGTTTGGGGGCAGGTCACAGCGTAGCATGCCGGCGCCCGAAGAAAATCCGGTCAGGACCGCCGACAAACGCATATTCTATCAAAGGTCTGCATTCATGTCTGATTCCCAAAACACAGGTGCTCTGGCGCCGGAAGTGATCACTTTCCCCAATTCGCCCTACCGCCTGCACCAGCCCTTCCCTCCGGCCGGCGACCAGCCGACCGCGATCGATGCCTTGTGCGAGGGGATCGAGGACGGCCTGTCCTTCCAGACCCTGCTCGGCGTGACCGGTTCTGGCAAGACCTACACCATGGCCAATGTGATCGCCCGCATGGGGCGCCCGGCCATCGTGTTCGCGCCCAACAAGACGCTGGCGGCCCAGCTGTATTCCGAGTTCCGCGAATTCTTCCCGGAAAATGCGGTCGAGTACTTCGTGTCGTACTACGATTACTACCAGCCGGAAGCCTATGTGCCGCAGCGCGACCTGTTCATTGAGAAGGACTCGTCGATCAATGAGCACATCGAGCAGATGCGCCTGTCCTGCACCAAGTCGCTGATGGAGCGGCGCGACGTGGTGATCGTGGCGACCGTATCGGCCATCTACGGTATCGGTAACCCGAACGAATACCACCAGATGATCCTGACGCTGCGCGCCAAGGACCGCGTTTCGCAGCGCGACATCATCGCGCGCCTGATCCAGATGCAGTATACGCGCAACGAGATGGACTTCGGCCGCGGCACCTTCCGCGTGCGCGGCGACACCATCGACATCTTCCCGGCCGAACACGCCGACCTGGCGGTGCGCCTGGAGATGTTCGACGACGAGCTGGAAACCATCCAGCTGTTCGACCCGCTGACCGGCAAGGTCAAACAGAAGATCCCGCGCTTCACCGTCTATCCCGGCTCGCATTACGTGACGCCGCGCGCCACCGTGCTGCGCGCCATCGAGACCATCAAGGAAGAGCTGCGCGAGCGCCTGGAATTCTTCCGCCGCGAGGGCAAGCTGGTGGAAGAGCAGCGCCTCGAGCAGCGCACCCGCTTCGACCTGGAAATGCTGGCCGAAGTGGGCTTCACCAAGGGCATCGAAAACTATTCGCGCCACCTGTCCGGCTCCAAACCGGGCGAACCGCCGCCGACCCTGGTCGACTACCTGCCGCGCGACGCCCTGATGTTCCTGGACGAGTCGCACGTGCTGATCGGCCAGCTGTCCGCCATGTACAACGGCGACCGGTCGCGCAAGACCAACCTGGTGGATTACGGGTTCCGCCTCCCGTCCGCGCTGGACAACCGGCCGCTGAAGGTCGAGGAATTCGAAGCCAAGATGCGGCAAACGATTTTCGTCTCCGCCACGCCGGCCGAGTACGAGAAGAAGAATGCCGGCGCCGTGGTCGAGCAGGTGGTGCGCCCGACCGGCCTGGTCGATCCGCAAGTGATCGTGCGCCCTGCCCGCACCCAGGTCGACGACCTGCTGGGCGAGATCAACGACCGCATCGAGAAAAACGAGCGCGTGCTGGTGACCACGCTGACCAAGCGCATGGCCGAGCAGCTCACCGAATACCTGGGCGACCACGGCATCAAAGTACGCTACCTGCACAGCGACGTCGACACCGTGGAGCGCGTGGAAATCCTGCGCGACCTGCGCATCGGCACCTTCGACGTGCTGGTGGGCATCAACCTGCTGCGCGAGGGTCTGGACTTGCCGGAAGTGTCGCTAGTGGCGATCCTGGACGCGGACAAGGAAGGCTTCCTGCGTTCCGAGCGCTCGCTGATCCAGACCATCGGCCGGGCGGCGCGTAACCTGAACGGCGTGGCGCTGCTGTACGCGGACAATATCACCGACTCGATGAAGCGCGCGATCGACGAAACGGAACGCCGCCGCGCCAAGCAGATCGCCTACAACGCGAAGATGGGCATCGTGCCGCGCGGCGTCAAGAAGATCATCAAGGACATGATCGATGGCGTCTACAGCGCCGCGGCCCGCGAACAGCTGGAAGTGGCCGAGGAAGCGGCCAAGTACGAGGCCATGAGCGAGAAGCAGATCAGCAAGGAGATCAAGCGCCTCGAGAAGCTCATGCTCGACCACGCGAAGAACCTGGAGTTCGAAAAGGCGGCGCAAGTGCGCGACCAGCTGCACCACCTCAAGCAGCAACTGTTCGGGGCACCCGGCGCCGACGTCCTGCCCGGCTGAGCACCGCGCCCGCTGGGCTCCAGTGGGCCTCAGTGGGCGAACACGTTGCGCCGGTCGGCACCGGTGCGCCGCTCGTGTTCCGAGCGCCGGTAAACGGAAGTGTTCATCTGGCCCCCCTTTCCTGATTTGGAAGCCGGATGATAGCGCCGCCCCTGTCAGGGCGGCGCAGCAATGCCTGGGGCTCAGGACGGTTGCTTGACGATGCGCAGGTAAGGCTTCGGCGCCTTCCAGCCGCCCGGGAACAGGTTCTTCGCGTCGTCGTCGCTGACGGAAGCGGCGATGATCACGTCGTCGCCATGCTTCCAGTTCACCGGCGTGGCCACCTTGTGCTTGGCGGTCAGCTGGATCGAGTCCAGCACGCGCAGGATTTCGTCGAAGTTGCGGCCGCTGGTCATCGGGTAGGTCATCATCATCTTGATCTTCTTGTCCGGGCCAATGATGAAGACCGAGCGCACGGTGGCGTTGGTGGCGGCCGTGCGGCCATCGGACGTGCCCGGCTCTTCGGCCGGCAGCATGTTGTACAGCTTGGCGACGTGCAGGTCGGTGTCGCCAATCATCGGGTAGTTCACCTTGGCGCCTTGGGTTTCCTCGATGTCGGCGGCCCACTTGCTGTGGTTCTCGACCGGGTCGATCGACAAGCCGATGATCTTGGTATTGCGCTTGGTGAACTCCGGCTCGATCTTGGCCATGTAGCCCAGCTCCGTGGTGCAAACCGGCGTAAAGTCTTTCGGATGCGAGAACAGGACGGCCCACTGGTCGCCAATCCACTCATGGAAATCGATCGGGCCCTTGGTGGTCTGTGCTTTGAAATTTGGTGCGGTATCGTTGATGCGCAGGGACATGACAGCTCCTTTAATGATCGGCATGGCAGGATCATTATCCTGCCATGCCGTCATTATCAAAGCAACATGTTTAGTCGAGAAGTTTGCCCAGCAACGAGGCTGCCTTGGGCCTGCGGCGCTGGGCGATCATTTCCGGAACTGGGTTCAAGCTATTTCATGCAAGCACCTTATCGTGCACGAGTACCGCGCCTACCAGGTCGCCCTGCGACACCAGCGACGAGCGGCCCTGCGCATCGAGCGCAAACAGGCCGCGGCCATTGCTGTAGACGATGGTGCCGTTCGGCGTCATGGCGAACGAACTCACATTGCTGGCCACGACAGACTCGCCGCCGGCGCGCGTGCGGCGCACCAGTTGCCACGACGACGGCACCAGCGAAGGAATGCCGCCAATGCTGGCCTCCCGGCGCAGCGCACGCTCGGCATCGATGCGCTTGCCCTGCAAGACGATGTCTTTCATGTCGGCCTGCATCGGCATGCCGCTCGCGCCGGTCAGCGGCTTGCGCGAGTACATCAGGGAGAAGAAATTCAGGTAGTGGAATACCGCGCGCAGCAAGCGGAAGGGAAAGAACAGCGTATCGAGCACCACATTGCCGGCGCTGTACTGCGCCGGTTCATAAGGCCGGCGGATGAAGAACAGCGCCCCATCCGGCGCGACGCGCGGCGACAGGAAATCGTAGTGCGGGTCTTCCAGCACAGGCGTAATGCGGCCGGTCGCGGTATTCAATTCCTGCAGCGTCACATGGCCAGTCGCCGCCCAGCCGCCGTGCTGGTCGCGCCCAATCGCCGCCGACTGGTAGATCACCATGGACTCATCGCCCGGTACCAGCGTTGGCGCCGAGTCGATCGTGTCGCCGCCGGTCAGTTCGCGCAGGCCATCGCCATTGCTGCGCATGGTCGCGATATGGCTGACGCCACCGCGCCCGCGCAAAGTGCAAACAATCATCTCGCCGGATTGTGACAGGCACAGGTCGTCGAGTTGCAATTGCTGGCGATGCAGCAAGCGTTCCTCATGGCCGCTGGCGATATCGTAGGAGAACAGCCCGCCCATGCCGTGGTCAGCCTGGAAATACAGCAACTTGCCTTCTGCGGTGAAGAGCGCCGACTGAATCAGGAAAGGATCGGTGTGGCGGTCGAAGTCACGGTAGTTTCCCTGGGCGGCCACGCCAAAGGCGGTATCCTTTTTCCACGCATTTTTTTCGCGGCTGCGCTCCGCACGGTCCATCGCCTGCTGCGCGTAAGGGCTGCTGATCTCCTGTACAACACCGTAGCCGCCCCGCACGAACAGTTTTCCGTTGGACACCCACCCGATTTCGACCGGTGGCGCGTTGCCGCCCATGGCTTGCGCCGGCGCCTGGCCTTGTGTGCCGGCCGGCCGTACGTACTGGTTGGTCGACTTATAGAACAACACGACCAGCAGCACAACGATTCCCAACATGATCAGGACATGCATGAATCACCCTCATTCAAGCGCCGCAAGCGGCAAGTTCGGATGATTATATTGCCATTGCCCACCGGAAAAAGTCACGGAAAATCACCATGTCGGCAGGCGGCGCGGCCATGGCGCCGCCCCGATCATTCAGCCGGCATCAGGGTCGGCCAGCAGCTTAGTCTGATAGGCCGGCAAGGGCTTTGCGTCGGCCAGGTCGGAAGGTGGCGCAAACTCGATCCTGATCGAAGGCCTCAGGGCTTTCGGAAAGCGCGTTGTCCTGAGCACGCGTTTGCCATGGGCTTGCAGCAGCGGGATCAGCACGGCATCATCCGGCAGTTCAAAACCGGCATGCGTGCCGAGCATGATGTCATACAGGCGCGGGTGCTGCGCAATGAGAGCGAAGTCGACCAGCCGGGTTTCCAGCCACAGGCCGGTGCATTCCAGACGCGGCATGTTGGCGATCCATGCCAGATCGGACTGCGTCGCTTCATCGGCTTCGATAAACAGGTAGCGCAGCTTGTCGAGCGTATGAACCGCGCTGATATCGCGCAGTTTCTTCGCCTCGCCAATCTCGAGGATGTCGAGATTCCTGGCCCAGCCGATGTCCGACACATCTTCGAGCTTCTTCGCCCCCAGCAGGCGCATTTCCTGGAGTTTGCCCAGCGCGTCGCTGCCTTTCAGGCTGGTCAATGCACAGCGGCGCAGCCGCATTGCCGCCAACTCTTGCGCTTCCGAGAGGAAGCTGAGGTCGACCGCTTTCAATCCTTCCAGGTCCAGGTACCGCAGGCGCGGATGATTCAGGTGCCGTTTGTCCAGGGTGGATGCATCCTGGCACTGCAACACTTCCAGTGCGGGCAACTGGCGCAAGTCGAATTTTGGCTGCGGCAGTACGTCTCCGAAGGAAATGCGCCGCACCGCCTTCAACTTCTCCAGGCCCGCCGACGATTCGACTTCCGGGTAGTACAGCCAATGCACGCGGTCAGCGAATTCGGCCAAGGGTTCAAAGCTGCCCAGCGCGCTTGTTGGCTCGACGCCGTGAAACTTCGATTGCGCGACCGCCCGGCGGCTGTCATCGTCCCAGTCGAATAATCGAAGGATGGTTCGACCGGGCTGCCCATTCAGTTCACAGATCTCAGCGCTCATCCGACCTCACATCTTTGGACACATCATTTCTTTTGGTGTTGTGCCGCTCGGGCCCACGTTCGGCCGCTCCGCACCATCATTCGAAGAGGACCGGATAGCGCCGCATTCCTTCCTCCAGGATTTCGGCGACAAGCGCCTCTGCTTCCTCACATGCTTCGCCTCCCGCCAGCGCCAAAGTGCGGGTGCTCTCCGACGTTTGGCTCTGGTGCAACTGGCGCAGACCCAGCGGCCATTTCCATTTCCTGATCAACTGAAGCTTCAACATGGTGACAGCTTTCCTGCTTTTCAGTTGTTCGCCGACTGGTCTCATATTCAGCATCGCCAGGAAGGCCGCAGCACGGGCAGTGACAGAGACACCCTCTTTACGAATCGGATAACTTGTCTTGACTTGCTCATGTTCCAGGAAAGCCGGCGTAAGCCAAGCCTCGGCTTCGCTCCCATCAAGCGACTCGATCGCCAATCGAATTGCACCTTCCCAACCCTGGGTACTCTGTCCCTTCCGCAATCCTCCAGGCCGGCCGGACAGGAGTTCCGTCAAGCGAACGTCCTCCTCGTACTGCCAGCGCTGCAATTCGACGCCCGACGGGACTGGCAACAGAAAAAACTTACCAAGTTGATCGACGTGTGCCTGCAGCCGATGGAGAAAATCAGCAAACTCGAAGTCGGTATCAGGCATAATAACCGCACGAAATTGCGCGTGCGGGATATCGTCTGCTTCCCTCCCGAGCCAAAGCTGCTGCTCGCGGCCAAACACCTCGCATCCGAGAAGGGACCCGGGCAGCTTCTCAGGCTTGAATCCGAGTTCCTCGATGCTGGTCTTTAATGCGGATGCCACCACATCACTACCGACCGCTTCGTCAGACGCGTTGTACGCCGGTGACCGAAGCCTGAACTGCATCCCCCAAGCCATTCCCAAAGGCGCCAACATAACGGCGACGCGCATGCCTATGGCAGGTATGCGCGTCCAAAGAACCCGCACTTCGTTGGCAAGCCGTTTGGCTTCCAACGTGTGCAGATCAAGGCCCAGGTAGTTGAAGGTTTCAACTGCTTGTACATTCAGAGCTATTTGCACGGGGTGGCCCCTGTGAGAAATCTAACCGATTCAACGACGCCGGCGAATGTCCGAACCAATTGCGTGGACCGCGTCAGAGGGTCTTGACGAACTCGCGGATACCGCCCAGCAGCATCTCGATCGACATGGCGGCCAGGATCAGGCCCATCAAGCGTTCGAATGCGGTCATCACCTGCGAACCCAGCGCCTTCTGCAGGCGCTCGGCGCCGAGGAAGACCACCAGCCACACCACCACTACGGCGGCCAGCGCGGCCACGTGAACGATCACCTCGCCCGCGCTCTCCCGCGAGAACAGCAGCACCGTCGCCAGCGCGGAAGGACCGGCCAGCGCCGGAATCGCCAGCGGCACGATGAACGGTTCGCCGCCCTCCTGCCTGCCCAGCACCCCGTCCGGATGCGGGAACACCATGCGGATCGCGATCAGCAGCAGGATCACGCTGCCGGCAATGCGTAGCGAGGCTTCCGACAGGCTCAGGGCCTTGAGGAAGTGGCTGCCGAAGAACATGAACACCAGCAGCACAGCAAAGGCGATCAGGCATTCGCGCACCACGATCTTGGGACGCCGTTTGGGCGGCACCGTCGCCAGCGCCGAGGCAAAAATGGGAACGTTGCCGAACGGGTCGGTCACGAGCATCAACAGGATGAAGGTCTGGAAAAAGTCTTGGGTCATGAGTGCGAGTTTACACTACCGGCTTGCGCCGGCGAAGCGGCTGGCGCCCCCTTGCCCAGCTTGCGCTCGCAAGCTTCGGCGCTGGCCACATCGGGCCACAGTTCGGGCACGATGCGTTCGCCCAGTTCCTGGCGCAGCTTCAGGTAAGTCTGCCGGTCGTTGGCGCGGCACGCGAACGATGCAAACTTGTTGCGGCCGCGCAGGTCCTGCGGGTGGCGCTGCAGCATGTCTTCGAAGCCTGACTTCAACATGCTCCAATCCGGTAGGCCGCGCGGGCCGCCGAACTGGATCGCATCGTTGCCGTTGCCATCTTCGCGCCAGTACAGGCGCGCGTACATGGCATCGCCTTCCACTGCCTTGGTGAAGAATACGGCGCGCCGCGCAAACTGGTCGAATTGCACCGCGCTGCCGCCCGCGCGCGGACTGTATGCGCGCGACATGACAAAATGGATCTGCGGGTCGTTCGGAAACACCTGAACCGCATCCAGGTAGGCGCTGGCCGCGCCACGGCGCGACCCGGCGCCCTCGATATGAAGGCTGATATTCAGGCTATGCCACAGGGGGCATGTGTTGGCCTTCGCCCTGACCTGCTGCAGGCGCGCAATGCCCCGGCCCAACTGTTCCTGGTAAAACTCCATGGCTTCCCTGGGCAGGTGGCCGACTGCGCCCAGTCGCAGCTGCGAAGCATAGGCGCGCCAGTAAATCGCTTCCACCAGCGCCTGCGCCAGTGCATCGGGGGTTTGCTGGCGCCATTGCTCCAGCGCGTTGCGGTCGGCGTCCCAGGATTGCGTGGTGCGGAAATAGCTGTCGAATTGCGCTTCGAACCCGGCGGGATCGGCGGCGCACGCGTCGTGCAGGCTGCGTTCGATCAGGTCGAAGCGGCGTTCGGCCCAATACCTGGGCAACGCGGCCACTTTGGCCGCCGGGGCAGGCTGGGCGCCGCCAGGCTCCGGGGTTGAAACTGCCAGCAGCAAAGACACCAACATCGAAGGAAACATCGCAATCCCGGCAACAGCAAAAAGATGCCAAGAATTGTATAGCCATTTCCTCTCGGCAATATACGGAATTGCCACTAATTGCCATTTTTTCGCATTTTGTAGCGGATTCAGTACACTTGCTTCTTCTCCGTCTCCTTTGAAAGAAGTTCATGAAGCGATTGTTCTCCTCCTGCCTGATCGGCGCAAGCCTTTGCCTGGTATTGGCCGCCTGCGACCGCAGCAAGGCCCCGGCCCCAGCGCAAGCTGCCGCTATCCCCCTGCAGAAAATCGATACGGTTGTCGGCACGGGCAAGGAGGCAGTTGCCGGCGCCAGCGTCGTCGTCAACTACACCGGATGGATTTACGATCCTGCCGCGCCGCAGCAGCATGGCGCGCAGTTCGACACCTCGGTCGGACGCAGCCCGTTCACCTTCCCGCTTGGCGCCGGGCAGGTCATTCCGGGCTGGGATGAAGGGGTCAAAGGCATGAAAGCAGGCGGCAAGCGCACCCTGGTCATACCTGCCAGCATGGGCTATGGCAGCAACGGCATCGGCCCGATCCCGCCCAACGCCAATTTGATCTTTGACGTCGAATTGCTGGAAGTCAGATAAAAAAAGCGGAAGGGCTCGCACCCTTCCGCTTTTCGTTCGGAGCCGCCGCACTTATGCGCCGCTTTCGCCCTTCTTGATCCACGCCGCCAGCTGGTGCGGGCGCAGGCCGTCGTAGTCTTCGAACGGCTGGTGGATCCATGGGTTGTGCGGCAGTTCTTCCATCTGGTAGTCCGGCTTGAAGGCCGAGCAGCCCTTGGTCCAGATCACGGCCGAACGCACTTCGGTTACGCCTTCGAAGTTGTCCTTCAGGTGCTGCATGACCTTGGTCAGGGTCACGCCGGAATCGGCCAGGTCGTCGACCAGCAGGATCTTGCCTTTCAGCGGGCCCTTGGTCATGGTCATGTACTTGGCGATATCCAGGTCGCCGCGCACGGTGCCGGCTTCTTCGCGGTAGGAACTGGTCGACAGGATCGCCAGCGGCACGTCGAAGATGCGCGAGAACACGTCGCCCGGGCGCACGCCGCCGCGCGCCAGGCACAGCACCATGTCGAACTTCCAGCCCGATTCGTGGACCTTGAGCGCCAGGCGCTCGATCAGGCGGTGGTACTCGTCCCAGCTAACCCACAGGTGTTTTTGGTCGGATACAGGAGTGCTCATGCTTCTCTTCTTTCTTATTCAAATGGGTGGCGCAGCACGATGGTCTCTTCGCGGTCAGGACCGGTGGACACCATGTCGACCGGCACGCCGACCAGTTCTTCGATGCGCTTGATGTAGGCGCGGGCGGTGGCCGGCAGCGCGTCCATCGACTTGGCGCCGACGGTGCTTTCCTTCCAGCCGGCCATCTCTTCGTAAATCGGCTCGCAGCGCGCAGCGTCTTCCGCGCCGACCGGGAAGATGTCGACCTGCTTGCCGTCGATCTTGTAGCCGGTGCAGATCTTCAGGGTTTCCAGGCCGTCCAGCACGTCCAGCTTGGTCAGGCACATGCCCGACACGCCGTTGATCTGCACCGAGCGGCGCAGCAGCGCGGCGTCGAACCAGCCGCAACGGCGGGCACGGCCGGTCACGGTGCCGAACTCGTGGCCCACGGAAGACAGGTGGTGGCCAACGCCGGCATCGGTCGGCAGTTCCGACGGGAACGGGCCGGAACCGACGCGGGTGGTGTAGGCCTTGGTGATGCCCAGGATGTAGTGCAGCATGCCGGGGCCGACGCCGGCGCCGGCGGCGGCGTTACCGGCCACGCAGTTGGACGAGGTAACGAACGGGTAGGTGCCGTGGTCGACGTCCAGCAGCGAGCCTTGCGCGCCTTCGAACAGCAGCG
>CBHWEO010000125.1:0-15571 GCA_966112955.1 uncultured Duganella sp. | reverse complement strand
TTTGAACCGGACCCCGGCGGGTCAGACCCTCGGGTCTGACCCTGGTTTACCGGTGTTTGAATAGGCAGGCATTTCCCGGGCTGTTCCATCGATTGTTACCGTCGTGCATCGTCAATAATTTGACCATGTGCGAAATCAGCAGGAGCAGCTGGAAATGAACGTTAAAAAATTTACCGCCCCAACATCGCGTGAAGCGCTGCGCAAAGTGCGCGAAGCACTGGGACCGGATGCGGTGATCCTGTCCAACCGCGCCGTCGACGGCGCGGTGGAAATCCTGGCCCTGGCCGGCGACGATGCCGCCGCCCTGGCTCCGCACTCCGCCGATTCCCCGATGGCCGCGCCGGCGCCGCAACTGGACCTGCCCACGTCGGTGGCGCCATCCTTCATCCCGCCCGCGCCAGCATCCGGCATGGCGCCCGCGCCGGCGCTGGTGGCCCAGCCTGCCGCTCCCGTGCTGCGGCCCGCCGCCCGTCCCGCACCGCGGGCACCGGCTGCACCGGCCGCACCGGCCGCGCCAGCCGTCGACCTGGACCGCATTTCCAGCCTGGTGGCGGAAGCCGTGGCCAGCGCCAAAGCCAGCGCCGCCGCCGAAATGAACAGCATGATGAGCGAGCTGCGCGCCATGCGCGGCATGATGGAAACCCAGCTCAATGAACTGGCCTTCGCCAACACCCAGCAGCGCGAGCCGCACAAGACCGCCGTGCTGCGCGAACTGCTGGCCGCCGGCTTCTCCGCCAGCCTGGCGCGCTACGTCACCGACAAGCTGCCGGCCACGCGCGACGCCGCCGAGGCGCTGCAGTGGACCCGTGGCGTCCTGGCCCGCAACATCCACGCTATCGGCAATGAAGACGCACTGCTGGAAAAGGGCGGCGTGTTCGCCCTGGTCGGCCCCACCGGGGTCGGCAAGACCACCACCACCGCCAAGCTGGCCGCGCGCTGCGTGATGCGCCACGGCCCGGAAAAGCTGGCCCTGATCACTACCGACGCCTACCGTATCGGCGCCCACGAACAGTTGCGCATCTACGGCAAGATCCTGGGCGTGATGGTGCACTCGGTGAAGGATGAAGCCGACCTGCGCATCGCCCTCAACGAGTTGCGCAACAAGCACACCGTGCTGATTGATACTGTTGGTGTCAGCCAGCGTGACCAGATGGTGGCCGAGCAGGCCGCCATGCTGCAGGGCGCCGGCGCCAATGTGCAGCGCATCCTGTGCATGAATGCCACCTCGACCCAGGAAACCCTGGCCGAAGTGGTGCGCGCCTACCAGGGCAGCGGCCTGGCCGGCGCCATCGTCACCAAGCTGGACGAAGCGGCTTCCATCGGCTCCGCGCTGGACGTGGTGATCCGCCACAAGCTGCGCCTGTTCTACGCTTCCAACGGCCAGCGCGTGCCGGAAGACTTGCACCTGGCCGACCCCGCCGCGCTGGTAGAGCGCGCCTTCGGCGGCCAGGCCGCCCCGAAATTCGGCGACGCCGAACTGCCGCTGCTGGTAGCCGGCGCCGCCCATGACCCAATGCTGCGCGAGGTACGCCTTGGCTAATTTCGATTTCGACCAGGCCGAAGGCCTGCGCCGGATGCTGGCCGGTCCCCGGCCGCGCATCATCACCTTCCTGTCGGCCACGCCGCAGGACGACAAGGGCGCCATGCTGGTCAACCTGGGCGCCTCGCTGTCGCACGCCGGCAACGATGTGCTGCTGGTCGACGCCTGCGCCAGCGCCCATGGCGTGGCTTCGCGCCTCGGCCTGGATGGCGGCGCCAGCCTGCTCGACGTGGCGCGCCAGCGCTGCGGCCTGAACCAGGTGCTGCACGCGGCGCCGCAGGGCTTCAACGTGGTGTCGATGACGCGCGGCGAGGCGCGCCGCGGCCCCGACGAAGGCCGCCGCCTGGCCAAGGCCTTCGGCGTGCTGGCCAGCCAGAGCGGCATCGTGCTGGTAGACGGTGAATTCGACGGCGAAGCCTTCCCGGTGCCGGTGATGGCCAGCTCCGAGATTGTGGTGCAGGTGTCAAACAGCGCCACCTCGATCAAGAATGCTTATATGATGATCAAGCGGCTCAACCATGAACTGGGCCGCCGCCCCTTCGGCATCCTGGTCACCGGCGCTTCGGAGGCCGAAGCGAGGGTGGTTTACGATAATATGGCGCATGCGGCAAGCCGTTACCTGGCGGTCAACCTCGTTTCCATGGGGTCTGTTCCGGCCGACGAGTACCTGCAACGCGCGGCCCGCCTGGGGCGGGCGGTGGTGGACGCCTTCCCGCTGGCAGGGGCTTCCGTGGCCTTCCGCCAGCTGGCCGGTCGTTTTGCAATGGGGAGCTGCAACCATTTTAGAGCCTGAAAAGAATTAGAACCTTTATGTACACGGTCAAAGGGAAGGTGGACAAGGATTCCTTGCTGACGGAGCACATGCCGTTGGTCAAGCGCCTGGCCCACCATATGAAGGCAAAATTGCCGCCCAGTGTGGAAGTGGACGACCTGGTACAGGCAGGCATGATCGGCTTGCTCGACGCAATCAACCGCTACGAAGAAACCCATGGCGCCCAGTTCGAGACTTACGCGGTGATGCGCATCCGCGGCGCCATGCTCGACGAATTGCGCTCCTCCGACTGGATGCCGCGCTCGATGCGGCAGGACATGCGGAAAATCGAAAACGCGATGGCCACGCTGCAGCAGCGCCTGGGCCGCCCGCCGAGCGAATCGGAAGTGGCCAAATCGCTCAAGCTCTCCCTGGCCGACTACCAGGAAATGCTGTCCGAGGGCGGCGGCCACCAGCTGGTGTATTACGAAGACTTCCACGAGGAAGACGGCAACGACAGCTTCCTCGACCGCTACGCCCACGATGAAGATGCCGATCCGCTGCGCGCGCTGCTCGACACCGACTTCCGCCAAGCCGTGATCGACGCCATTGAAGCGCTGCCGCCACGCGAGAAAATGCTGATGGGCCTTTACTACGAGGAAGAGCTGAACCTGAAGGAGATCGGCGCCGTGATGGGCGTGTCCGAATCGCGGGTGTCGCAATTGCATACACAAGCCGTGGCGCGCCTGCGTGCCTCGCTGCGGGAGCAGGCATGGACTGGTCCAGCGTAGCCGGCGTCCTGCTGGCGCTGGCCGGCATCGTGGTCGGCCAGGGGCTGGAAGGCGGCAAGCTCACTTCGCTGCTGCAGCCGGCCGCCTTTGCCATCGTGGTGATCGGCACCTTCGGCGCCGTCATGCTGCAGACCCGCCTGCCCACCTTGCGCCGCGGCCTGACCATGCTGCGCTGGGTGTTCCGCCCGCCGCCCGACACCCGCGCCCAGCTGGCGCGCGACATCAACAACTGGAGCAGCCTGGCCCGCCGCGACGGGCTGCTGGCGCTGGAGCGCCCCATGCTGGGCGCCAAGGACAAATTCATCGCCAAGGGCTTGCGCATGATCGTGGACGGTATCCAGCCGGACAAGATGCGCCAGATGCTGGACATGGAAATCACTGCCTTCGAAACGGCGGAACGCCAGGCGGTGCGGATCTGGGAATCGGCGGCCGGCTATTCGCCCACCATCGGCATCCTGGGCGCGGTGCTGGGCCTGATCCACGTGATGGAAAACCTGACCGACCCGAGCCGGCTGGGCTCCGGCATCGCGGTGGCATTCGTGTCCACCATTTACGGCGTCGGCCTGGCCAACCTGTTCTTCTACCCGATTGCCAACAAGCTGAAGACCATCGTCACGCGCCAGGTCTACCTGCAGGAGTTGGCGGCGGCCGTGTTCTACGATATCGCCACCGGCGACTTCACACGCGTCATCGACGAACGCATCGCGACCCTGATGCGGGAGCCGTGACATGCAATACCGCCGCGCACGCCGCAAGTTCGACGACGAGCCAGAGAACCACGAGCGCTGGCTGATCTCCTACTCGGACTTCATCACGCTGCTGTTCGCCTTCTTTGTCGTGATGTACGCGGTGTCCTCGGTCAACCTGGGCAAGTACAAGGTGTTCTCGGAAGCGCTGGGCGATGCCTTCGGCGGTTCCGGCGCCGCCGCGCCCACCAACACCGAAGTGCAAAGCCTGCCCATCCCCAACCCGGCCCAGCGCAAGCGCAACGAGGCGATCAAGAAGGAGAAGGAGCAGATGACGCGCCTGGCCAAGGACCTGGCCAGCACGCTGGCGCCGCTGGTCAAGGAAGGCAAGGTGCGGGTGACGCAGAACAGCCGCGGGGTCAGCGTGGAAATCAATGCCTCGGTGCTGTTCAATCCTGGCGACGCGCGCCTGACCGCCGAATCGCGCGAAGCGCTGACGGCGGTGGCCGCGCTGCTCAAGGACGATACCCACGCGGTGCAGGTGGAAGGGCACACGGACAATGTGCCTATCCGGAACGCGGCCTTTCCCTCCAACTGGGAACTGTCGGCGGTGCGGGCGGGAACGGTGGTGCGGCTGTTCATCGAAGCGGGCGTGGCGCCGTCGCGCATGACGGCGGTGGGCCATGCGGACAACCAGCCGGTGGCCGCCAACGACGACCCCGAGTCGCGCGCGCGCAACCGGCGCGTGGCGGTGACGATCCTGTCGGGGATTCCCGATCCGGGAATGGAAATACCCACCAATCGTTAAAAACCCGAAAAGCGGAAAACCGGGGTCCGACCCCGAGGGTCGTACCCCGGTTTTCCGGTTTCAACGGTTTTAGCGGTCTAGAAGTCAGCCGGCGATAAAGCCGCGGCGCGTGGTGCCGCCAGTGGTCAGCCCGCTCGGGCCGTAGACGGTGGTTTGCTGCGGGCGCAAGGCTTGCAGCGCGCCCTGGGTATTGCCCAGGTGCTTGTTGATCAGCATGCCGTTCAGGCGGTTGAGTTCCTTGGCTTCGCGCGTCTGGTCCAGCAGGCGCTGCCACAGCATATTGGCGGCGTCGTCCTGCTGCGCGTGCAGCCACGATTCCATGCCCAGTTCCATGGCCGGATAGCCGGCATCGGCCAGCGCCTGGTGGCGCGCCGTGGCCAGCGAAGCCATTTCGCTGACCAGCGCCGACTTGTGCGGCGTCAGGGACGTCAGGTGGTCGATATCGGCCGCCACCAGGTCCTGCTGTTCCTGTTTCAGGACTTCCAGCAGTTCGGTGATCTTGTCCAGCTCAGCCTGCAGGCTGTGTTTCGGCGAGACAGCGGCCATGGTGCTTCCTTAGCGTTGCTTGCGGGCGTTCAGCAGGTCGCGGACCGTGTCCAGCAGGCCGTCCGCCACTTTTTCCGAATTGACCTGGAACTGGCCGTCGGCAATTGCCATCTTGATGCGTTCGACTTTCTTGGTGTCGAACACGGCATTGCTGCCGGCAGCGCCACTGGCCGCCAATGCCTGTCCTTGCGCGGACAGGCGCACATTGTCGGTACTTGCCTGCGGTGCGGTCGACGTCGCGGCGGCGGCACGATCCGCGCCGCGCGCGTTCGTGTTCGTCGCGGGCGAACTCGGCAGGCCCGGCGTGTTCTTCAATGTATCGTTGATCTTCACAGCTTCATCCTCGTCTGGTTGGAGTACTTTACCCCGGCATACGAGTCTTTTACGGCAGCCTGCGGCCAAACTTTAGCGGGCATGGCGAAACTTGTTCAAAAAGCCACTTCGACCAGGCCGCCCACCCGGGCGATCCCGCTGACCTGCTGGCCATTGCCGGTGCGTACTGCCACCACCTGGCCCTCGGCGGCCGAACCGGCGGCCTTGCCCTCGGCGCTGACCGAGAAACCGTTGCCTTTCGACACCAGCTTGACCAGCTGGCCCTGCAGGATCACCGGCTTGGCCTTCACCATGTCGACCCGCACCGGGGTGCCGGCCGAGATGGACAGGCTGCTGGTCTTGCCCACCAGTTGCGCCTTGTCGGTCGCGATCCCGGCGGGCAGGGCGGTCAGTTCGCCTTGCATGATTGCCAACTGTGCTTCCTCGATGGCCTGGCCCTGGACCAGCGGCACGGCGGCGGCCACATAGCTGCCCAACACGGATACCTGGCTTTGAATATATACCGTCCACGCGGAAGGCGCCGCACAGCGCACGCCCACCGTGGTCTTGCCCCAGGCGCGCGCGCCGGGCATCAGGAAGGCTTCCGGCGCTGGGCAGGGGGCCAGGTTCAGGCGCGGGTCGACCGCGCCCACGCTGACCGTGACCTTGCCCGGCAGGCCGGCAGTCTGCACTTGCAGGAATTGTTCGGCCACCTGGCGCAGCGCGGCCGGCTCCATGCGGCCCGGTGCTGCGTGGGCGGCCGGCAGCACGGCGGTCATGGCGGCCAAGGCTGTAGACGTGAGGAGATGTTTCATGCTGCCCATCTTAGCCCCCGCGCGACAGTGGAAAGGCGGGAATAGGGGCAAAAACCCGGCCTTTCTCTGCCGATCAAGCCCGGTCATTGCTCCGTATCATCGAACCTGTCATCCAGCGGAGAAGCGCCATGTTAGGCAAACTCGACAACTACCTGCAGTTCAATGAAGCGGCCCTCAGCCTGCGCGAGAAGCGCCAGGCCGTGCTGGCGTCGAACATTGCCAATGCCGACACGCCCAATTACAAGGCGCGCGACATCGACTTCTCCGCCAACCTGCAGGCGGCGCTGGAGCGCGCCAAGGCGCCGCAGCCGCTGAATACCACGGCCGCCAAACATTATCCACGCCCCGCCCAGGATGGCAGCACGCTGCCCGACGGCACGCCGCTGCTGTACCGCCACCCGGCGCAGGGCGCGGTGGACGGCAACACGGTCGACATGGATGTCGAGCGCAACAACTTTGCCGACAATGCCTTGCGCTACGAAGCCGGCGTGACCTTCATCAACTCGCAGATCAAAGGCCTGCTGGCCGCGATCCAGGGAGGCCAGTAATGTCCTTGTTCAGCATTTTCAATGTGTCCGGTTCGGCCATGAGCGCCCAGGCCCAGCGCCTGAACGTGACCGCCTCCAACCTGGCCAACGCCGACAGCGCCACCTCGGCCAGCGGCGAAGCCTACCGCGCCAAGCAGGTGGTGTTCGAAGCCGTGCCGACCGCCAACGGCGCCGCCACCAGTGTCCAGGTGCGCCAGGTGGTGGAAGACCCGTCGCCGATGAAGCAAGTCTACGACCCCAAGCACCCGCTGGCCGATGAAAAAGGCTATGTGACGATGCCGAACGTGAATGTGGTCGACGAGATGGTCAACATGCTGTCGGCCTCGCGCTCCTACCAGACCAATGTGGAAACCATGAACGCAGCCAAGACCATGCTGCTGAAAACCCTGACGATTGGACAATAACCATGGCAGTCTCGAATACCGATGCCACCGGCGGCGTGCCGGCCGCGCTGCTGAACACGATGAACCCGTCGAAGAACACCACGAAGACGGGCGTGGAAGCGGAACAGGACAAGTTCATGACGCTGCTGATCACGCAGCTGAAGAACCAGGACCCGCTGAACCCGCTGGACAATGCCCAGGTCACCAGCCAGCTGGCGCAGCTGAACACGGTCACCGGCATCAACAAGCTCAACGAAACGCTGGCCTCGCTGAAGAGCGACTACCAGACCTCGGCCAATATGGCGGCCACCAGCCTGATCAACCATGGCGTGCTGGTGGAGGGCAACAACCTGCAGCTGGCCGACGGCAAATCGCTGTTCGGCATCGAATTGGCCACGCCGGCCGACCAGGTCACGGTGGAAATCAAGGCTTCCGGCGGCAAGGTGGTGCAGACCGTCACCCTGAAGAATGTCGACGCCGGCGTGATCCCGCTGTCCTGGGACGGCAAGCTGGACGACGGCACCACGGCCGCCAACAACAATTACACGATGTCGATCACGGCCATGCGCGGCGAGGAAAAGCTGACCGATGCCAAGACGCTGGAATTCGGCACCGTGGCCAGCATTTCGACCGGCGCCAGCGGCGTCAAACTGAATATCCCGTCGCATGGCCAGGTGACCATGGACGCGATCCGCCAAGTACTGTAAGCAAGCGCAATCTACATAGGGGAACACCATGTTTCAACAAGGTCTCAGCGGCCTGAACGCCGCCTCCAAATCGCTGGACGTGATCGGCAATAACATCGCCAATGCCAGTACCGTTGGCTTCAAGGGCTCGCAAGCCCAGTTTGCCGACCTCTATGCGAACTCCCTGAACGGCCTGGCCGGCAACAACCCCGGCATCGGCGTGTCGATTTCGCGCATCGCGCAGCAGTTCACCCAGGGTAATATCGAAACCACCAACAACCCGCTGGACGTGTCGATCAACGGCGGCGGCTTCTTCCGCACCGTGACGCCGGGCGGCGCCGTGCAGTACAGCCGCAACGGCCAGTTCCAGCTCGATAAGAACGGCACCATCATCAATGCCCAGGGCGCTGCCATCACCGGCTACCTGGCCAACCAGGATGGCGTGATCCTGCAGGGTGCGCCGCAGCCGATCACCATCGACTATTCCGACCTGGTGCCGGTGGCCACCACCAAGGCCAACTTCCAGATCAACCTCGATTCGCGCAGCACCGTGCCGAGCAAGGTGCCGTTCGACGCCAACGACCCGCTGACCTACAACAAGCAGACCGTGCTGGATGTGTACGACAGCCTCGGCAACCCGCACGTGATGTCGATGTACTACGTGAAGACCGATGCCAATACCTGGGACGTGTACACCGGTGTCGACGGCGTGGAAATCACGGCGCAGGCCGTGGCCGCCTCGATCTTCACCGATCCGGCCGTGGCGCCCGGCATTGCCGCCGCCCGCGCCGCCTACCAGACCGCGGTCAACGCCATCCCGCAAGTGCAGGCCGACATCGACGCCGCCAACCAGGCCTATTCCCAGGCCGCCGGCGCCGCCATCCTGGCCGCCGCCACGGCAGCGGGCGCCAGCGCGTCGCAGCAGGCTGCGATTGCCGCCACCTTCGACGTGGCGGCCGGTACCGACGTCGGCTCCATCCCCGGCACCAACCCGGACAAGATCAACCGCGCCATTGCCGCCGCCGTCAGCGTGCCGGCCGTCAAGACCGGCACCCTGGTGTTCGACCGCACCGGCCAGATCAGCACCGCGCTGATGGCCAACCTGCCGACCCCGCAGGCGCTGCCGTTCAATATCGTGCTGCCGCTGTTCCCGGACAACGGTTCCGTGATGCCGCTGCCCGTCACCACCCGCTTCGACGGCACCACCCAGTTTGGTGTCGCCACCGCCGAGAAGGCATCGACCCAGGACGGCTATTCCTCCGGCCAGCTGCAGCGCTTCAGCACCGGCCCGGACGGCATCATCACCGGCCAGTACAGCAACGGCAAGTCGCGCGCGCTGGGCCAGTTCGTGCTGGCCAACTTCGCCAACGTGGACGGCCTGATCCCGCTGGGCAACAACGCCTGGGCCGAAAGCGCTGCCTCCGGTTCGCCGCAGGTGGGCACGCCGAACAGCGGCCAGTGGGGCCAGCTGCGCTCGTCCTCGGTGGAAGCGTCCAACGTCGACCTGACCGAGGAACTGGTCGACATGATCACCGCGCAGCGCGTCTACCAGGCCAATGCGCAAACCATCAAGACCCAGGACTCGGTGCTGCAAACCCTGGTCAACCTGCGCTAAGCGGGGAAAAGGAGTAAGCGATGGACCGCCTCGTCTACACTGCCGCCACCGGCGCCCGCCACATCCTGGAGCAGCAGGCCACCACGTCGAACAACCTGGCCAATGCCACCACGACCGGCTTCCGCGCCCAGCTCGATTCCTTCCGCGCCGTGCCCGTGGTGGCGGAAGGCTTGCCGACCCGCACCTTCGTGGTCGACAACACGGTGGGCTCGGATTTCCGGCAGGGCGTCATGCAGACGACGGGGCGGGCGCTCGACGTGGCGCTGCGCGGCGACGGCTTCCTGGCCGTACAGGCAGCCGACGGCAGCGAAGCCTATACCCGCAACGGCAGCCTGAAGGTCAGCGAGAACGGCTTGCTGCAAACGGCAGCCGGCCTGACCCTGGTGGGCGAGAATGGCCCGATCGCGATTCCGCCCGATGCCCAGGTGGCAATTGCCGCCGACGGCACGGTGTCGGCCATCGACACCACCCAAACCCAGCCGGGCCCCTCCAACGTGCTGGGGCGTATCAAGCTGGTCAATCCGGACACCCGGGGCCTGGTGCGCGGCGACGACGGCCTGTTCCGCCAGCAAAGCGGCCTGCCGGCCGACGCCGACCAGAACGTGCGCCTGGCCGACGGTACGCTGGAAGGCAGCAACGTCAATGCCATCGACGCCATGGTCAATATGATCGCCCTGGCGCGCTCCTTCGAAACGCAAATGAGTTTGCTGAAAAACGCGGAAAACAATGCCGCAAAAGCCACACAAATTTTGGCATTGAATTAAAATTGCCTGGTTGGCGTTGCCTCATGGCAACGCCATGCTGCCCCACCGTTGCGTGCCGTGCCCGGATTCCCCATCATGGGACTTTTCCATTCCCTGTGCCCCAGCCATGCAGCCCGCCGAGGAACGCTATGCCACTGTCGTCCTGCCTTTCGTGCTGGCGGTGGCCGCGCTCACCCTGGTAGCGGTGTTCAGCCTGTCCATTGCCGCCACCCTGCGCGCCTATGTCGGCGGTGAAAGCCACTGGTCGAAAGGGCAGAAGGCGGCCATTGCCTCGCTGCAGCGTTACCTGGTCACCAATGACGAGCAGGATTACCGCCAGTTCCAGTCCGAGCTGGCCGTGCCGCTGTCGGACCTGCGCGCGCGCCGCGCCATGGAGCGGCCACAGCTGGACTGGGATGACGTGCGCGCCGGCTTCCTGGGCGGGCGCAATGCCGATGAGGATATCCGCGGCATGGTCTGGCTGTACCGCAATTTCAAGGACGTGTACCTGATGGCGCCCGCCATCCGTTACTGGGAACACAGCGACGAACATTTGCTGCGCCTGCGCGACCTGGGCGCCAGCGTGCACGCCATGCCGCCGGCCGCCCGCAGCACCCCTGCGGTGCTGCTGGAAATCCAGGAAATCGACCGCCGCCTGACGCCGCTGGCCCTGGGCTTTGCCGGCGCCATCAATGAGGCGGCGCGCCAGGTCAGCACCGCCCTGCTGGCCGTGCTGCTGCTGGCTGCCCTGCTGCTGCTGTGGAGCGGCCACGGCTACCTGCGCCGTTCCTTCGCGCGCCGCGAACGGCTGTTGCAGCAGCTGCGCCAGAGCGAGGCGGAAGCCTTCGCCGAAAAGGAGCTGGTGCAGGTGACGCTGGGCTCGATTGCCGATGCCGTCATCACCACCGGCCCTGACCAGCGCGTCAATTATTGCAACCGCAATGCCGAGCAGATGCTGGGCCTGCCGGCGGCCAGCCTGCTGGGCCGCCCGCTGGACGAGGTATGCCGGCTGCAGGGCGCGGCGGGCGACGTGCACGTGCAGGCGGCCGACGGCAGCTGGATCCCGGTCGACTGCTCGCAGGCGCCCATGCACGCGCCGGACGGTACGGCCATCGGCCGGGTCGTGGTGCTGCATGATGCCGGCGAAGCGCGCCGCCATGCGGCCCAGCTGTCCTACCAGGCCACGCACGACGAGCTGACCGATATCCTGAACCGGCGCGAATTCGAACGCCGCCTGTGCGAGCTGCTGGCCGCCCTGCAGCAGGGCCGCGGCGGCGAGCACGCCGTGCTGTACCTCGACCTGGACCGTTTCAAGATCGTCAACGACACCAGCGGCCACGCCGCGGGCGACGAACTGATCCGGCAAGTGAGCCAGTTGCTGCAAGCCACGCTGCGCGAGCGCGACATCGTGGGCCGCCTCGGCGGCGACGAATTCGGCATCATGCTGACCCAGTGCAGCCATGGCGACGCGCTACGCGTGGCGGAGAAAGTGCGCAAGGCCGTGGTGGATTTGCGTTTCGCCTGGGGCGTGCGCAGCTACCGCGTCGGCGTCAGCGTCGGCGTGGTGCTGCTTGATGCCTCCAACACCACCCTGAAGGAAGTCATGAAGGCGGCCGATGCGGCCTGCTACATGGCCAAGGAAAAAGGGCGCAACCGCATCCACCTGTACAGCGACGACGATGCCGAACTGTCCGAGCGCCATACCGAGATGGAAGCCGTGTCGCGCATCCGCGCCGCGCTCGAACACGACCGCTTCTGCCTGCACCTGCAAACCATCGCCCCGCTGCGCCCCGGCGGCCGCGCGCACGCCGAAGTACTGCTGCGCATGGTGGACGAGCAGGGCGGCCTGGTGCCGCCCATGGCCTTCATTCCGGCCGCCGAACGCTATGACTTGATGCCGCTGCTGGACCGCTGGGTGATCCGCCACGCCTTCGAAGCGCTGGCCCAGCAGCCGCCCGGCACCAGCTGGGCCATCAACCTGTCCGGCGCCTCGGTGGGCGACGACGGCTTGCTCGAATACGTGCTGGAGCAGCAGCGCCGCAGCGGCGTGGCGCTGGAAGACGTGTGCTTCGAAATCACCGAAACGGTGGCCGTGGCCAACCTGGCCCAGGCCGCCACCTTGATCCAGGACTTGCAAGCCCAGGGCGCCCGCTTCGCGCTGGACGACTTCGGCGCCGGCATGTCGTCGTTCGCCTACCTCAAGCACCTGCCGGTCGACTACGTCAAGATCGACGGCAGCTTCATCAAGGGCATCCTGCACAACCCGACCGAACGGGCCATGGTGGAGGCCATCAACCAGATCGCCCACGTGCTGGGCAAGCAGACCATCGCCGAATTCGTCGAAGACGATGCGGTACTGGCCTGCCTGCGCGCCATGGGCGTCGACTTTGCCCAGGGCTACGGGGTAGGGCGGCCGCAACCCTTGCCATTGCGGCAAGCGGCGAATAAGGCCCCGAAAACCAGCCAGATCGACGCTTTGAGTTGACCCGCTCCACCGGATAATGCCTGCATAGGAAAACCGTTTTTGGAGCAGGCAAATGATTCGATCACTGTGGATTGCCAAGACTGGCATGGAAGCCCAGCAGACCCAGATGGACACCGTGTCCAACAACCTGGCCAATGTCAGCACCAATGGCTTCAAGAAGTCGCGTGCCGTCTTCGAAGACTTGCTCTACCAAAATATCCGCCAGCCGGGCGCGGCCTCCTCCCAGCAGACCCAGCTGCCGTCGGGCATGCAGCTCGGCACCGGCGTGCGGCCGGTCGCCATCGAGCGCATCCACACTCAGGGCAACCCGCAAGCGACCGGCAACGACAAGGACTTGATGGTCAACGGCAATGGCTTCTTCCAGGTCCTGCTGCCGGACGGCACCACCGCCTACACCCGTGACGGTTCCTTCCAGCGCGACAACAATGGCCAGATGGTCACCTCCAGCGGCTTCGTGCTGCAGCCGGCCATCACCATCCCGATCAATGCGCAAAGCATCACCGTGGGCCGCGACGGCACCGTTTCGGTCACGCTGCCGGGCCAGACGGCGCCGCAGCAGATCGGCAATATCCAGCTGGCCACCTTCATCAACCCGACCGGGCTGGAATCGAAGGGCGAAAACCTGTACGTGGAAACCGGCGCTTCCGGCGCGGCCACCGTCAACCAGCCCGGCACCAACGGCACCGGCGTGATCCTGCAGGGCTATGTGGAAACCTCCAACGTCAACGTGGTCGAGGAAATGGTGAACATGATCCAGACCCAGCGCGCCTACGAAATCAATTCGAAGGCCATCACCACGTCGGACCAGATGCTGCAGCGCCTGTCGCAGCTGTAACCAAGCGAGCCTGCCATGCGCCTCATTGCCGCCCCCGCCATCGCGCTTGCCCTGCTGCTGTCGGCCTGCGCCAGTGCGCCATCGTCCATCGTGGAAGGCCCGACCAGCGCGCGTCCCTTGCCGCCGCCATATCCGCCGGTGGCGCAGAACAATGGCGCCATCTACCAGGCCAGCACTTACCGCCCGGCCTTCGAAGACCGCCGCGCGCGCCACGTGGGCGACGTGATCAACGTGGTCATCACGGAAAGCACTTCCGCCGTCAAGAACGGCGCCAGTTCCGGCAACAAGTCGGGCAGCGTCAACTTCGGTATCCCGGGCGTGCTGCAGAACCGCCTCGGCACCAATGTGGCCACCAGCGCCGACAACAAGTTCGCCGACGCCGACTCCCAGTCGCTCAGCAACACCTTCCGCGGCACCATCGGCGCCACCGTGGTGGAAGTGCTGCCGAACGGGAACCTGATCATCGCCGGCGAAAAGCAGGTGGGCCTGAACAAGGGCACCGAGTACATCCGCATTTCCGGCATGGTGAACCCGGATTCCATCGTCAACGGCAATTCGGTCACCTCGACCGCCATCGCCGACGCCCGCGTCGAATACCGCACCAAGAGCAATATCGACCGCGCCGAAGTGCAGTCGATGCTGTCGCGCTTCTTCCTCAGCCTGCTGCCATTCTGACCATGAAGACTCTCAAGTTCCTCGCCCTGTGCGCCGCGCTGGCGCTGGCGCCGCAAGTCCAGGCCGAACGCCTGAAGGACCTGGCCAGCATCGCCGGCGTGCGCCAGAACCAGCTGATGGGCTACGGCCTGGTGGTCGGCCTCGACGGTTCGGGCGACCAGACCACGCAAACCCCGTTCACCGTGCAGTCGATCGCTTCCATGCTGCAGCAGATGGGCGTGGCGCTGCCGGCCGGCACCACCCTGCAATTGAAGAACGTGGCGGCGGTGATGGTCACCGCCAGCCTGCCGCCGTTTGCCCAGCCGGGCCAGCAGATCGATGTCACCGTGTCCTCGATGGGCAACGCCAAATCGCTGCGCGGCGGTACGCTGCTGATGACGCCGCTGAAAGGCGCCGACGGCCAGGTGTACGGCATGGCGCAAGGCAATGTGCTGGTGGGCGGCGTCGGCGCGCAGGCGCCGGGCGGCGGCGCCTCGGTGGTGGTCAACCACCTGTCGGTCGGCCGCATTTCCGGCGGCGCCACGGTGGAACGCGCGGTGCCGACTGCGCTGGGCGACGGCAACCAGATCCGCCTCGAACTGAACAATACCGACTTCGCCACCGCCAGCCGCGTGGTGAACGCCATCAACGACAAGTACGGCGCCGGCGTCGCTTACGCCCAGGATGGCCGCACCATCCGCGTCACCGCGCCCTCGTCGAGCGACGCGCGGGTGGCCTTCATCGGCGACCTGGAAAACATGGATGTGCGCCCGGCGCGCCAGGCTGCCAAGGTGATCATGAACGCGCGCACCGGTTCGGTGGTGATGAACCAGGAAGTCACGCTGGAGACGTGCGCCATTTCGCACGGCAACCTGTCAGTATCGGTCAGTGCCGACACCCAGGTCAGCCAGCCCAACGCGCTCAGCGGCGGCCAGACCGTGGTGGCCCAGCAGGGCAATGTCGACATCAAGAAAGACGCCGGCAAGGTCATCATGCTGAAGGGCGGCGCCTCGCTGGCTGAGGTGGTGAAGGCCCTCAACGCCATCGGCGCCTCGCCGCAAGACTTGCTGGCCATCCTGCAGGCGATGAAGGCAGCGGGTTCGCTGCGCGCCGAGCTGGAAATCATTTGAGGATGACGCCATGATCCCGCGTAACGAACTGGCCATCGACACCAAAGGCATGTCCGACCTGCGCCAGGGCGCGCGCGCCGGTTCGCCGGAAGCCCTGAAGACCGCGGCCACCCAGTTCGAAGCCATGTTCGTCAACATGATGATGAAGAGCATGCGCGACGCCACGCCGCAGGACGGGCTGATGGACAACCAGCAAACCAAGATGTTCACCACCATGCTCGACCAGCAGACCAGCCAGGACAT
>CBHWEO010000124.1:0-15590 GCA_966112955.1 uncultured Duganella sp. | reverse complement strand
AAGCTGGTCGGCGGCCTGCGCCTGCCGAACGACGAAACCGGCGACTGCCAGCTGTTCACCACCCGCCTGGAAGCGCTGGCCAAGGGCCTGGGCGTCAAGTTCCGCTATGGCGTGGAAATGGACCGCCTGGTCATGCAAGGCGACAAGATCAAGGGCGTGCAATGCGGCGCCGAGCTGGTGGAAGCCGATTCCTTCGTGGTGGCGCTGGGCGCGTATTCGACCCCGTTCCTGAAGGAGCTGTTCGAGATCCCGGTGTACCCGCTGAAAGGCTATTCGATCACCGTGCCGATCGTCGACGCCGGCAAGGCTCCGACCTCGACCATCCTGGACGAGACGTACAAGATTGCCGTCACCCGCTTCGACGGCCGCATCCGCGTGGGCGGCATGGCGGAAATCGCCGGCTACAACACGCAACTGAACCCGCGCCGCCGCGAGACCCTGGAAATGGTGGTCAACGACCTGTTCCCCGGCGCCGGCGACACGGCGGCGGCCAGCTTCTGGACCGGCCTGCGCCCGATGACCCCGGACGGCACCCCGGTGGTGGGCCGCACCGCCATCCGCAACCTGTTCACCAATACCGGCCACGGCACCCTGGGCTGGACCATGAGCTGCGGCTCGGCCCAGTTGCTGGCCGATATCATGTCGGCCAAGCGCCCGGCCATCTTCGCCGACGACCTGTCGGTGGCGCGCTACAGCCAGGAACGCCCGCTGCGCCAGCCGCAACTGGCCGGTGCCTGACGCGATTTCCTTCATATTTGGCAGCAAGGCTTCCGGGGCCGTATAATTTTCGGCATGAACAAACTGGAAGCCTTCGGACACGTCGCCGCGCTGGCGATCCGCGGAGACCTCGTGTTTCCTACCAGCGTCAACGCCGCCTTGCGGGTCCAGCTCGCACTGGACGATCCGGACTGCCCGATGGAAGACGCGATCAAGCTGGTGCTGGCCGAGCCGCAACTGGCCGCGCGCACCGTCTCGCTGTCCAACTCCGCCATGTTCAACCGCACGGGCGGACCGGACATCACCAATGTGCGCAACGCCATCATGCGCATCGGCTACCACAACCTGTATGCGCTGGCCGCCGCCATGGTGGTGCGCGCCTTCGGCAGCAAGATTGTCGATCCCGGCCTGCGCGCCAAGGCCGAGCAGTTGTGGCAGCACACCATCCACGTGGCCTGCCTGGCGCGCATCATCGCGCGCGAAGTCACCGGCGTGAACCCTGACACCGCCCTGTTCGCGGCCATCGTGCATGAAGTGGGCAGCTTTTACCTGCTGTCGCGCGCCGACGAATTCCCCGGGCTGCTGGAACCCGATCCCGAGAACTGGCAGACCGCCAGCGAGGAAATCATCACCCGCGAAGTGCTGAAGAAGCTCGGCATCCCGGCCGAAGTGGCGGAAGCCATCGAAAGCCTGCGCAGCGCCATGCTGCAAATCCCGCCCGAGACCCTGCTCGACACCCTGCTGCTGGCCAATCACTTTGCCCCGGTGGAGTCGCCGCTGGCCAACCCGGAAACGCAACAGGCCCCGCACGACGAATCCGTGCTGGACCTGTTCATCGATGCGGAAAAACGCGCCCGCATGCTGGAAGAGGCGGAGAACGACGCCTCCGCCATGAACGCCGCGCTGCTGGTTTAATCCAGCGCCTTGGCCGGGCCGAAGAACTCGTAGTACGTCTGTGTTTCCGGCACGCCCAGTTCGCGCAGGCTGCGCTTCACCGCCCGCATGAAGGGCAGCGGGCCAAGGAAGTAGGCGTCGACGTCGCGCGAAGGCGGCAGCCATTCACCCAGTTGTGAGGAACCGAGCAGGCCGACCGCGTCCGCCTGCGGCTGGCCGTCGCGCGGCTCCGCGTAGATGTAGTGGCGCTTCAATTGCGGATGGCGCTCGGCCAGGCTGTCGATGTGGCCGCGGAAGGCGTGCACGCCGCCGTGGCGCGCGGCGTGGATGAAGCGGACCTCGCGGCCGGTTTCCAGCGCCTGGTCCAGCATGGCCAGGGTCGGCGTGATGCCGACGCCGCCGGAAATCAGCACGATCGGCCGGCTGCCCTGCGCCAGCGTGAAGGCGCCGGACGGCGGGAACAGGTCCACGCGATCGCCTTCATTGACCTGCGCGTGCAGGAAACCCGACACCTTGCCGCCCTGTTCGCGCTTGACGCTGACCTGGTAGGTCATGCCATTCGGCGCCGCCGACAGCGAATACTGGCGGCGCTGCTCTTCGCCGTCGACCACCACGCGGATGCCGATGTACTGGCCCGGTGCGAAGTCCAGCACGGGGCCGCCATCGGCCGGGCGGAACACGAAGCTGGTGATTTCCTCGCTCTCCTTGCGCTTGCGGGCCACGATGAACTGGCGCGCGCCCTCCCAGCCGCCCGGCGCTGCGGCAGCAGCCCGGTAGGCTTGCGCTTCGGCGCCGATCAGGATATCGGCCAGCTGGCCATAGGCCGCACCCCAGGCTTCCAGCACGGCGTCGGTGGCGGTTTCCGCACCCAGCACCTCGCGGATGGCCTTCAGCAGGCTGGCGCCCACCATGGGATAGTGTTCCGGCCGGATCTGCAGCGCCACGTGCTTGCTGACGATGGCGCCCACCAGGCCGCCCAGCGCTTCCAGGCGTTCGATGTTCTTGGCGTACATCAGGATGCCGTTGGCCAGGGCGCGCTGCTGGTCGCCGCTGTGCTGGTGGGCCTGGTTGAAGAACGGCTTCACCTCGGGATAGTCGGTGAACAGGGTCTGGTAGAAGTGGCGGGTCAGCGCTTCGCCGCCCTGCTCCAGGATGGGGACGGTGGCGGTGACGATGGCGCGGTGTTCTGCGGACAGCATGGGATGGGCTCCTTCTTCGTTAAACATGCATACATAATACATGTTTACCTTGAACGAAGTCAATAAAGATGCATTTCAAATGCTCTTTTTGTGCAGGAGCACGGGTTGCGCCCCGCCCCTGCCCTTGCTACCCCCCGGGCCGGGCAGGATGTCGGCCAAGGTCATGCCATCGAGGACGTGCAGGAAGGCCTCGGTCGCTTCGCCCAGCTTGCGCTTCAGCGCGCAGTCGCGCAGGAAGGCGCAGTGGCCGGGATCGGTTTCGAAGCATTCGGCGATATGGAAGTCCGACTCGCTGTCGCGCACCACGTCGCCGATGTTGATGTCTTCCGGCTCCCGGTTCAGGCGCAGCCCGCCGTGCCGGCCGCGCACGGTTTCCACCAGCCCGCTGGCGCCCAGCTGGTGGATCACCTTGGTCAGGTGGTTCTTCGAGATGTCGTGTGCGTCGGCGATCTCCTGGATGGTCACCAGCTTGTCGCGGTTCATGCCCAGGTACATCAGCGAACGCAGGGTGTAATCGGTAAAAGAAGTCAGTCTCATAATCTACGTCATGTAAAGGTGCATTTTGAATATTGCTTTAACCCGGTGCGCCAATGTAGCATTCATTATATATCTTCAGACCTTGAGGCCCGCCATGCGCAGCATCCACCTTCCCACCGAACCGACGCCGGCCGCGGAGCCGCATCCCTTGCTGCGCCTGGGCTTCCGCCCTTTCTACCTGCTGGCGGCGGCGCTGGCCGTGCTGTCGGTGCCGCTGTGGCTGGCTGCCTACAAGGGCATGCTGCCGGCCCTGCCGGCCGCCAACATCCTGTGGCATATGCATGAAATGGTGTTTGGCTTCGCCGGCGCCGTGATCATCGGCTTCCTGTTCACGGCAGGCCGCAACTGGACCAACCTGCCTACCCCGGCCGGCGGCCAGCTGGCGGCATTGGCCGCGCTGTGGCTGGCCGGCCGCGCCGCCATGCTGCTGGCGCCCGGCGTGCCGGCCATGGTGCTTGACGGCCTGTTCCTGCCGCTGTGCGCCGCGGCATTCGGCCGCGTGCTGGTGCTGGCGCAAAGCAGGCGCAATTACCCGATCTGCGGCATCCTGGTGCTGCTGTCGATCGCCAACCTGCTGTTCCATGCGGCGGCCAACGGCTGGATCGCCTTGCCGGCGCTGAAGCCCGTGCACGGGGCCATCCTCATGATCACGGTGCTGGAAGCGGTGATCGGCGGCCGCGTGATCCCCATGTTCACCCGCAACGGTGCCCCGGGCAGCCAGCCGGTCACCGTGGCGTGGCGCGAAAAGGCCAGCATCGCGCTGTTGCTGGCCACGGCCCTGGCCTGGGTGCTGGAAGCGCCTGCCGCCGTCACCGCGCTGGCGGCCTTCGCGGCGGCGGGCGTGAACGCGCTGCGCCTGGCGGGCTGGGCGCCGTTTGCCACCGTGCGCGTGCCGCTGCTGTGGATCCTGCACCTGGCCTACGCCTGGATCGTGGCCGGCCTGGTGCTGCTCGGCCTGGCGGCGCTCGGCACCGGCGCGCCAAGCAGCGCCTTCCATGCCTTGGCCGTGGGCGGCATGTCGGGGCTGATCATCGGCATGATCACGCGCACCGCCCTGGGCCACACCGGCCGCATGCTGCGCGCCGGACGCGCCGAAAGCGCGATGTACCTGCTGCTGCAGGCGGGCGCCCTGGCGCGCCTGCTGGCCAACGCCGCTCCCGCCGCGGCGCGCGACATCCTGCTGCCGCTCTCCGCGCTGGCCTGGTCGGCCGCCTTCCTGCTTTACCTGTTGGTCTACGGCCCTTACCTGAGCCGGGCCCGCGTCGACGGCCGCGAAGGCTGATTCACTTGCGCGCCAGCGGGTTGGGGGTCGGTTCCGCCACCTTGTGCAGCACGTTGCGGTCGACGTGGTGGAAAGGTTCCGATTCCTTGCCGCGCAGGAGCATGACGGTGTCTTCCTCGTAACCCCAGCTGCCATCGTCGTTGATGGTGACCTTGATGCGGTATTCGGTGGTCTTGAAGCCGAACTCCAGGAACGGGTTGGAGCAGATGCCGTAAGTGTCCTGCTCGCGCCGCGCCACCAGTTCGAACGACTTCGCGTCCGCGGCGGCGCTGCCCGATGCCATGGCGATCTGGCCGCGCGGGATGGCCAGGGTCTGGATCACGGTGCCGGTGGCCGGCTCCCACAGCCAGTAGCCCACCTGTTCGTGGTAGGTCTTGATGTTGTCCGGCTTGTTGACGATGAGGACGTAGCGCAGGCCGTAGAACAGCTGCGGCCCGTTGGTCACCGGGTCGATCGGCTGCAGTTCGATGCGCTCGACGTAGGCCTGCTTGCGCGGGCCGTCCGCCTTGGGCTTGATATCGAGGCCGCGCTGGCCTTCCCAGATGCCGGCCATGGCGCGCAGCGGGCCCAGGTTGGCCAGCGTGTCCATGTCGATGTTGGAAGGCTCGGTGTAGATGTCGTTGCTGTATTCGCTCATGTCATGCTTGCTCTGAAATCGGGGAGCAGGCATTGTAACCGAGCAGCATGGCGGTGATCTGGCGCGGCGCCATGGGGCGGCCGGTCAGGTAGCCCTGGATTTCGTCGCAGCCGTGCTGCTGCAGGAAGCTGCGCTGCTGTTCCGTCTCCACGCCTTCGGCGATGACGCGCATGTCCAGCTGGTGCGACAGCGAGATGATGGCGCAGGTGATGGCCTGGTCGTCGGCGCTGCCCGCCAGGTCGCGCACGAAGCCCTGGTCGATCTTCAGCCGGCTGATGGGGAAGGACTTGAGCGCGGCCAGGCTGGAATAGCCGGTGCCGAAATCGTCGATCGCCAGCGCGATGCCCATCGCTTCCAGCTGGCGCATCTTGGCCACCGACTGCGCGGCGTCGCGCATGATCATGCTTTCCGTGACTTCCAGCTCCAGCCAGCGCGCATCGAGCCCGCTCCATTCCAGCGCGGCCGCCACCCGCTCGACCAGGCGCGGATCGTCGAACTGGCGCGCCGACACGTTCACCGACACCACCAGCGCCGGCAAGCCCGCCTCCTGCCAGGCGCGCGCCTGGCGGCAGGCTTCGCGCAGCACCCACTCGCCGATCGGGATGATCATGCCGTTTTCCTCCGCCAGCGGGATGAACTGGCAGGGCGAGACCATGCCGCGCTGCGGATGCTGCCAGCGCAGCAGGGCTTCCACCCCGAACATGCGGCCGCTTTCCAGGTTCACCTTGGGCTGGTACACCAGCGACAGCT
Source organism: uncultured Duganella sp. (assembly GCA_966112955.1). Lineage (GTDB taxonomy): Bacteria > Pseudomonadota > Gammaproteobacteria > Burkholderiales > Burkholderiaceae_D > Rugamonas. The sequence continues at coordinate 9,574 of CBHWEO010000124.1, read as the reverse complement.
GCCGCTCGTCGAGCGCCTTGCGCAAGCCTTCGGTCAGGGCCAGCTTTTCTTCCAGGCCGGCGTTCATTTCGCTGGTGTAGAACTGGCAGTTGTTCTTGCCGCTTTCCTTGGCGCGGTACATGGCGGCGTCCGCGTGCATCATCAGCGTGTCGGTGTCGCGGCCATCGCGCGGGTACACCGCCACCCCGATCGAGCAGCTGACCTGCATCTTCTGCCCTTCCAGCACGATCGGCTGCACCACCGAATCGAGGATCTTGTTCAGCAGCGGCACCAGCACCTGCGGGTTGTCGTCCACGTGCGGCAGCACCAGCACGAATTCGTCGCCGCCGAAACGGCCTACCGTGTCCTCGCGGCGCACGCAGCCCACCATGCGGCCGGCCACTTCCTTGAGCAGTTCGTCGCCGGCGTTATGGCCCAGCGTGTCGTTGACCAGCTTGAAGCTGTCCAGGTCGATGAAGGCCACCAGTACCGATTCCCTGTTGCGCTCGGCGTGCGCGATGGCCTGCTCCAGGCGGTCGCAGATCAGGCTGCGGTTCGGCAGGCCGGTCAGGGCATCGTGGTGGGCCATGTGGTAGATGCGCTCTTCGGCGCGCTTGCGTTCCGAGATGTCGCGCACGATAGCCACCACCCCGCCTTCCACGCCGACCACCTGCCAGTGCAGCCATTCGGCGCGCAGTTGCGGCACCAGGTTGGGCCCTTCCTCCTGGTACACGCCGCCCTCGCGGGTCACTTCCACCAGGCGCTCGAACAGGCCGTTGTGGCGCGCCGCCGGCATCCAGCTGCACAGAGTTTGCGCGCGCAATTCGCTGCGGCTGTGGCCCGTCATCTGCTCGGCGCGCGAGTTGACGGCGCTGAACTTGAAGTCGGCCACCACGCCATCCTTGTTGCGGATGGCGCGCAGCACGAAGAAGGCGTCCATGTTCGATTCCGACGCCGCGGCGTAGGTTTCCTGCGCGCGGCGGATGCGGCGGCGCGCCTTGGCGCCCTGCCAGACGCACACCCAGACCAGGGCGGCCAGCAGGATCAGCACGGCGCTGGCGACGCCAGCCTCCCACAGCAACTGGCGCCGTTGCGCATGGAAGCCGGCCATCTGCTCCTGTTCGGACAGGCCGACCACGGCGTGCAGGTACAGTCCCGCCAGCTGGCGCGCCGCCGTGTAGCGCATGACGCCGTCCCAGCTGCCGCGCAGCGGACGGCCGCCCTGCCCCTGCAGCGCGTGCAGGTCCAGGTGCTGGCCGAACGAATGGCGGTCGCCCACGCGCAGCGCGCGCACCACGCCATCGTCGCCGACCAGGCCCAGCATGCCCTGCTCGCCCAGCCGGCTGCGCTCGTAGCCGCTGGTGAAATAAGCCGGCTCCACCTCCACGATCGCCACGCCGGCAAATTCGCCGCGCCGGTCGTCCAGGCGGCGCGTGAAATGCAGGTGCCATTCCTGGTTGGCGGCGTCCTGCATGGCCTGCGAGATGAAGGTGTAGCTGCTGCGGTTCTGCTGGTGGTAGCGGAAGTAATCCTGGTGGCCCACGTTGATGGGCGGGGCCGCCGGGTTGCTGGCGACCGTGTCGCCCTGGGCGTCGACGATGCTGACCACGAACACCAGGCCGGACGGCAGCAGGCCGTGCGCCTGCAGCTCGGGCAGCGCGCCGCGCGCGCCCTGCCGTTCGGCGCTGTATTTCAGCACCTTCAGGGTCTGCTCGATGCCGTTGATGCTGCGCGCCACCTGCGCCTCGTAGGTGGCGATCAGTTCGCCGGCCGATTCGGCCGCCACCTGGCGCGCGGCCGCTTCCTCGCTGTCGATGAAATGCAGGGTGGTGCCCCACACCACGGCCAGCAGCACGATGGTGAACAGGGGCAGCGAGACCTGGGTCTCCAGGCACATGCGGAGCCAGCGCTTCATCAGTGCACCACCAGCACGGGACGCACGCTGGCATCCAGCGCGCTGCGTTCGATGTAGCCGATCAGGCTCGGGTTGTCCGCCACCTGCTTGCGCACCGCCTGGCTGTTGGGCAGCTCGCGCGGCGGCTGGCCGCGGCCGGTGAAGATCCGCTTGGTCCAGTAAGCCTTCATCAGGGCCGGCGTGCGGTTGGCAACCTTCAGGTAGAAGTCGTCGCGCAGCGGGGAGCCGATCGGCAGGTCGAGCGCCACCACTTCGCCGCCATCGGGGAAGCGCGTCGCTTCGGACAGGAAGATGTCGGCCACCTGCTCCGCGCGCAGGGCCGTGATGGGGCTGCGCGCCGACACCACCACCACCAGGTCGGCAGCGGCCGCGCTGCCGGCCAGCTGTGCCAGTAATGCCAGCAGCAGGCTGCCAAGGAGTTTGCAGGGCATGGCGGCTTCCCCGTCAGAAAACAAAGTCCAGCGAGGCGCTGACCACGCCGAAACGGTGCCCGTAAACATAGCCCGGCTGCAGGTTGCCCAGCGTGCCGCTGCTGCCGCCGCGCGGGCGCACATGGTCGTATTGCAGTTTGAAGGCGGCATTGCTGCCGGCGTCCCAGCGCAGGCCGGCGCTGGCGCTGTCCTGCACCGCGATCATGCTGAGCAAACCGTTCAATTCCGCATTGAGGCGCCGCGCCGCCGGCGCATAGGGCGCGGGCAGCTGGGACAGGTCCAGCCCATCGATCCGGGTCGGCGTGTTGGCCGCCACCCTGCTCAGCGTGGCGTACGGCGTGAAAGCGCCCAGGCGGTAGCCGCCGCTGACATAGCCGGCCGTCTTGTCGCCCAGGAAGGAGCGCGCATCGATGCGCCCCACTTCGCCCATCAAGAACCAGTTGCCCGGGTCGTAGGAGGCGCCGATGCTGAGCACCGAGGCGCGCTTGCGGTCCGGCTCATAGCGCCGTGCCAGGCTGTCGCCCTGCGGCCCGAACTGGCGCAGCGCCGCCCACAGGTCCTGCGCCAGCTGCATCTCCAGCTCGCCCTGGAGGGCCGTGGCGCGCACGGTCAGCGCACCCACCGTGCTGGTGTTGGACACGCCGGCCAGCTGATGTGCGTGCGCATGGGTGGTATCGGACAGCAGCACTTTGGTGCGGCCGAACAGCACCTGGGTCGTGTTCTTGACGGCGCCGGCAGTCCAGCGGTAACTGGCGTCGACGCCGTCGCTGTTGCTGATGGGGAGCGCGCCGTACAGTTCGACCGGTGTGCGCACCCACGGCAGCGCATAACTGGCCTTGCGGTAATCGCCGGACAGGAACAGGGGCAAGGCAATGCGGCCGAACCGCAGGCTCAGCTCCGGCGTCGCCTGGTATTGCACATTGGCCCATTCCACCACCGGCTTCCAGGCATGCGTGAGGTTGCGCTCGGCCACCACCTGCAGCACGGCCGACCAGTGGCTGCCGTTGTACGATAGCTGCGAACCGATGCGGCTGTCGACGCCAAAGCTCCAGTCATGGGTGGCGCCGGCCGTGCCGGGATTGAGCGGGTTGGCCGAGTAGTCGGCCTGCTTCTCGCTGGAATGGACCGCGCTCAGCGTGCCGAAGCCGCCAAAGGTCCAGCCGCCGTCCTGGCCCTGGTGGCCGGCATGGGCCGGCCCGTGCAGCAACAGGGTTCCGGTAATGGCGATCAGGACTGGCGTCTGGTGCAGCTTTGGCATAATGGCGCTCTTGACAAGAATCGTCGGCAATACTCCAGCGCCGCTTGCCAACATGGCATGCGTGCGCAATGTCTCGGGAGGGGAATTCTCACACTTTATAACAGCGGTTTGTAACTGTCGAGAAGTTTCCTTAGAGTACCCTCACTATCTGTTCAGAAATACTCAACTGTGCAAAAAAGGCAAAGGAAACAAGGACATGCAACAAATTTCCTGTGGCACCCTGGTCGTGAATTCGGCGCGCCAGCTGTTGCTCTGCCATGTCACGGGGACGGGCAGCTGGGATATCCCGAAAGGCTTGCAGGACGCCGGGGAAACGCCGCTGGCGGCAGCCCGCCGCGAGCTGCAGGAAGAGTCCGGCCTGGACTTTGACGCGAAGCGCTTCGAGGATCTGGGCGAATTCCCCTACCGCCCCGACAAGCGCCTGCACCTGTTCAAGGTGGAAGTGGGCGACGAATTGTGCAGCCTGGACCACCTGCGCTGCACCAGCTTCTTCCCGCACCGGCGCACGGGCGAACCGACGCCGGAAGCGGACGGCTTCCGCTGGGCCGCGCGCGAGGAACTCAGCGCCCTGTGCTGGCCGCGCATGGCGTCGCGGCTGCTGTCGATCGACTGGTAGCTCAGGCCCCGCCGGAGACGCGCAGCGTGGTGGCGGTGACGTAGCGCGCCGCCGGCGACAGCAGCCACACGGCCGCTTCCGCGATTTCGTCCGGCTCGCCCACGCGCAGCATGGGGATGCGCGCCGCCACGCGCGCCGGGCGGCCGGCGTCGCCCGAGCTGGCGTGGATCTCGGTCTGGGTGGTGCCCGGCGCCACGCCGCACACGCGGATGCCTTCCGCCGTCACTTCCTTGCCCAGGCCCATGGTGAAGGTATCGACGGCCGCCTTGCTGGCCGCATACGCCACGTATTCATTGGGGCTGCCGGCCGTGGCGGCCGTCGAGCTGATATTGACGATCACGCCGCCCCGGCCATGGGCGCGGAACGCCGCCAGGGCGAGCCGGCTGGCGTGCATCAAGCCCAGCACATTGACGCGGAACACCTGGTCCAGCACGGCCGGATCGGTGCGGCTGAAGGTGCCCAGGCCGCCCGTGATGCCGGCATTGTTCACCAGCCCGGTCACCGGTCCCAGGCGGCGTTCCACGGTGTCGAACAGGCGCCCGATATCGTCCGCGATGCCCATGTCGGCCTGGACTGCCAAGGCGCGCCCGCCGGCCGCCTCGATGGCCGCGACCACCTGGGCCGCCGCGGCGGCATCGCGCTGGTAGTTCACGGCCACCGACCAGCCATCGGCGGCCGCGCGGCGCGCGATGGCGGCGCCGATGCCGCGGCTGGCGCCCGTCACGATCAGTATTTTCTCCATGCCCGTATTCTAGTTGATCTGGGTCATGGTTTCCGCAGCGGCGCCGGGCGAGACTGGCGGGAACCATAAGGAGACCGCCATGCACCACCTGGAATGGAGCTCGCTGCTGGAAACCGGCGTGCCGGAAATGGACGCCTCCCACCGCTGCCTGCTGCAAGCCATCCACGCCACCATCGACGCCGACGATGCGTCCCTGCCCGGCTGCATCGAAACCCTGCTGGCGGCCCTGGCCAGCGATTTCGCGCAGGAGGAACAATTGATGGACCGCCTGCACTACCCGGCCGGCCACGAGCACCGCGACGCCCACCGCCGCGCGCTGGAAGCGCTGCGGCACGCCCTGCCCGTGGCCAGCGACGACCCGGCCGGTGCGCGCACCCTGCTGGAGCGCCTGCCGCGCTGGTTCCTCGGTCACCTCAGCGCCATGGACCTGCCGCTGGCGGTGGCGCTGGAAAGCGTCTCCCAGCCGCACAGCCAGCCCCCGGGCGCCGAGCTCAGGCAACGGCTGGCGCGCCTGCTGCAAGAACAATCCATCTGAAATAGCGATACATTGCATCTAAATATATTGGCTTCCGGAATATGTCTCTGCGGCATAAGATGACTCCATCAACCACACATTCCCGAAGGAGCCATACCATGAACGCCAATAACAACTACCTGCCCCTGGTGGGCCGCCTCCTGATGGCAGCCATCTTCGTCATGAGCGGCATCGGCAAGATCGCCAATCCGGCCGGCACCATCGGCTACATCAGCTCGGCGGGCCTGCCCTTCCCCGAACTGGGGCTGGCCGCCGCCATTGCCATCGAAGTGGGCGGCGGACTGCTACTGGTGGCCGGCCTGTACACCCGCCAGGTGGCGCTGGCACTGGCCGCGTTTTCCATCGTGACCGGCCTGGTGTTCCACAGCGCGGTCGGTGACCAGAACCAGATGATCCACCTGATGAAGAACTTCGCGATGGCTGGCGGCCTGCTGCAGGTTGCCGCCTTCGGCGCCGGCACCCTGAGCCTGGACGCCCGCCGCGCGCCCGGCGCAGCGCGCACCGCCTGAATGGTTGCGGCAATGTGGCGGGACGCTTTAGACTGCAGCCCCTGAAGGAGACCAAGTCCCATGTTTCGCCACATCCTGATTCCCAGCGACGGCTCCGCCGCGTCGCAACTGGCAGTGCGCGCCGCCCTGCGCATGGCCCGCGAAAGCGGTGCCCGTGTCACGGCGGTGCACGTTTTACCGGAAGAGCCGGCGCTGGCCAGCGTCGCGCCGCCCCAGCAGGACAACGCCATCCTGGCCGATATCGCGCGCCAGGCCACCACCCTGCACGTCGACTGCACCACCTTGCAGCTGCACGCCGACCAGCCACATGCGGCCATCATTGCCACCGCCCTGCAGCGCGGCTGCGACCTGATCGCCATGGCTTCGCGCGGGCGCAGCGGCCTGGCCAGCCTGATGCTGGGCAGCCAGACCCAGAAAGTGCTCACCCACAGCAAGATCCCGGTGCTGGTGTTCCGCGAAGGCTAGGCGCGGATCGCCACCAGGTCGTCGTAGATCGGCACTGCCGCCATGGCCAGCAGCACGCAGGCCAGCGGCAGCGTGGCGCCGAAACCCACCGCCTTGAAGCCGAAGGCGCCCGCCACGGCGCCGACAAAGAAGGAACTGACCAGGGACGCCAGGATGCGCACCCGCTTCCAGTCTGCCGCCACGCGCGGCACGGCCTGGTCGTCGCGGTTCCAGTAGCAGGCCTTGCCGGCCTCGATCCCGAGGTCGGTGATGATGCCCGTCATGTGGGTGGTGCGGATTTCGGCGTTGGACAGCTTGGTGATCACGGCATTCTGCAAGCCCATCATGAAGCACAGCAGCGTGACCGTGGCCGGCAGCACCAGCACGTCGATGGCCTGCAGGCGCGTGCCCAGCACGCCGAACGCCAGCAGCAGGATGGCTTCCAGCAGCAGCGGCAAGGCGAATTCGCTGTGCAACTGGCGGCGCCGCGCGAAATTGACCATGATGGCGCAGCAGGCCGCCCCCGCCAGGAAGGCCAGCAGCGCGCCGGCACAATCGATGGCCGCGTCGAGCGCGCCCAGCGCCAGGTCATCGGCGGCGGACGACAGGATGCCGGTCATATGGGAGGTGTACTGCTTGACGGCCAGGAAGCCGCCGGCATTGGCGGCGCCGGCCACGAAGGCCAGCGCGATACCGAGGTGGCGGTTAGCCTGCGCGGCGCGCTGGCGCCCGGTCAGGCGTCGTACATAATTGATCGGCATGCATCCTCGGCGTAACAAAGTCCTGGGGCACATTCTGCACCAGGCGCAGGGAAACGTCGAGGCCGGGCTGTGCCCCGCTCAGCGGATGCCCCACATGAACGGGTCGTCCGGGTCGAGCACCAGGGTGGCCGTCGCGTTGACCCAGGCCTTGCCGCGGATGCTGGGCAGCACGCGCTCGCCGTCGCGGCGGTAACTGCCTTCGAACACGCTGCCGACGATGCTTTCCTGGCGCCAGACATCCCCTTCGGCCAGCTTGCCGTCGGCCGCCAGGCAGGCCAGCTTGGCGCTGGTGCCGGTGCCGCAAGGCGAGCGGTCGTAGGCATTGCCCGGGCACAGCACGAAGTTCTGGCTGTCGCCCGCCCCGCTGCGGGAATCGGCAAACAGTTCGATATGGTCGATCAGGGCGCCGCCGTCGCCGGTGATGCCCTGCGCTTCCAGCGCATCCTTGATGGCCGTAGTATAGGCCGTCAGTGCACGCACGTTGGCAAGGTCCAGTTGCTGGCCATGGTCGGATACCAGGAAGAACCAGTTGCCGCCCCAGGCGATGTCGCCACGCACCACGCCGTAACCCGGGACCTCGACCGGCACCCCGGCCGCCTTGCGCCAGGCCGGCACGTTGTTGACGGTGACGCTGCCGTCCTCGTGCAGTTCCGCCTCCACCACGCCCACCGGCGTATCGATGCGGTGCACGCCGGCGCTCAGGCGGCCCATGAAGGCCAGCGAGGCCACCAGGCCGATGGTGCCGTGGCCGCACATGCCGAGGTAGCCGACGTTGTTGAAAAAGATGACGCCTGCTGCACAATCGGGCGCATGCGGCTGGCACAGCAGCGCGCCCACCAGCACGTCCGAGCCGCGCGGTTCGCACACGACGCCGGAGCGGAAGCCGTCATGCTGGTCGCGCAAGCGCGCCAGGCGCTCGTTCAGGGGTCCGCTGCCCAGGTCCGGGCCGCCGTCTACCACCAGGCGGGTGGGTTCGCCGCCGGTGTGGGAATCGATAATGGCAATGGTTTTCATGCCTGCCATCTTATGCGCTCGCGCCGGCCGCGTCTTGCATCACCCGCCCTTTGATGATGACGAAATCCGCATAATCGTGTAAAAATGAACAAATTCAGCGGGAATCAGCAGGAGAGCGGCATGTCGGTACATATTTTGCAAAGCGCAGCGCGCAGCGACCTGGGAACCAGGATCGGGGACGTCTTTTTTGCCGAACCCTTGTTCGATGCCTTGCCGGACGTGGTGTTCTTCGTCAAGGACCGCGCCGCGCGCTATGTGGTGGTGAACCAGACCCTGGCGCGCCGCTGCGGCGTGAAGGACAAGGCCAGCCTGCTGGGCACGACCGCCAACGACTTGTTCCCCGCGCCATTGGGCCAGCGCTTCCAGGCCCAGGACCATGCCGTGCTGGAAGACGGCATGCAGATCGAGGACCAGCTGGAACTGCACCTCTACCCCAACCGCGATCCCGGCTGGTGCCTGACCCAGAAGCGGCCCTTGCGCGACGCCCACGGCGCCATCGTCGGCCTGGCCGGCGTGTCGCGCGACCTGGCCATGGCGGACCACAAGAACCCGGCGTACCACAAGGTGGCCGACGCGGTGCGCCTGATCCATGAGAAGTACGGCGAAGCCCTGACCCTGCCGCAGCTGGCGCGCACGGCGCACATGTCGGTGGCGCAGATCGAGCGCTACTTCGAGCGCATCTTCCACCTGACGCCGCGCCAGATGATCATCAAGACGCGGCTGGAAGCGGCCTCGCGCATGCTGGCCGGCGATGCCAGCGTATCCGACATCGCCCAGGCCTGCGGCTACGCCGACCACAGCGCCTTCACCCGCCAGTTCCGCGCCACCGTCGGCGTCACCCCCAGCGAATACCGCCTGCTGCTGCGGGAAGCCTGATCTTACAAGCCCAGTTGGGCGAGGATGTCGTCCTTCAGCTGCTGCAGCGCGGGGTTGGACAACTTGCGCGGGTGTGGCTGCTCGACCTTGAAGCTGGCCTGGATGCGGGTCGGGCGCGGCGACAGCACCAGGATACGGTCGGCCAGGTAGATCGCTTCCTCCACGTCGTGGGTGATCAGCAGCACCGTGTGGCGCTCCTCCGACAGCACGCGCAGCAGTTCGTTGCGCATCTTCAGGTTCATCAGCGCATCGAGCGCGGAGAACGGTTCGTCCATGTACAGGATTTCCGGCTTCACTACCAGCGCACGGGCGATTTCGGCCCGCTTCAGCATGCCGCCCGACAGTTCGTGCGGATAGGCGTTCTCGAAGCCCTTCAGGCCCACCATCTCGGCATAATGGTCCGCCAGCGCGGCCTTGTCGCCGTGCTGGTCGCCATTCAGGCCGAACATCAGGTTCTGCTGCACCGTCAGCCACGGGAACACGGAGCCGTGCTG